>DATLNJ010000059.1:0-7911 GCA_035536815.1 Frankiaceae bacterium
GCCGACATGATCAAAGTGGCGGACGTCATCGTCGACATGGGGCTCGGCGCCGGGGAGCAGGGGGGCCGGGTGATCTTCACCGGTTCGCTCAAGCAGCTGATGTCCGAGCCCCGGTCGCTGACGGCGAAGTACCTGCGCGACGAGCTCGCGATTCCGGTTCCGGCCACCCGCCGCCGGCCCTCGAACCAGCGGCTGCGGGTCCTTGGCGCGTCGGAGCACAACCTCAAAGGGGTCGACGTCGAAATCCCGCTCGGCATGCTGACCTGCGTCACCGGCGTCAGCGGGTCGGGCAAGAGCACGTTCGTCCACGATGTGCTCTATGCCGCGCTGAAGCGCGCCAAAGGGGACTGGGATCGCCGGGTCGGCACGCACCGGAAGCTCGAAGGGGCGGAGTTCGTCACCGACGTCGTGCTGGTGGACCAGGCGCCGATCGGACGCACGCCGCGCTCGAACCCGGTCACCTACCTCAAGGCGTTCGACGCCATCCGCGACCTGTTCGCGTCCACCAAGGACGCCAAGATCCGCGGGCTGACCCCGAGCCACTTCTCCTTCAACGTTCCCGGCGGCCGCTGCGAAGCGTGCGAGGGCGAGGGCCAGGTCCGCGTCGAGATGCAGTTCCTGGCCGACGTCTTCGTGCCCTGCGACGAATGCCACGGGAAGCGGTTCCGGCCGCAGGTGCTCGAGGTCCGCTACAAGAACCGCAACATCGACGACGTTCTCGACCTCACCGTGCGCGAGGCGATCGCGTTCTTCTCGGGCTCGCCCAAGGTGCTGCGCCGCCTGCACGTGCTCGACGAGGTCGGCCTCGGCTACCTGCGGCTCGGCCAGCCCGCGACGACGCTTTCGGGCGGCGAGGCGCAGCGCATCAAGATCGCGTCGCACCTCGCGACCGAGACCGGCGAGCGCATGCTCTACATCCTCGACGAGCCGACCACGGGCCTGCACTTCGACGACATCGCCAAGCTGCTCGCGGCATTCCGGCGCCTGCTGAACGCGGGCCACAGCCTGCTCGTCATCGAGCACAACCTCGACGTCGTCAAGACCGCCGACTGGATCGTGGACATGGGCCCCGAGGGCGGCAGCGGCGGCGGCCTGGTCGTGGCGGAGGGGACGCCGGAGCACGTCGCGCAGGTGGAGGGCAGCCACACCGGCCTGTTCCTGCGGGAGATCCTCGGCACCGCGGAGACGGCGGGGGCCGCGGGCGGCACCGGCGGCGCCAAGCCCAGGGCGCGCGCCACGAAGCCGCGGAAGAAGACGGTCGCGGCGCGCGCGTAGCCGGGCTACTCCGGCGGGAACGCGCGCAGCCCGGTCGCGCGCTCCTGCGGGAGCGCCATGACGGGGCGGAGCCCGGCCTGTTCGAACGCGGCGCGCACCCCGGCCAGGTCGCGGACGGAGAGCAGCAGGCCGTACGAGTCGTTCACCGGGTACGCCGAGAACGGCCCCCGCATGACCGACAGCGGCCGGACCGGCAGCGCGCGCGGCACCCGGAACACCACCGCCACCGTCGGCTGGTGGCGCGGCGTCGTGTCGAACATCGTCAGCGACCGGCTCGTCCCACGCCGGTACAGCCACCCCACCACCGCGCCGCGCCCGTCCACCACCGGGAACCGCGGGTCCCACCGGCCGCCCGGGGCGGTCTCCGGCATCAGGACCACGTCCGCGACGTCGGCGACCGGCACCACCAACGGCTCCCGCAGGTCCGGGTGCTCGACCACGATGCCCGACCGGCCGACCAGCACCGACGGCGCGGTGCGCCACCGCGCGGCGGTCCGCGCCGCCAGCCCGGCCGGCAGCACGCCGAGCGCGATGGCCGGCAGCAACGTCGCGACAGCCGGCCGCAGCACCCACCACGCCACGCCGACGAAACCCGCCGTCATGACGAAGACGAGCAGGTAGCCGGCGACGACCGGCCCGATCGCGGCGGCCCGGCTCCCGCTCAGCCGGAAGCGCGCGGGCGCCGTGACGGCGTACTCCACCCCCGATGGATCGGCCGCGCGCGGCGTGCCCTGAACAGGCGGCGCTAGCGCGGGGCGGCGCGCCCCGCCGCGCGCCTCGTCCGCGCGACGCGGACCCGGACCGAGAGGCCGTACGCGTACCCGGCGGCGGCGACCAGCGAGACCGCCGCCAGCACCCACCCGGCAACCGACCACGCCGCCGGCTCGCTATACCCGCCGAACACCGCGCCGCCCACCGCGCACAGCAGGTGACCGAACGTCGCGATGCCGAACGTCGCCGTCTCGACCTGTGGCAGCCGCCCGACGGTGACGAAGAACGCGCACGCCGCGGCGACCGCGAACACGCCGAACGGCGCCAGCACGATCGCGGTCAGCGCGGTCCCGAAGTCGTCCAGCGACGTCGGCTCAGGCGTCGGGCCGACGAAGTAGCCCACCCCGCCGCCGGTGAACGCCAGCAGCAGCAGCGCCGTGACCTGCGTCGCCACCATCGACACGACGAGCAGGACCGGGAGCCGGGCCAGCGGCGGCGCCCCGCGCCGGGTGCGCTCGCGCCCCAGCACGAACGCGAGCAGCCGCGCGGCGACGACGAGCAGCACGACGAGCGCCGCGCCGACGGCGGTGTTGCGGACGCGCGCCGCCGCGACGAGGCGTTCCGTGGCCTGCTCCGCCGCGGTGTGCTCGCAGGCCGGCAGCAGCAACGGCGCGAGCGCGAGCAGCGCTTGCCGCCACCGGCGGCCGGGACGGCGCATGGGTCAGGCGCGCAGCAGGCGGTCGATCAGCGCGTCGATCGCCTCGTCGTTGCGCTCCTCGCCGGACGGGCAGAGCTGCTCGGTCGCGTCGAGGAAGCGCTCGACGACGTCCAGCCGCACGTGCACCGCGGACGAACGCCCGCCGTCCACGAGCCGCAGCACGATCGCCTTCCGGTCGGCGGTCGGCTCGATCCGGACCAGGCCGTCGCCGGTCGCGTGGGTGCAGCCGTAGCGGAGGAAGTCGCGCAGCACCAGCCACTTCCCGCGCGGCAACGCGGGGTGGTCCGGCTCGGCGGTGAGCAGCAGCCGGACGGCGAGCGGGTCCTTGCGGGTCCAGGCGAGGCGCAGCACGGTGGTCCGGTTGGGCCCGGTGCACCCACCGTCGACTATCACGCTTGCCGTGACGTCGTCCGCCACCTCGCGACCTCTCACCCCGCTGCGGCACTTGGGCGAGAAATGTGACAGATCGGGCGCGGCCACGCCAAGTCGCGGCGCCGCGTCAGCCGCGCACCACGACCGTCTGGGCGGCGCCGAACGCCCGGTACTCCGTGCGCGTCACGCCCATCCGCCGGTACGTGACCTCGATGCCGGGGAGCCGTTCCACCCAGCCCGCCTCGACCGGCGCGCAGCACAGCTCGACCTCCACGCCGACGACGACGACCGATGCCGCTTCCGTCGGTCGCAGCACGAACGAGTCCAGTGGCAGCACGTCCCGCAGCACGCAGCAGGTGCGCGAGTACACGGCACCGGCCGGGCGGGCCGCGCTCACCGCCCCGGTCACCAGCCGCACGCCGGTGACGACGACCTCGCCCGCGCCGGGCTCAAGCGCGAGCAGCACCGGCACGCGGTACCGCGCGCCCGCGCGGTACGGCAGCACGGTCGCCGCGCTGCCGTCGGAGAGCGGGTCCTCCGGAGCCGGGCCGGCCGGCTCCCCGGTCGCGACGTCGACCGCGCCGCCACCGAGCGTCGCGCTCCAGTCCAGACCCGGCATCTCGACGGCGGTCGCACTCGCCGGCAGCACCGCGGACAGCGCGGCGACGGCGGCCGCGACCCCCACGACGAGGCGCGTCACGCCGTACCGCCGGCGCAGTCTCCGGGCGGCAGCAACGGCACCCGGTACGGCACCGGCAGCCGCAGCGACGTCCTGCGCTCGTCGGTCGCCCGCGCCCGCACGAGCACCTCGACGGAATGGACCTCGAAGACCGCGCCCTCCTGGCCGGCGCCGGGGCAGCCGTAGACCGTGTGCTGGAACGTCAGCCACGCCGTCTCGCCGGGTCCGACGCGAACGGTCGTCGTCGGCGTCGGTGTCCCCTCGGTCGTCCCCGGCCCGGGCTCGTCGCCGGTCTCGTGCCGGACGTGCAACGGCAGCCGGCTCGTGTTACGCACCGGGACCCGGAGCCGGATCCGGAGGACCTCGGCCGGCCGGTACGTCACGAGCGGACCGTCGTCGGAGGCCACCAGCCGCCCGGCGGGCTCCAGCGCGTAGCCGGTGCCGGCTACCTCCAGCCGGTCGAGCGCGCGGCCTGCGTAGGGCAGGTAGAGCGCGGGCGGCCCGACCGCGACCGCGAGCACGCCCAGCACGACCGCCTTCGCGGTCCGGCTCATCGGCTCGGTGCGCAGCTCCCCCTCAGCCATTGCGCCGACGATGGCAGCGCCGCCCACAACCGGCAAGCACCCCTCGCGTGGGCACCGGGCGCGCGCCGGTGCCCGTTCGTACGATGGGGGGCATGGCTGACCCGGCGCGCTACCGACCCGCGCCCGGCACCATCCCCGACGAGCCGGGCGTCTACCGCTTCCGCGACAAGGACGGCCGGGTCATCTACGTCGGCAAGGCGAAGAGCCTGCGCAGCCGCGTGTCCAGCTACTTCCAGGACGTGCGCGCGCTGCACCAGCGCACCCGCGCGATGGTCGAGACCGGCGCGTCGGTCGAGTGGACCGTGGTCAAGAACGAGGTCGAGGCGCTCCAGCTCGAGTACAACTGGATCAAGGAGTACGACCCGCGGTTCAACGTGCGCTACCGCGACGACAAGTCGTACCCGAGCCTGGCCATCACGTTCGACGACCCGTACCCGCGCGCGCAGGTCATGCGCGGCCCGAAGAAGCGTGGCGTCCGCTACTTCGGGCCGTACGCCCACGCCTGGGCCATCCGCGAGACGCTCGACCTGCTGCTGCGCGTCTTCCCCGTCCGCACCTGCAGCAACGGCGTCTTCAAGCGCGCGTCACAGGTCGGCCGGCCGTGCCTGCTCGGCTACATCGGCAAGTGCTCGGCGCCGTGCGTCGGCCGGGTCACCGCGGTCCAGCACCGCGAGATCGCCGAGCAGCTCTGCGACTTCCTGTCCGGCCAGACCCAGCAGCACCTGAAGCGGCTGGAACGCGAGATGGCCGCCGCCGCGCGCAACCTCGAGTACGAGCACGCCGCGCGGCTCCGCGACGACATCGACGCGCTGCGCCGCGCGATCGAGAAGCAGACCGTCGTGCTGCCCGGCGGCATCGACGCCGACGTCGTCGGCTACGTCGAGGACCCGCTGGAGGCGGCGTTCCACGTGTTCCACGTCCGCGACGGGCGGGTGCGCGGACAGCGCGGCTCGGTCGTGGACAAGGTCGAGGTGCTCGACCCGCCGGCGCTGGTGGCGTCGTACGTCGAGCAGGTCTACGGCGCCGCCGCGCCCGAGGACGTACCGCGCGAGGTGCTCGTCCCCGTCCTGCCGCCGAACGCCGACGCGCTCGCCCTGTGGCTGTCCGGCATCCGCGGCGCGCGGGTCACGGTCAAGGTCCCGGAGCGCGGCGACAAGCGCGCGCTGCAGGAGACCGTGACCAGCAACGCCAGGCACGCGTTCCAGCTGCACAAGCTGCGCCGGGCCGGCGACCTGACCGCGCGCAGCAAGGCGCTCGGTGAGCTGCAGGACGCGCTCGCGTTGACCGACGCGCCGTTGCGGATCGAGTGCTTCGACATCTCGAACCTGCAGGGCACCAGCATCGTCGGCTCGATGGTGGTCTTCGAGGACGGGCTGCCGCGCAAGGCCGAGTACCGGCGGTTCGCGATCCGGCACGGCGACGGCCAGGACGACACGGCCGCGATGTACGAGGTCATCCACCGCAGGTTCGCGCGGTTCGCCGACGAGCGCGACGCCCGGCCGGAGCAGGAGGGGGAACGGCGCCGGTTCGCGTACCCGCCGAACCTCGTCGTCGTGGACGGCGGCCCGCCGCAGGTCGCCGCCGCGGCCCGCGCGATGGACGAGCTGGGCGTCGTGGACGTCGCGCTCTGCGGCCTCGCGAAGCGGCTCGAGGAGGTGTGGCTGCCGGAGCAGGACGAGCCGGTGATCATGCCGCGCACCAGCGAGGGGCTGTACCTGCTGCAGCGGGTGCGCGACGAGGCGCACCGGTTCGCGATCGCCTACCACCGCCAGAAGCGCAGCAAGTCCATGACGACCAGCGCGCTCGACGACGTGCCGGGACTGGGGGAGACGCGGCGGAAGGCGTTGCTCAAGCACTTCGGCTCGGTGAAGCGGCTGCGCGCGGCGTCGCCGGACGAGATCGCCGAGGTGCCGGGGATCGGGCCGAAGACGGCGGTCGCGATCGTCGCGGCGCTGGCGAGCGCCGCCACGGCACCCGCCGTCAACGTCACCACCGGCGAGATCGTGGACGCGTAACGCGCCCGCGCGCGGGCGGCGAGTCGCCGGGTGCGGCAGGCGTGACGACCGGCGCGTCGAAGCAGACCGAGCACGAGCGGGACAGGAGCGCGAGTTCAAGGGCGCGAAGTCCTGACGCGACGCGGGCGTCGCCTCCCAGCGGGCGGCGCCCGCGACCCGCGTCCCCCGCTACCCGACGCCGCCGGTGACCGTCCGGTCCGGATCCGGCGTGTACGTCCGCAGCGCCTCGAGGTAGGACACGCTGCGGTCCGAGAAGATCGCGAGCACGGTGCCACCGGGCGACGGCGCGAGGCCGCACCCGACCGCGTCGGCCACGCCGGTGACCACCACGTGGTCGAGGCCGGTCACGTCCAGCGGGCCGCCGCTCGTGTCGTGGCAGACGCGGGCGACGCCGGCCGCGGACCGTACGTCGAGCGCCACGGTCGCGGACCCGGTGCCCGCCCCACCGAGCGGTGTCGTCGCGACGTGCAGGTACCGCTCGCCGGGCCGGACGGCGAACGACATCACGCACAGGTCCTGGCACGCGGGGATCGAGGCGACGGAGCCGCCGGCGAACGCGCGCTTCGTGGCCAGGGGAGCGGGCGCGGCGGCGGCCGGCGTCAGCGGGGCGGTGAGAGCGGTGGTCGCGGCGACGGCCGCGAGCACGGAGCGGGACCTGCGCATCTGTTCTCCTTCTGGGTCTGCGGAGCGGACGGCACCCCGAGAGCGCCCCGGGGGCGGCCCGGTTCAAAACGCGCTTCTTTGAACCTCCGGCCCGCGTGGCCGCTCTAGGCGCGCGGGAGGAGACACGCGCGATGACGGAGGCGGTGCTGGGCACGGCCGGAGCCGGTGAGCTCCCGCCGTCGCTCGGCGTGCCGTTCCGGGCCGAGACGCTGCGGGAGTTCCAGCAGCTCTACGAGGAGCAGTTCGGCGGCCTCGCGGCGTACTGCGCGGGGCTGGTCGACGACACCAACACCGGCAGCGACATCGCGCAGGAGGCGTTCACCCGGTTGTTCGCGCGCTGGCGGTCGGTGCGCCACCACCGCGCCTACGTGTACTTCGTCGCGACGAACCTGGTGCGCGCGCACTGGCGCACCCGGCGGGACGAGCGGGTCGCGGTCCGGGAGCTGGGCGCGCGGGGCGACGCCGTCTCGCCCGCCGGCGACCCGTCGCTGCGCGACCTCGTCGAACGCCTGCCCGGCAAGCTGCGCACGGTCGTCCTGCTGCACTACTACGCCGACCTGCCGGTCGACGAGATCGCCCGGCTCATCCACCGGCCGGCCGGCACCGTGAAGCAACGGCTGCACGAGGCCCGCCGCCGGCTCCAGCGCGCGATGGAGGACCGATGACCTCGCGCCCGCCCGCCGGGCTGCCGCCGCTCCCGGGTGTCCGCGTACCCGTGCCGCCGCGCGGCTTCGAGGGTGCGGTCCGCGCCGCCGGCCGCCGGCGCTGGCGGTCGCTCGGCGGCGGCGCCGGCGCCGCCGAGACGGCAGGGTTCGCCTGCGCAGGAGGAGGATCCGTCACCGGCGGCTCTGGCTCCGACGCGAGCTCCTCTTCGAGCACAAACGTCTCGACGTC
>DATLNJ010000060.1:0-13934 GCA_035536815.1 Frankiaceae bacterium
CGCCCTCGACCAGCCGGCGGAGCGGCGTTCCGGGACCGAGCAGGTGGGCCTGCCCGACGACCTCGTCGAGCGTGCGGGGGCGGAGCCGGACCGCGAGCGGCGCGACGCGCGCCTCCGCCCGCTCCCGTGCGTCGTCGAACAAGCTCCCGGCCACCGCGTGCAGCCTAACGGTCGATCCAACTGCTACGATTGTGCTACGTTCGTAGCATGAGTTCGATCCCGGCGCGGGACCTGCGGAACGACACGGCGGGGGTGCTGCGGCGGGTCGAGGCGGGCGAGGAGGTGACGATCACGGTGCGCGGACGTGCGGTCGCCCAGCTCGTGCCGGTCGTCCCCCCGCGCCGCCGGTGGCTGCCGCGCGCCGAGCTGGTGCGGCGGCTGCGGGAGGCGCAGGCGGACCCGGGGCTGCGCGCCGACCTGGCGGCGATCGCCGGTGACACCACCGACGACCTGGGGCCGATCCGTTGACGGCGCCGTCCCGGGGCATCCTCGACACGAGCGTGTTCATCGCCGACGAGGCGGGGCGCCCGTTGACGGAACGGCTCCTCCCCGACGAGTCCGCGGTCTCGGTCGTCACGCTGGCCGAGCTGCAGGCGGGCGTGCTCGCGGCCGGCGACAGCGGGTCACGCGCGGCCCGGCTCGCCACGCTCGGCGTCGTCGCGGACATGGCGTTGCTCCCGATCGACGAGCGGGTCGCGCTGGCCTGGGCGCGGCTGCGGGTGCAGCTCGCGGAGAGCGGCCGGCGGGTGAACGTCAACGACTCGTGGATCGCGGCGACCGCGCTGGCCTACGACCTCCCCGTCGTGACGCAGGACGCCGACTTCGACGTGCTGATGGACGTGGCCGGACTGGCCGTGGTCCGCGTCTGACCGCCAGCCCATAGCGGATGAGTGATAGGCTCGGCGTATGGCGCCGGCGCAGCTGGTGAAGGAAGCACGGACCCGGGCGCGGCTCTCGCAGACCGAGCTGGCCCGGCGGTCCGGCGTGGCCCAGAGCGTGATCAGCGCGTACGAGTCCGGGCGGCGGCAGCCGTCGCTCCGTGTCCTCCAGCGGCTGGTCGCCGCGACCGGCGGGCGGCTGGTGCTCGACCTCGCGCCCGGACCAGTGGCCGGGCTCCCGGACACGCCGCTCGGGCGGCGGCTGCGGCAGCGCCGCAAGCGGGTGCTGGACATCGCCGAGCGGTACGGCGTCACGAACGTCCGCGTCTTCGGCAGCGTCGCGCGCGGCGAGGACACCGAGACCAGCGACGTCGACCTGTTGGTGGACCTGCCGCCACACATCGGGTTGTTCGCGCTCGGCGCGCTGCAACGCGAACTGTCCGACGCGCTCGCGGCGCCCGTGGACCTCGTGCCTGCCGACGGGTTGAAGGCGTATCTCCGCGACGACGTGCTGCGCGAGGGAGTGGCGCTGTGAGGCGGGTGGACGACTGAGCGCGTGACACGCTTGGGCGCATGAGGCCGCTCCCGACCCGCGACGAGCTGTACGCGGCGCTCCCCCACTCACTGCTGCTGCGCCAGCTCGCGGTGCGCTGGGCGGACGAGCGCCCGGCGTACGCGCTCGGCGGCGCGGTCGCGATGTACCACGCCTGGGACACCGACCGGAACCTCGTCGTGGTCGGCGACCCCGCCGACGCCCTCACGCTCACCCGCGCCATCCGCGAGCGCGACCCCGATCCCGGCCTGGTCACGTCCGTTCCGGAGGACGCCGGCAAGCACCTGGTCGCGGAGGACGGCTACGCGGCGTACGAGGGCTGGGCGTACCGCTGGACGACCGGCACCCCACCGATCGACGACAACGCCGCCCAGTGGCTGGCCGACGGCGACGCGGGCGAGGTCGCCGACGTGCTCGGCCGGGGCTTCCCGGACGCGTCGATGCAGGTCGGGGACCCGGCCGTACGCCGCTGGGCCGGCCTGCGCAGGAACGGCCGGCTCGTCGCGGTCGCCGCCGACGCCACCGCGGCGGGCGCCCCCGGCTTCCTCGCCTCGATCGCCAGCGACCCCGAGGTACGCGGCACCGGCGCCGGCCTGGCAGTCACCGCGTGGGCGACCGCCGAGCTGCTGCGGGAGCAGGCGGCCTGCGGCCTGTGGCACATGGCCGGGAACGCCCCCGCCGCCACCCTCTACACGCGCCTCGGCTTCCGCGACGACGACCGGATGATGGTCGCCGTCCCCCCGGAGTAGCCCGGCCACGCGCGCCCGGGCAGGACCCCGGCGCCCGAGGCCGAACGTTCTCAAGCATGCGCCGCACCCCTCGTCGTACCCCTCGCCGGACCCCCCGCTGGTCGCCGTTCGCCGCCGCGGCGGTCGCGGCCGCGCTGCTGACCGCGCCCCTCGTCACCCCCGCCGCCACCGGCCAGCGCCCCGACCCGGCCGCGCTGCCGGTCGTGCGCGTCGCCGTGGCCGACGCCGCGACCGCCGCACGGGTCGCGAGCGAGTTCGACGAGACGCACGAGCACCACCCCGGGTTCGTCGAGATCGTGCTGTGGCCGGGCGACGCCGAGCGGCTGCACCGCCTCGGCCTGCGCTGGACGGTCGTGACGCCCGACCTGCGCTCCGACGCTAGCGAGAGCCGCGGCCCCGACGTGCTGGTCAAGGCGCCGGGCCCGGACCGCGACGACTACCGCCGGCTCCCCGACTACGAGAAGGAGCTGAAGGACCTCGCGAAGCGCCACCCCAAGCTGATCCGCCTGGTCACGCTCCCGCACAAGACCCTCGAGGGCCGCCGGGTCTACGGCATCGAGATCGCGCACAACGTCCGCGCGGTCGACGGGCGCCCGGCGTTCCTGGTGGACGGCCTGCACCACGCCCGTGAGTGGCCGGCCGGCGAGTTCCCGATGATCTACGCCCACCAGCTCGCCGAGGGGTACGGCAAGAAGGCCGCCATCACCAGCCTGCTCAAGAAGCTGCGGGTGTTCGTCGTGCCGGTCGTCAACGTGGACGGCTTCGACTACTCCCGCGAGGCCCCCGTGGACGGCAACGCGGTCGTGGGGCAGGCCGCGTACTGGCGGAAGAACCGCCGCTCGATCACCGGCATGACCGCGCCCGAGCCGCTCGCGATCAACCCCGACGCGTACGGCGTCGACCCGAACCGCAACTACGGCTACATGTGGGGCGACGACAAGGACGGCTCGTCCTCGGTGCCCGTGGACGAGACGCACCGCGGCGCGGCGCCGTACTCGGAGCCGGAGAGCCGCAACATCGAGCAGCTGCTGCTCGGCCGGCCCGTCACCGCGCTGGTCACCAACCACACCAGCGGCCGCCTGGTCATGCACCCGTGGGGCTGGACCGAGGCCAAGACGCCGAGCAGTGAGGAGAAGCACTTCGACCGGCTCGGCGAGCTGATGGCCGACGCGATGGACGGCTACCAGAACATCAGCGCCTTCGACCTGTACCTCACCTCGGGCGGCAGCCGTGACTGGGCCTACGGTGCGCTCGGCACGCTGGCGTACACGTTCGAGCACGGCACGTCGTTCCACCCGCCCTACAGCGCCGGCGTCGGCAACGTCTACGAGGGCGTGCTGGATGCGTTCCACATCGCCGCCAAGGCGGCGATCGACCCGCGGCTGCACTCGGTCGTCTCCGGCACCGTCACCAAGGGCGGCCGCCGCGTCCCGGCGAAGCTCACGCTCACCAAGAAGATCGTCAACCCGCTCTGGCCGAACAACCCGTCGGGCAAGGCGGCCGTGAGCGAGACGTTCAAGGCGACCACGGTGGCCAACGGCGGCACGTTCAGCTGGCACGTCAACCCGTCGGTCCGCCCGTGGCTATCCGGCGGCAGCAAGGAGACGTACACGCTGACGGTCTCCTACGGCGGCCGCACCAAGACGTTCCGGATCCTCGCCAAGCGAGGTCAGGCGATCCGATTGGGCACGATCAGGCTCTAATAAGGACAGAGGGGTTACGGCGCCCGCGCCGAACTCCTCCCGTCACGCACCACCTCGCCCCTACCGAGGAGTCTCTTTGCGCCGCTTGCTCGCTGCCAGCTGCCTGCTGCCCCTGCTCGCCGTACCGACGACCGCGCCCGCGACGGCCGCGCAACCCGCGCTCCCGGCCGTCGCGACCGGCGTCGGCAAGGACCTCGTCCCCGTAGCCAACATCTCCTACCGCAACGGCTCCGACCTGGAGTTCGCCACGGTCAACGGCCGCGACTACGCCATCGCTCCCGCGATGGGCAGCGGCCTGCGGGTCATCGACATCACCACCCCCACCGCCCCGACCGTGACCGGGTTCCTCGGCTGCAACACGTCGCAGAACGACGTGCAGGTCCGCGGCGACCTCGTGCTCATGGGCGTGGACGGCGCCAGCGGCGGCACCTGCTTCACGCAGGCCGGCGTGTCGGCCCGGGTCGGCGTGTTCGTCATCTCGATCGCCAACCCGGCGGTGCCCAAGGTCATCGGCTTCGTCGCCGTGCCGCAGGGCGCGCACAACGTCACCTGGCACCCCGGCGGCCGGTACGCGTACACCAGCGACAGCAAGCTCACGCCGTACACCAGCCCGGTTCCCGGCGGCCAGCTGCAGGTCATCGACCTCCTGGACCCGACCAAGCCGACGCGGCTCGCGCCCATCTCGCTGCCCGGCAACCTGATGTCCACGCACGACGTCACGTTCAACGCGTCCGGTACCCGCGCGTACGTCGCGGCGCTGACGGCGACGTTCATCCTCAACACGACGAACCCGGCCGCGCCGACCGAGATCGCGCGGATCCAGGACCAGACCGTGAACATCAGCCACGGCGCCGACCCGACGCCCGACGGCCGGTACCTGCTGGTCACCGACGAGCAGGCCGGTGCCATCGCCAACGGCGCCTGCAACGTCGGCGGCGTGCACGTCTACGACCTGCTGGTCGAGGCGGCGCCGGTGAAGGTCGGACTGTGGACGCTGGACCCGACGACGTCGGCCACCGCGACGTTCGACAGCGGCAACCTCACCTGCACCGCGCACGTCCTCGACTACTCCCCGACCGGCGCGGTGTGGACCAACGGCAACTACGCGGCCGGCGTGCGAATGGTGTCGGGGACGTCGCTGCTCGCGCGGCCCGCCGACGTGGCGTGGTTCACGCCGGACGACGCGAACACGTGGAGCGCGAAGACGTACAAGACGTCGCGGTACGTGTTCGCGAACGACCTCAACCGCGGCTTCGACGTCTACGAGTGGATCCCCGGCTACGGCGCGGTCAACACCCGGCTGCCGGGCGCGCCGCTCGCCTTCCGGGCGTCGAACCCGGCGCCGAACGGCACGTACTGCTTCACCCGGTAACAGCGCCCGAACGGCGACCGGCCCGGCGCTCCCGCGAAGGAGTGCCGGGCCGGTGTCGTCGCGGGTCAGGGGCGGGGTGCCGGCGGAGTGGTCGGCGGCGGCTCGCACGTCAGGTCGCAGGGCTGTGGGTACAGGACGCAGCCGTAGACCGTGTGCCCGCCGACGGTGGCGATCGGGCCGAACTTCGTACCGTCCGGGCACGGCCGCGCCGACGCGGCAGGTGCCGAGAACGCGACCGCGACCGCGGCCGCGCCGACGGTCGCGGCGGTCGCGAGCGAGAGTTGCAGGCGCATCGGTTCCTCCTAGTCGCGGGGCGGGGCGGCGGTCGGGTCGCACGGGCCCGGGTCGCAGTGCATACCGGGGACGCAGTACGTCACCGTCCGGCCGGCCACGGTGACCTGGCGGGGAATCGTGCCCGGCGGGCAGGTGATCGCGGTGGCCGCGGGCGCGGACAGCACGACGGCGGTGCCGGCCGCGGCGACGGTCGCCGCGACGGCGATGGACAGTTTCAGGCGCATGAGGGGTCCTCTTGGTAGGGGAACGAGGGGTGCGCCCCGATCATGCTCCGCCCGGAGGCGGCGCGTCGACACCCGCCTCCTTGCGCTGCGCCGGCGCGATCGGCGTCGGCGCGCCGGTGAGCGGGTCGCCGCCGGAGGACGTCTTCGGGAACGCCATGACCTCCCGGATCGACTCCTCACCCGCCAGCATCGCGGCCAGCCGGTCGATGCCGAACGCGATCCCGCCGTGCGGCGGCGGGCCGTACTCGAACGCCTCCAGCAGGAAGCCGAACTTGTCCTTCGCCTCCGCCTCGGTCAGCCCGATCGTGTCGAAGACGCGGCGCTGCATGTCGCCGCGGTGGATACGGATCGACCCGCCGCCGAGCTCGACGCCGTTGAGGACGAGGTCGTAGGCGCGGGCCAGCGCCTCCCCCGGGCTCTTGTCGAACGTGTCCTCCCACTCGACCGCGGGCGCGGTGAACGGGTGGTGCACGGCGGTCCAGCCGCCCTCGTCGGTCGGCTCGAACATCGGCGCGTCCACGATCCAGAGGAAGCGCCACTCCCCCTCGCGGACCAGCCCGCGGTCCTTCGCCACCGCGACGCGCAGCGCGCCGAGCATTTCCAGGGCCTTGGTGCGGTTGGCGTCCGCGACGACGAACACCATGTCGCCCGGCGTGGCGCCGCAGGCCGCCGCGAAGCCCGCGGACTCGGTTTCCGAGAAGAACTTCGCCAGTGGCGAGCGCAACGAGCCGTCGGCCTCGACGGCGACCCACGCGAGGCCCTTGCCGCCGCGGCCCTTCGCCCAGTCCACCCAGGCGTCGAGCTGCTTGCGGGTCAGGTCCGCGCCGCCGGGGACGAGCACCGCGCCGACGTGGCCGCCCGCCTCCAGCGACGACTTGAACACGCCGACCTCGGTGCCCGCGAACAGCGGCGCCAGGTCGATCAGCTCCAGGTCGAACCGCAGGTCGGGCTTGTCGGAGCCGTAGCGGCGCATCGCCTCCCAGAACGGCATCCGCAGGAACGGCGTCGGGATCTCCACCCCGAGCACCTCCGACCAGACGCGCGGGACCAGCGTCTCGACCAGCCCGTAGACGTCCTCCTCGTCGAGGAACGACAGCTCGACGTCGAGCTGGGTGAACTCCGGCTGCCGGTCGGCGCGCAGGTCCTCGTCCCGGTAGCAGCGGGCGATCTGGTAGTACCGCTCGAAGCCGGCGACCATGAGCAGCTGCTTGAACAGCTGCGGCGACTGCGGCAGCGCGTACCAGGTGCCGGGCTGGAGCCGGCACGGCACCAGGAAGTCGCGCGCGCCTTCCGGGGTGGACCGCGTCAGCGTCGGCGTCTCGATGTCGAGAAAGCCGTGCTCGTCCATGACGTCGCGGATGACGCGGGTGAGGTGGGAGCGGATCCGCATCGCGCGCGCGGCCTCCGCGCGGCGCATGTCGAGATACCGGTAACGCAGCCTGGTCTGCTCGTCTATGTCTCCCTGGAAACTCTCTATCTGGAACGGCAGCGGCGCCGACGCGGACAGCACCTCGACGCCGGACGCGGTCACCTCGACGCCGCCGGTCGGCAGGTCGGGGTTCTCGTTGCCGGCCGGCCGGGCGCCGACCACACCGCGGACGAGCACGCAGAACTCGTTGCGCAGGTCGTGCGCGGCCTCGGCGGGCGCGCCCTCCCTGAACACCACCTGCACGACGCCGCTCGCGTCCCGCAGGTCGATGAACACGACGCCGCCGTGGTCGCGGCGGCGGGCGACCCAGCCGGCGAGCGTGACGTCGGTGCCGGCGTGCTCGGGGCGGAGCAGGCCGGCTTCGTGGGTGCGGATCATGCGTCGTCCTCTGGGGTGTCGGCGGGATCGGGGGCGGCCTCGAGCGCCACTTGATCTCGCTGCTCCGCGGCGGCCGCACGGGCGGCCGCCTCGGCCAGCGGGACGGCGTACTGCTCGCCGGTGTCCATGTGCTTGAGCTGGACGGCGCCCTCGGCGAGGTCGCGCTCCCCCACGATGAGCGTGACGCGGGCGCCCGAGCGGTCGGCCGCCTTCATCGCGCCCTTCATCCCCTTGTCGCCGAACGTCATGTCGGCACGCACGCCGCTCGACCGCAGCTCGTCCACGATCGTCAGCGCGGTCGCGCGCGCCGCCGCGCCGAGCGGCACGACGAACACCTCGGTGCCCTCGCCGGCGTCCGGCGCCGCTCCCTCGGCCCGCAACGCCAGCATGATGCGTTCGAGACCGAGCGCCCAGCCGATGCCGGGCAGCCGCGGGCCGCCGAGCGACTCGGCCAGGCCGTCGTAACGGCCGCCGCCACCGACGGCGTTCTGCGCGCCGAGCCCGTCGTGCTGGAACTCGAACGTCGTCCGCCGGTAGTAGTCGAGGCCGCGCACCAGCCGCGGCGCCTCGGTCCAGATGACGCGCAGCGCCGTGAGGTACGAGCGCACCTCGTCGTAGTGCTCCTTGCACGGCGCGCAGAGGTGGTCGGTGATGACCGGCGCGGCGGCCAGCGCCACCTGGCAGTCGGGGCGCTTGCAGTCCAGCGCGCGCAGCGGGTTGGTCTCGGTGCGGGCGCGGCACTCGCCGCAGAGGGTGGCGGCGCTGGCCCGCAGGTACGTCTGCAGCGCCGTGAGGTAGCCGGGGCGGCAGGCCTCGTCGCCCATCGAGTTGAGCAGCAGGGTGACGTTGGAGAGCCCGGCCTCCTCGAACGCGCGCACGCCGAGCGTCACGACCTCTGCGTCGATCGACGGGTCGTCCACGCCGAGCGCCTCGACGCCGACCTGGAAGAACTGCCGGGTGCGGCCGGCCTGCGGGCGCTCGTAGCGGAACATCGGGCCGGAGTAGCGCACCTTCCACGGCAGCGCGCCGCGGTCGACGTGGTGCTCGATGGCCGCGCGGACGACGCCGGCCGTGCCCTCCGGGCGCAGCGTCAGCGACCGGCCGCCCTTGTCCGTGAACGTGTACATCTCCTTCGTCACGACGTCGGTCGTCTCGCCGACGCGGAGGAAGACGTTGGTGTCCTCGAACACCGGCGTCTCGACCAGCCGGTACCCGGCGCGCGCGGCGGGCGCGAGCAGCGCGGAGACGACCGCCGACCAGGGGCCCGCCTCGTCCGGCAGCAGGTCGTAGGTGCCCTTCGGCGCGCTGAACACGGCTACAGCCCTCGCGTGACGGGCGCGGCCTCGACGGCCTCGCGGAGGAACGGGTTGGTCGCGCGCTCGCGACCCACGGTGGTCTGCGGCCCGTGGCCGGACAGGATCGGCAGGTCGTCCGGCAGCGGGAGCACGACCCGGCGCAGCGAGTCGAGCAGGGCGTCGTACGACCCGCCGGGCAGGTCGGTGCGCCCGACCGAGCCGGCGAAGATCAGGTCGCCCGAGAACAGCACGTCCTCGGCCAGCCGGAACGTCACCGAGCCCTCGGTGTGCCCGGGCGCGTAGTCCACGGTGAGGTCGAGCCCGGCCAGCTCGATCCGGTCGGTGCCGGTCAGCTCCACGACGTCGGACGGCTCGGCCCACTCCAGCCCGAACAGCGGCTGTCCCGGCGGCATCCCCAGCGAGCGGGACGGGTCGGAGAGCATGTACCGGTCGGCCGGGTGCACGTACGCGGGCACGTCGTGCGCCCCGCAGACCGGCACGACGCTGAACACGTGGTCGATGTGGCCGTGCGTGAGGAGCACCGCGACGGGCTTCAGCCGGTGCTCGCGAACGATGTCCTCGATGCCCGCGACGGCGTCCTGGCCGGGGTCGATCACGACGCACTCCGCGCCCGCGCCGGGCGCGACGACGTAGCAGTTCGTGCCCCACGAACCCGCGGGGAACCCGGCGACCAGCATGGCCGTCAGCCTATCGACGGGGTGTGACGCGGGAGAAACTAGTTCTTCTGCACGTAGACTCCGCGTCGGTCCTTTCCGCGAACCCAGGAGTTGCACCGGTGCCGAGCAACAAGCGTCAGAAGGAGCTCGCCCGCCGCCGCGCCGAGCGGCAGGCCGCCCGCCGGGCAGCCGAGCGCGCCCGCCGCCGTAAGCGGCGCACTCTGCTCGGCCTCGGGATCGGTGGCGTGGCCGCCGGCATCGTGCTGCTGCTGGTCCTCGTGACCGCGCTGCGCGACGACGACAAGAAGGGCGTGGCGTCGGACGACCCGAGCGCGACGCCCAGCGCGTCGGGCGCGCCGGACGCGTTCAAGACCTATCCCGTCGCGTGCAACGGCAAGCGGCCGGCCGAGCCGAAGCCGCAGTCGTTCGGTGACAAGCCGCCGAAGCTGACGATCGACAAGACCAAGAAGTACGAGATGACGTTGAAGACGTCGTGCGGCGACATCGTCGTGGCGCTCGACGCGAAGAACGCGCCGAACACGGTGAACTCGTTCTCCTTCCTTACCGGCAAGAACTTCTACGACGGCTCGATCTGTCACCGGATGAGCGACCAGGACACGTTCGCGTTCCTGCAGTGCGGCGACCCGACCGGCACGGGCAGCGGCGACGCCCCTGGCTACAACCTCGCCGAGGAGAACACCAAGGGCGCCAAGTACGAGCGCGGCACGCTCGCGATGGCGAACACCGGCCAGCCGAACAGCACCGGCAGCCAGTTCTTCCTGCTGTCCAAGCCGGCGCCGGGCCTCGGGCCGAGCTACACGGTCGCCGGGCAGATCACCAAGGGCCTGGAGGTCCTCGACAAGATCATCGCGCTCGGGACGGACGGCGCGTTCGAGCCGAGCCCCGGTGGCGGTCACCCGAAGCAGGCCGTCTACCTCGAGGACGTGACCGTCAAGGAGGCGTGACTCCCACGCCGCTCGTCCGCGCCGCTCTCCGCCCGGCGTTGCCGGGCCACCGGCTGGCCGCGAACTTCCAGTGTCCGTGAGCACGCACGGGGCTGCGTGGCACTGGAAGTTGGGGATCGGCGGCGCCGCATCGACAGCGCCGGGCGCCGCCGCCAGGTCAGCCCTTGGCGGAGACCACGCGGTACGCGTCGTACACGCCCTCGACCTGCCGGACCATCTTGAGCAGGTGGCCGAGGTGCTTGGGGTCGCCCATCTCGAACGTGAAGCGCGAGACGGCGACCCGGTCGCGGGTCGTCGTGACCGACGCCGACAGGATGTTGACGTGGTGGTCCGACAGCGCGCGGGTCACGTCGGAGAGCAGCCGGGTCCGGTCCAGCGCCTCGACCTGGATGGCGACGAGGAACACCGACCCCGCTGAGGGAGCCCACTCGACCTCCAGCAGCCGCCCGGGCTGCGCCTTGAGGCCGGCGACGTTGATGCAGTCGGTGCGGTGCACGGAGACGCCGTTGCCCCGGGTGACGAACCCGAGGATCGGGTCGCCCGGAACGGGCGTGCAGCAGCGGGCCAGCTTCACCCACACGTCGGAGACGCCCTTGACCACGACGCCGGGGTCGCCGGCCGGGCGCGGCCGCGGCGCGGTGCGGGTCGGGACGGTCGCCTCGGCGAGGTCCTCGACCGCGCCCTCGGCGCCGCCCAGCGACTGCACCAGCCGGTGCACGATCGTCAGCGCGGAGACGTGGTTCTCGCCGACGGCGGCGTACAGCGACGCGATGTCGGGGTAGCGCAGGTCCTTCGCCAGCGCGACCAGCGCCTCGCCGGAGAGCAGCCGCTGCAACGGCAGCCCCTGCTTGCGCATCGCCTTGGCGATGGCCTCCTTGCCCGCCTCGATCGCGTCCTCGCGGCGCTCCTTGGCGAACCACTGGCGGATCTTGTTACGCGCCCGCGGCGTCTTGACGAACGACAGCCAGTCCTGGCTCGGAGCGGCGGTCGCCGCCTTCGACGTGAACACCTCGACCACGTCGCCGTTGTCGAGCGGGCTCTCCAACGGCACCAAGCGGCCGTTCACGCGCGCCCCGATGCAGCGGTGGCCGACCTCGGTGTGCACGGCGTACGCGAAGTCCACGGCGGTCGCGCCCTGCGGCAGCGAGATGACGTCGCCGCGTGGCGTGTAGACGTAGACCTCGGCGCCCTTGAGGTCGAAGCGCAGCGCGTCGAGGAACTCGCCCGGGTCCGCGGTCTCCTTCTGCCAGTCGATGATCTGCTTGAGCCAGTCCAGCTCGTTGGTCGGCGCGGCGATCTCGCCGCCCTTCGTCTCCTTGTACTTCCAGTGCGCCGCGATGCCGTAGTCCGCGATCTTGTGCATCGCGAACGTCCTGATCTGCAGCTCGACCGCCTTGCCCTCCGGCCCGATCACGGTCGTGTGCAGCGACTGGTACATGTTGAACTTGGGCCGCGCGATGTAGTCCTTGAACCGCCCCGGGATCGGGCTCCAGACCGCGTGGATCGCGCCGAGGGCGGCGTAGCAGTCCCGGACCGAGTCGACGAGGACGCGGATGCCGACGAGGTCGTAGATGTCGGCGAAGTCCCGGCCGCGGACGATCATCTTCTGGTAGATCGAGTAGTAGTGCTTCGGCCGGCCGGTGACCTCCGCCTTGATCTTCGCCTCGCGGAGCTGCTCGGAGACCTCCTCGACAACGGTCGTGAGGTACGTGTCGCGGCTCGGCGCGCGGTCGGTGACGAGCCGGACGATCTCGTCGTAGCGCTTGGGGTACAGCGTCGCGAAGGCGAGGTCCTCGAGCTCCCACTTGATGGTGTTCATGCCGAGCCGGTGGGCCAGCGGCGCGAAGATCTCCAACGTCTCCCGCGAGACCCGCTCCTGCTTCTCCGGCGCCACCGCGCCGAGCGTGCGCATGTTGTGCAGCCGGTCGGCGAGCTTGATGACCAGCACCCGCGGGTCCTTCGCCATCGCGACGACCATCTTGCGGATCGACTCGGCCTGCGCCGCCTCGCCGTACTTCACCTTGTCCAGCTTGGTCACGCCGTCGACGAGGCGGGCGACCTCCTCGCCGAACTCCGCGCGGACGCTCTCCAGCGTCGCGGGGGTGTCCTCGACCAGGTCGTGCAGCAACGCCGCGACCACCGTCGCGGGCGGCAGGCCGAGGTCGCCGAGGATCTCGGCGACTGCGAGCGGGTGCGTGACGTACGGCTCGCCGCTGCGCCGGAACTGCCCCCTGTGCCCCTCGACCGCGACCTCGTACGCGCGCAGCACCGGTCGCAGCTCGGCCTTCGGGTGATGGGTGCGCACCGCGCGCAGCAACGGCTCCAGCTCGGGCGGGACGTTCGGGCGGGACGGCGCGAGGCGGCCGAGCTTGGCGCGCATGCCGCGGGCCGGCTGCTCGGACTTCGGCTCCAGCAGCGGCGGCGGCGCGGCCGGCTCGGCGCGCGCGGGCTCGCTCTGGGGCGACGACGTGACGGCGGTCGTGCCGGTCGCGGTGGTGGTGCCCGTAGCGGTGCTCGGGCCGCTCGGAACGGTCGCGGCGGGCGCGGGCGGGCCGTCGCCGCCGCCGTCGGGCGGCGCCGCGGGCGTGGTCGTGTCTGACGTGGCGGGCGCGACGTCAGGCGGCACGGGGGGCGCTCCTGCTGCTGCTCGGGGCTCCCATCGTACGACTCAGTACGTGACGAGGCTGTGCACGTCGAGCCCGGCGAGGCGTTGCCGCCCGCCGAGGAACGACAGCTCGATGACGACCGAGCAGCCGACGACCCGGCCGCCGGCGTCGGCGACCAGCCCGGCCGCGGCCTCCACGGTGCCGCCGGTGGCGAGCACGTCGTCCACGATGAGCACCCGCTCCCCCGGCTCGAACGCGTCCCTGTGCACCTCGAGCGTGGCCTCGCCGTACTCCAGCGCGTACGACCGCGCGTGCGTCGCGGCCGGCAGCTTGCCCGCCTTGCGGACCGGTACGAAGCCGGCGCCGAAGTGGTACGCCACCGGCGCCGCGACGATGAAGCCGCGCGCCTCGATCCCGACGACCTTGTCGACGTTGCCGCGGCCATGGTGGGCCACGATCGCGTCGACGGCGTGGGCGAACGCCGTGTGGTCGGCGAGCAGCGGCGTGATGTCCTTGAACAGGATGCCCGGCTGCGGGAACCCCTCGACGTCGCGGATCCGGCCGCCGAGCAACGCCGCGACGTCGATCGGGCCGCGCGGGCGCGACCCGCCGGGTGCGTCCACCGCGGTCAGCGTCGCTTCTTCCCGTGCGGGCGGCCGCCGCGGCCGCCCTTCTTCTTCGCCGGGCGCTGCTGGGGCCGCCCGCCGCCGGAGCGGGCAGGAGCCGACGACCGCGCCGGCTTGGCCGGCTCGGCCTCGGCCGCGGGTTCCCCGGCCGGCTCGGCCGGTGCCGCCGCCGCGGTACCGGCGCC
>DATLNJ010000061.1:0-14147 GCA_035536815.1 Frankiaceae bacterium
CGCCGGCCGCCCCGGTCACCCCGGCTGCGCCGCCGGCCCCGGCACCCGCCTCGCGCCGCGCCGCGGCGCCGGCGCTCCCGCCCCTGCCGCCGAACGCCGCCGTCCCCGCCATCCACACCTCGGTCGCCGACCTGCTCAAGCTCGCCCGGCACGGCCTGGCCGAGGCCGCCGTCGCCACCAGCCCCGCCGAGCGCTACGCCACCGCGCACCTCAGCGCGCTGCGCGGTGCCGCGGCCGTCATCGCGGCCCGCGCGCAGCCCACCACCAAGCCCGGCCGGCGCACCCGGCCAGTCAGCGCGTGGGTCCTGCTCGCCGCGATCGCTCCGGAGCTGGCCGAGTGGGCCGCGTTCTTCGCGGCCGGCGCCACGAAGCGCGCCAACGCCGAGGCGCGGCTGCCCGGCGCGGTCACCGCCAGGGAGGCGGACGACCTGCTGCGCGACGCGGAGACGTTCCTCGCCGTCGTGCAGACCAAGCTCGGCGGCGCCGCCATCCCCTCGCTGCTCGACCAGGGGCTGCGATGAGCCCCGGCCGGCGGTCGGGCGGCGCCGCCGGACCCACCGCCCGCGCGCTCGGCGGCCGGCTCCTGCGCGCCGCAACCCCGGGCGCGCGGGCACTACGCTTCGTACGGCGCGTCCGGCACACCCCCGGCGTGCCGAGCAGCCCGCCACCGCCCGCCGGAGGACCGCCCTGGCCACGCCGCGTCCGTACCTCACGCACTGGGGGCGCGTCCGCGCTGCCGTGGTCTGGGACGCGCTCGTGGCGGCGCTCGGCCGCGTCGGACCCGGGCCGCTCACCGTCCTCGACGCAGGCGGCGGCACGGGCGGCTTCTCCGTCCCGCTCGCCGGGCTCGGCCACCGCGTCACCGTCGTCGACCCGTCCCCCGACTCGCTCGCCGCCCTCGAACGCCGCGCTACCGAAGAAGGTGTCGCGGCGGCCATCACCGGCGTCCAAGGCGACCTGTCCAGCCTGCTCGACCACGTCGCGCCCGGCACCGTCGACGTCGTGCTCTGCCACAGCGTCCTCGAGGTCGTGGACGACCCCGCCGCCGGCGTGGCCGCCGTCGCCGCCGCCGTCCGCACCGGCGGGCTCGCCAGCGTCGTCGCCGCGAACCGCACCGCGGCGGTCGTCTCGCGGGCGCTCGCCGGGCGGTTCGCGGAGGCCGAGGCCGCGCTCGACGACCCGGCCGGCCGCTGGGGCGCCGGGGACGCCGCGCAACGCCGCTTCGGCCGCGCCGAGCTCGTCACCCTGCTCGCCGACGCCGGGCTCGTCGCCGACGAGGTGCACGGCGTCCGGGTGTTCACCGACCTCGTCCCCGGGGCGCTGCTCGACTCCGACGCCGCGGCGTTCGAGGCGCTCGTCCGGCTCGAGACGGCCGTCGCCGGCCGCGATCCCTACCGCGACGTCGCCACGCAGCTGCACGTCCTCGCCACCCGGACGGTGTGACGTGCGGCGCCCGGCGGCGTTGCCGGCGCCGTGAGCCGCACCCGCGTGCCGCCGGCCGGCCCACCGTCGGGGGCGCGCGGCGACGACACCGGCTGCACCGTGCTGCACGTCGACATGGACGCGTTCTACGCGAGCGTCGAGCTGCGCCGCCGCCCTGAGCTGCGCGGCAAGCCGGTCATCGTCGGCGGCACCGGCAACCGCGGCGTCGTCACCAGCGCCACGTACGAGGCCCGCGCGTACGGCGTGCACAGCGCCATGCCGTCGAGCCGCGCCCGCCGGCTCTGCCCGGACGCGGTGTTCATCGCGCCGGACTTCGCGGAGTACGCCGCCACGTCCCGCGCGGTCATGGAGGTGTTCCGGTCCGTCACGCCGCTGGTCGAGCCGATCTCGCTCGACGAGGGGTTCCTCGACGTGGCGGGTGCGATCCGCCGGCTCGGCTCGCCTGCCGAGATCGGGGAGCAGATCCGCGCGACGATCGAGGCCGAGCAGCGGATCACCTGCTCGGTCGGCGTCGCGTCGACCAAGTTCGTGGCGAAGCTCGCCTCCGCGCGCTGCAAGCCCGACGGGTTGCTCGTCGTGCCGCGCGACCGCGTGCTGGAGTTCCTGCACCCGCTGCCGGTCGGCGCGCTGTGGGGAGTGGGGGAGCGGACCGAGGGCACCCTGCAGGCGCTCGGCATCCGCACCGTCGGCGACCTCGCGACCACGCCGGTCGAGGCGCTGCGGGCCGCGCTCGGCCAGGCTGCCGGCGCGCACCTGCACGCCCTCGCGTGGGGCCGCGACGACCGCGCGGTGGTCCCGCACGAGCCCGACAAGAGCATCGGCGCGGAGGAGACCTTCGACACCGACATCGGCGACCCCGCGGCCATCCACCGCGAGCTGCTGCGCCTGTCCGAACGCACCGCCGCCCGCCTGCGCCGCGGCGGCTACGCCGGTCGCACCGTGTCGATCAAGGTGCGCTACGCCGACTTCACGACCGTCACCCGCGCGAAGACGCTGCCCGCCCCCACCGACGTCGGCCAGGTCGTCTACGGCACCGCCCGCGCCCTGTACGACGCCCTCGGCATCGCCGGCACGCCGCTGCGGCTCGTCGGCGTCCGCATCGAGCACCTCGTCCCCGCGGGGGCGGAGCCGGAGCAGCTCGTCCTCGGTGCCGCGGCCCGCGGCTGGCGCGAGGCCGAGCAGGCGATCGACCGCGCGAACGAGCGCTTCGGCAGCGGCGCGATCCGCCCGGCGAGCCTGGTGCGCGACGCCGACGACCCCCGCGGGGCGCCGTCCGCGCCGCCCGGCGAGCTGCGGCCCGGCGGCTGACGGACGCCCCGCCCGCCCACGAACGCCCGTAAAGGCGCCCGCCTACAACGCCGCGCCAAGCCGTCCCACGTCACCGATCGGCATCGGCGGCCGCTCCCGGCTTACGCCGTGCGGCGCGCGGACGTATCCTGGCGAGAGCACCGCACACCCACGGCCCCTGGAGCGTTCCGTGCCGCTCTCCGAGCACGAGCAGCGACTGCTCGATCAGATCGAGCGGCAGCTGTACGCCGAGGATCCGAAGTTCGCCTCGACGGTGCGCTCGCACGACGTCAAGACGCACCTCACCCGCCGCGTGAAGCGGTACTCCGCGCTGGTGGTGCTCGGGCTCGCCGGCCTGGTCGCCGGCGCCGTCCTTCGCGCCGTCGTCGTCGGCGTTGCCGGGTTCCTCGTCATGCTGGCCGGCGGCATCGTGATCGCCCGGTCGCTGCAGCGCCTCAACGGCGGCGAGACGCTGCCGAAGATCAAGGACACTAAGGCCCGCCCCGGCGGCAAGACGTCGATCCGCGAGCGCGCCGAGGAACGGTTCCGCCGCCGCTTCGAGGACCGCGACTGACAGCTCGGCCGCGCGGCCACCACTGAGGCGGCCGCGGAGACCCAGCCGCTACGCCGCCCGCGGCCGCCGGCGACGCACCAGCTCCTGCGCCTTCGCGCGCACCGCGTCGCGCTGCCGCTCCACCACCTCGGAGGTCAGCCGCCCGAACGCCGTGATCCGCCGTAGCGACGACGCCGGGAACACCAGCGCCCGCGCCCGCGCCACCCGCGGCAGCCCGGCCAGCAACGTCCGCCGCACCAGCCGCGCCGACGCGTCCAGGCCGTCGACCGGGGGAGCGGAGCGGGCGTACCGCGCGCGTTCCTCGGCCGTCGCAAGCCGTTCGACCTCGGCCGCCACGGACCCCGACAGCGAGGCCGCCGTGACGAGCCGCCGCGCCGCGCCGCGCGGCGAGTCGGCGGCGCGCATCGGGTACCCCACGTCCTCGGCCGCGTCCGCGAGCGAGTCCCACGCCGCGTGGATGCGGTCGATCGGCTCGGTCGCGCGTGAACGCCGCCGCCGCCGCGTCGCCCACGCGACGAGCGCCGGGGTGGCCAGCATGCCCATCGCCCCGACGCCCGCGATCGGCGCGACCGGCACGCCGCCGCCACCGCTGCCGGCGCCCGGCTCGTCGGGCGTCGTGCCCGTCTCGGCCGGGTCGTCGATCGCCGCCTCGCGGCCGCGCGCGCCGGGCCCCGGCGTCGCGGTCGGCGCGGCGGTCGGCCCCGGCGTCGCCGGGTCGTCGTCGCTGCCGGGGTCCTCGCCGGGGACGGCCGGGAGCGTCGCGTAGGCGGGTGGCTCGAGCCCGCCGCGCGGCGTCGGCTCGAACCGCACCCACCCGGTGCCGGGGAACCACAGCTCCGGCCAGGCGTGCGCGTCCTTGTTCGTCACCACGAACTTGCCGTCGTCGCGCAACGTGCCCGGCGTGAAGCCGACGACGACGCGGGCCGGGATGTTGGCGAGCCGCGCGAGGTAGGCCATCGCGGCCGCGAACTGCTCGCAGTAACCGCTGCGCCGCTGGAGGAACTGGTCGAGCGTCGCGGCGTCGTTGCCCGGCGGCACGGCGAGCGAGTACGAGAAGTTGCCGGTGCTGAAGAAGTACGAGTTCAGCGCGACCGCCTTGTCGTACGGCGTCAGCTTGCCCTCGGTCTGCGTCCGCAGGACCTCGAGTGCGCTGGCGGGCGGGGGCGCATCCGGCAGCCTGAGGTAGTCGCGGCGGATCTCGTCGGGCACCCGCCCCGGCTCGCGCAGCTGCTCGACGGTGGGTTGCGGCACGAGCGACTGCGCGCGGTACGTCGTCTTCCGCGACGTCCGCTCGGTCGCGAACACCGACAGGTTGACGTCCTCGAACCGCCAGTCGCCCTTCACGTCTACCGACCGCGGGGCGTACGCCAACGGCAGCCAATTGACGTCGAGCCCGTCGCCGATGGCGACCGTGTAGTCGACGGGGACGAGCTCGACGTCGTCGAGCTCGCGCGGCGTCGGGATCCGCTCGTCGTCGTCGGAGCCGACGCGGTTGTCGGTGCTGGTCTCGCGGTAGACGATCGTCCACTCCGCGCCGTTGAACTCGTCCAGTGACGTGAGCCGCAGGTACTGCGGGCTCGTGGTCTCGACGACGAACAGCTCCGTGGTCTTGCCGTCGCGCACCTGCGTCCGGATCGTGACGAGCGGGTTCATGACGTACGCCGTCTGGTCGCCCTTGCCCCGGCCGAACACGCCGCCGCCGGTGCCCTTGAAGATGCCGTCGCCGACGTTCGGCAGCGCGATCGGCACCGCCAGCGCGATGCCGACCGCGGCGGACCCGATGCGGCGCCCGACTCGTGACACGTGCGACACGTCGGCGAACTCGTCGGCGTGCTCGACGCCCGAGAGCCGCCGGCCCCACGCCCGCGCGCGGTCGCGACCCTCGGCCATCAGCACGCCCAGGTAGCCGGTCGCCGCGAGGACGAACGCGAAGACGTTCGCGTCCGTCGTCATCGACGTCGGGATGAGGAACAGCGCCAGCAACGGCATCCCCGCCGCCACCGGACGCCGCAGCCAGAACACGAGCAGGTCGACCAGCGTCGCGACGAGGAAGACGCCGGCCGTGGCGAGCATCGTCAGCGCGTCGGTGGGGCGGGCGGGCGGCGCCATCTCCTTGATGTCCGCGACGGCGGCGCCGAGCATGTCGCCGATCGCCTGCATGGTCGCCGCGGTGGGGAAGCCGAGCGCCGTCGTCCCTGGCGCGAACACCAGGCCGAGCAACGTCAGCATGACCAGCAGCGACAGGGCCGGCGCCAGCGCGGCGGGCACCGCGAGGCGGCGGGCGGCCCACCCGGTGCCGAACGCCAGCGCGATCGCGAACAGCGACGGCGTGAACCAGCGCTGCTCCTCGAACACCTGCATGAGCGAGAACATGGTGAGGAACACCGCCCCCGCGGCGGCGGGCATCATGAGCGAACGCCGGTTCGTCATCGCATGGCTCCCGAACGCGAGATTGCGACCTGCGGCCAGAGGGACGCGAGGGTGGTGCCGTGGCGGGCCACGATGACCCGCCACCCGGCCTGGCGCAGCAGCGCGGCGCTCGAGTCGAGCGCCGCCTCCGTCTCCGCCTTGGCACGCGGGCCGAGGTTGGTCCACGAGCCGGTGTCCACGACGACCGCGATGCACGCGGACGCGTGGTTGCGCAGCCGCCCGAGCGCCATCGCCTCGTCGGCATCGAGCGTTCCGACGATCGCGACGAGCAGCCCCTCGCCGCCGCCGCGCACCATCCGCGCCGCGGTCAGCGGCATCGAGCCGCGGGTGGACGGCTCCACGACCGCGAGCTGGTCGAGCAGCGTCGCCTCGGCGGTCGACAGCGTCGTGCCCTCGATGTCGACGCCGCTGTCGGTGACGAAGCGCAGCGTGTAGCCGTTCCGCGCGAGATGGACGCCGGCCGACGCGGCGGCGGCGACCGCCCACTCGAACGACGATCCGGGCCCGTCGCCGTAGTGGGCCTTCGCCCGGGTGTCGAGCAGCAGCGTCGCGCGGCTCTGCCACGGCTGCTCCTCGCGCCGCACCATGAGCTCGCCGGTGCGCGCGGTCGACTTCCAGTGCACCTTGCGCAGGTCGTCGCCGTAGCGGTACTCGCGGGTGGACGCGTCGTCCTCGCCGGCGCTCGCGACCTGCCGCGCCTGGGTGTCGCCGCCGCCGGCCCACTCGCCGCCGAGCCCGGTGTGCGGCAGCGGCGAGACGACCGGCGTGACCACCAGGGTGTCCACCGCGGAGAACGACCGCGTCAGCTCGCAGAGCCCGAACGGGTCAGCCATCCGGATGGTCAGCGGGCCCACGCGGAACTTGCCGCGCACGTCGGAGCGCACCGGGTACGACACGTCGCGCCGCCCGCCCGCCTCGACCCGGTCGAGGACGAAGCGCGGCTTCGCTCCGAGCGTGTACGACAGCGAGTCCTCGACGTAGAGCAGCGATGTGGGCAGCCGCGAGACGTTCTCCAGCTTCAGCCGGACCTCGGCGGTGTGCCCGACCGGCAGCCGGCCGGGCACCAGCGTCCTGGTGCAGGAGAGGCGGTAACGGGAGCGGGAGACGTAGACGGCGGCGAGCACCGGCAGCGCGATGAGGAACGCGCCGATCTGCGCGACGACCGTCTGCCCCACGATGAACGCGCCGAACGCGCAGGCGAGCCCCGCCGCGATGAACGACCGGCCGCGGATGGTGAGGCCGCGCAGCGGCTCGAGCACGGGTTACCTCCCGGCGTGCGGCACCGGTACGCGGTCGACGATCTCGGCCACGACGAGCTCGGTGTCGCGGCGCGCGATCTGCGCCTCGGCGGTGGGGAGCAGGCGGTGCGCGAGGACCGGCTCGGCGAGCGCCTGCACGTCGTCCGGCACGACGAAGTCGCGGCTGTCGGTGGCGGCGTACGCCCGCGCCGCGCGGAGCAGCTGCAGCGCCGCCCGCGGCGACGCGCCGAGCCGCAGGTCCGGGTGGGTCCGCGTCGCGCCCGCGATGTCGATGACGTACTGCTTCACGGCGTCGGCGACGTGCACGGTGCGGACCAGGCCGATCATCCGCGCGACGGTCTCCGCGTCGGAGACCGGCGCCAGCGACTCCAGCGGGTCGGTCAGGCCGTGGGTGTCGAGCATCGCCATCTCGGCCGCCTTGGCCGGGTAGCCCATCGACAGCCGCGCGGTGAAGCGGTCGCGCTGCGCCTCGGGCAGCGGGTACGTGCCCTCGTGCTCGATGGGGTTCTGCGTCGCGATGACCATGAACGGCCGGCCGAGGTCGTACGTCACGCCGTCGACGGTGACCTGGCGCTCCTCCATGCACTCCAACATGGCGGACTGCGTCTTGGGGGAGGCGCGGTTGATCTCGTCGCCGACGACGATGTTGGCGAAGATCGCGCCCGGCTTGAACTCGAAGTCCTGGCGCTCCTGGTTGAAGATCGAGACGCCCGTGACGTCGCTCGGCAGCAGGTCGGGCGTGAACTGGATGCGCCGGACCGAGCAGTCGATGGACCGCGCGATCGCCTTCGCGAGCATGGTCTTGCCGACGCCGGGGACGTCCTCGATGAGCAGGTGGCCCTCGGCCAGCAGCACGACGAGAGCCAGGCGTACCGCCTCGGCCTTTCCCTCGATGACCTGCTCGACGTTCTCCTGGATCCGGCCGAAGCCGGCGGCGAGGGTGTCGAGGTCGACAGTGGTACGCGTGGAACGCCGGGCCACCCGGGTCTCCTTATCGGCTGCAACGTCATGCGACAGATGTCAGACGAGTGTCGCAGACGCGGGCGTTCCCGGTTGGTCGAGATTTGCTAACGGATCACCGGGACAGGGCGAACAACCGGGTCGTCATCTCGTCGAACGTGTCCGGCAGGATCACGGTCCGCCCGTCCGGCTGCCACGGCGACACCTCGCCGACCAGCGACATGATCTTCTCCGCGCACGGCGGGCAGAGGGTCCAGCACTTCTCCACGAGCGTCGACAGGCCGGTGTCGTCGGTGGCGTTCTGCTCGATCACCAGCCGGCGACCGTCGAACGTCTGGCGGCAGCGGGCGCAGTCGAAGCTCAGGGACATGCGACTCTCCTGGGGGCTCGGGGTCGGTGTCCCGACCGTAACCCGACACCGACGTCGGAGTCGAGCAGCCGCGCGATATGGGATGCTCCGCGATCATGACGACCGACGCGGTCCCAGCCCCGCGGTCGAGCCGAGGCGAGAAGACGCGCGCCAAGCTGCTCGACGCCGCGCGCGTGGCGTTCGCCGGCGTGCCCTGGAGCCGCGCCCGCGTCGAGGACGTCTGCCGCGCGGCGGGCGTCGGCCACGGCACGTACTACGCCTACTTCGGGAGCAAGTCGGACATCGTCGAGGCGCTGGTGCGCCGGCACGCCGACGCGCTGTACCACCTGGCCGACGCCGACTGGACGACCGGCGACGTCGCCGCCGACGTGCGCCGGGTCATCGCCGGCTTCGTCGCGCTGGCCGAGACGGACAAGGACATCCGCGAGGTGTGGTTCGCGGCCGCACCGAGCGAGCCCGTGCTGGCCGCGCTGGTGGGGGAGGTGCGCCGCCAGTTCGTGGCGCGCATCGGCGGTGCGCTGACCGCCGCCCGCGACGCCGGGCTGGCGCGGGCCGACCTCGACGTGGACGTCGCCGCCACGGCGCTCGCCGCGATGGTCGAGCAGACCGTCGCTCTGGCCCAGCAGGCCGACGGCGGCTCGACCGAACGGCTGGTGGACGGCCTCACCGACCTGTGGGTCCACGCGGTGTACCGCGGATGAGCGACGACCTCGACGCCGTCGGGATCAACCGGGTCTTCCACGACCACGAGTGCGTGTACTACGACGAGCGGTTCGCGATCGTGCACGACGAGCGCACCGCGCGGCAGGCGCTGCGCGAGGTCGAGTCGTTGCTCGGCCGGCCGCTACGGCGGGGGGAGCGGGTGCTCGACGCCGGCTGCGGCACCGGCTACCTCGCCGCCGGGCTGCACCGCGCGCGGCCGGACGTGCTGGTCGTGGGCTCGGACCTCTCGGCTGGGATGCTCGGCAACGCCCGGGACGCCGGGGCCGACCCGCTGGTGCAGGCGGACGCGACCCGGCTGCCGTTCGGCGACGGGGCGTTCGACCTCGTCGTCGCGCGCGGCGTGCTGCACCACCTGCCGGACGTCGCGGCCGCGCTGCGCGAGTGGCGCCGGGTGCTGTCGCCCGACGGCTCCGTCGTACTGCTCTCCGAGCCGACGCCGACCGTCGAACGCCACGGCACCGTGCTGGTCAGGGCGCTGCTGCCGGTGCTGCGGCGGCCGCTGACCGCCGAGGAGGACTTCTGGGAGGTCGCCTCGATGGCGGCCAACCTGCACGTCTTCACGCCCGCCGAGCTCGCCGCGCTGGCGACGGATGCCGGGTTCGCGCAGGCGGAGCTGCGCACCACCGACTTCGCGGACACGCTGCTCATCACGGCGTCGTACGTCGCGTGGGGGCGCCGCCCGGGCGTCGCGCGGCTGTTCCCGTGGCGGGCCGCCGACGAGGTCGCCAAGCTGGCCGACCGGGCGTTCTGGAACCGCGTGCTGCCGCCGTCCTGGCGGCACACCGTCGCGGGGGTAATCAGACTCTCTCCTTGACGCTGCATACCGGCGCCCAGCACTGTCACCGGCGTGCCCGGCGTGCCCGGCGTGCCCGGCGTGCCTTTTGCGTCGCCGCGCACTTTCCCAGCGCTGCGGGATCCCGCACTTGCGCAGCTCCTACCCAGAGGACAAATGTGAATCGCAGGATCTTGGTGCCTCTGCGCGCCCTCATTCCCGGCGTGCTCTTGATCGCGGCAGTAACTGTCGCGCCGAATGCGTCGGCGGACGACCCGTACCGCTGCTCTCCGACGAACGCAATCTGCAACGCGGGAAGCCGGTTCATGGCCGCCGCTGCTCGTTACCTGGGCGTCAGCGACGAGGTCGTCGCGACGTATGCCGACAGCGCCGCACTGCCTTCCGGCGTCAACGCGTGCGTGATCGGGGTGTCCTGCGACTGGTGGCCCTCGATCGCCATGGGTCTCGCCGCAGCGAACGCGTGCGGCAGTGACGGCGAGCCGGAGCTCGGCCCGGTGTGCGGCATCGCGAGCTACGTGGAGGACCCCACACCCGTCGTCGACGCGTCCCAGCTGGACGTCGTCACCGATTGGATCAACCAGAACCCGGTGTCCGGGCTGGATGTCGACCTCGGCCGGCTGACGAACGTCGTCCTCGGTGTGGCGTCACCGGGTGGTTCGGACGCGCTGATCCAGTACTACGTATCCGTTGTCATGGCCCTGAACTACGTGTCAGTCGATGTCGGTCCGTCCACCCGCGAGTACACCTTCGTGTCCCCCACGACGGGTGCCTCCGGGTCGGTTCTGGTGGACCCGGGCGTCGGGGACGACTCCACGCTCACCGAGGCGCAGAAGCAGTGCGCTGGATACATCACCTGGGGTGTGTGGCTCGACTACCACAAGGAAGGCTTCAGCAACGACATCTTGCTGCGCAGCGCGGGGGGCGTCGCGGAGCACCGTCTAGTACCAGGGTCCTCCCGGCGGTGCCCGGTGATAACCGCGACGGTTGACGGCTCCATCGTGATCTCTGCGACGAGCAACGCGGGTTCGTTCATCGAGAGCAAGACGAAGACGAGCGGCTTGCAGTCCAGGTCCGGGTCGATCCGGACGGACGACAGGATCCAGCCGAAGCTCGTGGGCGCCGGCCCGTACTACGAATGGACGACCGGTGCGGTCGACGTCGAGTGGGACTGGTCAGCCGGATTTCCTCGCCCGATTTTCCAAATCTATCGCGCTCCGGCCGGTCTGTTCAAGGCCGAATCTTCCTCCTGGGTCACGCTGTCACCATCGACGCAGCGCTTTACTGAAACCGGAACGAACAAACTTCACGCGAAGTGGTTGTGCAAGAAGGACGGCGCCAACCCCGAGCACTGCGTGAAAAACCCGGCCTAGGTCGCGCGACCGGGTCGTGCGACACTCCTGTCATGACTAGACGCGCGAGGAGCGCCGCTGTAGCCGCCGTCGCGGTTGCGGCGGCGCTCGCTCGCGTGCCGCTCGTACACGCCGCGCGTGGCGACGTGGGCACGGCCGTGTTCGCCGGCCCGGCCGCCGTAGCGATCTTCACGCACGCAGACGGTCGGGTCACGGCGATGGCGGCGCATCAACTGGCCCCCGGCCAGGTGCGCGTTGTGGTTCGCACATGTGACGCCGACGCATGCGTCTCCGAGAGCGGTGCGCGAGCCGGCGCCGTGTCACCCGCGTCGCATTCGAGCTGGCGGGTGGATGTGGTCACTTCCACTCTCGGCCGAATCCGGTTGACCGCGGTGGTGTCCCCGGGGACGTTCTCCAGCCGGGGGTGCTCGATTCGGTGGAACGCCTTGCACGTCGACGTCGCATCTGAGGGAGCCGACCTCGCGTCCGCGCGGTGGTCCGGTACCGCGGGCGGCCGTTCGGTACGCCCGCTCCACGGGCTTCAATGCAGCCTGGTGCACCAGGCCGGGTTCACGACCTTCCGCCCGGTCGCCAGGTAGCGGCGCGCGTGTCGATCAGCGTAATTCTCGCTGGATGGATGTTGTCAGTGCTGTTCGGCCTGCCGTTCTTCCTGCGCTGGGACGCCGAGGCGCGCCAGGACGGCGTACCGGCCCGCCGCCGCGCGCTGGCCTGGGCCGTCCTCATCCTCGCCGCGCCCCTTGGCTACGGCCTCTACGTCGGCCTGCTGCACCGCCCGCGCCGCCGCCGGACGTAGCGCGGGCCGCGCCGGCGCGCATCGCCGGGCCGACACGCCGCTCCACTCCGCACCACCGGCCGGACCGCCCCGCACGGCGACGTAGCGGGGCGATGACGCTGCGTACACATCTTGTGCCGGTTCTCGGCTAACCCACTAGATGTGCCCGCACGAGCGCTCCACCACCCTCCACCACCTCTGACCTGCGGTTTTGCTGCCTCAAGTCGCCGGATTTCGGCGCCGATTGCCTTGACCGTGGGGCTCTGTGGAGTACAGTGGAGCGCAGTGGAGAGAAGCAGCACGGAAGGGAGGCGGGGCGCGTGTTCCTGGGCACGCACCAGCCCCGCCTGGACGAGAAGGGCCGGATCTTCCTGCCGGCCAAGTTCCGGGACGAGCTGGCGGAGGGCCTCGTGATCACCAAGGGGCAGGAGCGCTGCCTCTACGTGTTCCCGCTCGGCGAGTGGGCGCGGATCACCGACGGCCTGCGCGCGGCGCCGGTCACCGGGAAGGCGATCCGGGACTTCGGCCGCGTGCTGTTCGCCAGCGCGGCGCACGACGTACCGGACAAGCAGGGCCGGGTCACCATCCCGCCGGCGCTGCGCGAGTACGCAGGGCTGGACCGCGACTGCGTAGTCATCGGCGCGAACACCCGCGTCGAGGTCTGGGACGCGGCGGCGTGGGACGCCTACCTGGAGCAGACCGAGCCCGGCTACGCCGAGATGGCCGACGAGGTGATGCCCGGCGTCCTCTGAAGCAGCGGATTCAGAGTCCGCTGCTCTGCCAGTTGAGCTAGCGGCACGGCGTACCAACCCCTGCCGTGAGGTCTCGAGCCCCGGGGCACCTTCCCCGGCCCCGGGGCACGGGACCTGACGGCAGCGGTGCACCACCGCACCACCGCACCACCACTTCCCCAAGACCCGGCGTCGCGAGCGCCGGGAGAACGAAGGTCGAGATGGAGTACACCCGCACCACGCCGCCCGAGCCCACGCTCGGGGCGGAGCTCCGGTCGAGCGCGCTGCTGTTCGGCCTGGCGATCGCCTGCACTGCCGGTGCGGTCGGGCTCACCCAGCTGGCCCTGCACGTCCTCGCGTAACGATGACCACCCCGCCCGCCCACGTGCCGGTCCTGCTGGACCGCTGCGTCGCGCTGCTCGCCCCGGCCGCTACGCCGGACGGCGTGCTCATCGACGCGACGCTCGGCCTGGGCGGGCACTCCGAGGCGTTGCTGCGCGCGACGCCCGGCACCCGGCTGCTCGGCCTGGACCGCGACCCCGAGGCGCTGCGCCGGGCGGGGGCGCGGCTGGCGCCGTTCGGCGAGCGGGTCCGGCTGGTGCACGCGGTCTACGACGAGCTGGCCGACGTCCTCGGCGGCGAGCGGGTGGACGGCGTGCTGTTCGACCTGGGCGTGTCGTCGCTGCAGCTCGACGAGGCCGGCCGTGGCTTCTCCTACGCCCAGGACGCGCCGCTCGACATGCGCATGGACCCGACCCAGGGCGCCACCGCCGCCGAGGTCGTGAACACCTACCCGGTCGAGGACCTGACCCGGATCCTGCGGGAGTACGGCGAGGAGCGGTTCGCCGCCCGCGTCGCCCGCGCCATCGTGGCCGGCCGGCCGTGGGCGACGACCGCGCCGCTGGCCGACGCCGTCCGCACCGCCATCCCCGCCGCGACGCGGCGGCACGGCGGCCACCCGGCCAAGCGCACGTTCCAGGCGCTGCGCATCGAGGTGAACGCCGAGCTGGCCGCGCTGACCCGCGCGCTGCCGGCCGCGATCGCGGCGCTGCGCGTCGGCGGGCGGCTGGTCGTGCTGGCGTACCACTCGCTGGAGGACCGGGCGGTGAAGCGGGCCTTCGCCGAGGGGCTGACGGGCTGCGTCTGCCCGCCCGACCTGCCGATGTGCGCGTGCGGCCGGGAGCCCGAGCTGCGGCTGCTGGTCCGCGGCGCCGAGGAGCCGACCGCCGCCGAGGTCGAGGCGAACCCGCGCGCCGCCTCCGCGAAGCTGCGCGCCGTCGAACGCGTCAGGGACGCGGCATGAGTAGCCCTGTGTCAAGCCACCTGGTTGACGGTCTTGTTTTGCTCGGTGAGGACGCGTTGCAGGGCGTTGTGCTGGGCGGGGTCGTAGGCGATGCCGTCTTGCCAGCAGTGCCAGATGACGTAGAGCCAGGCG
>DATLNJ010000062.1:0-3401 GCA_035536815.1 Frankiaceae bacterium
GACACCCGGTGCACCAGCAGGTACGTCGGCGGCAGGTTGAACTGCCGGCCGGTCTTGTACTCCGCCGAGCGCGGGTCGGCCAGGCGCGCCCCCTGCGTGCGCAGCCACTCCCGGCTGAACGTGAAGTCGTGCGTCGCGATCGACTCCAGCAGCGGGCCGAAGTAGTCGAGGACCGCGCTCGGCGGGACCTCGTGCCCCGGCCGGATGAACCCCTCCTGCCGGAACAGCGCGTCGACCTTCTCGGCGTGCCCGTCGAGCGTGTACCGCGCGATCTGCCCGAGCGCGGGTGGCAAGCCGCCCGGCAGCCGCGCGACCGCGCCGAAGTCGATCACGCCGAGGCGGCCGTCCGGCGTGAGCCGGAAGTTCCCCGGGTGCGGGTCGGCGTGCAGCAGCCCGACCCGCGACGGCGACTCGTAGAGGAACCGGGCCAGCAGCAGCCCCGCCCGATTGCGGTCCTCCGGCGACCCCTCGGCAATGATCGCCGACAGCGGCGTGCCCTCGATCCACTCGCTGACGAGGACGGTGCCGCTGTGCGCGACGACGTTCGGGATGCGGAAGTCGGCGTCGCAGGCATACGCGTCCGCGAACGCCTGCTGCGACTCCGCCTCCAGGGCGTAGTCGAGCTCCTCGGCGACCCTGGCCTTGATCTCGGCGATGAGCGGCTTGATGTCCAGCCCAGGGCTGAGCACCGAGAACAGCCGCGCCACCCGGCCGAGCTGCGTCAGGTCGGCGAGCAACGCCCGGCCGGCGCCCGGGTACTGCACCTTGACCGCCACCGGCCGCCCGTCGTGCCAGACCGCGCGGTGTACCTGGCCGATGCTCGCCGCAGCGGCCGGCTTGTCGTCGAACGACGCGAACGCCTTCCGCCACTCGGGGTCCAGCTCATCGGCGAGCACGTGGTGTACCTGCGCGACCGGCAGCGGCGGGGCCGAGTCCTGCAGCTTCGTGAGCGCGGCGCGGTACGGCTTGGCCAGCTCCTCGGGCAGCGCCGCCTCGAAGACGCTGAGCGCCTGGCCGAGCTTCATCGCTCCGCCCTTGAGCTCCCCGAGCACGCGGAAGACCTGCTCGGCCGTCCGCTGCTGCAGCTCGGTCGCCACCGCCTCCGCGGGCCGGCCTCCGATCCGCTTGCCGAGGCCGACCGTTGCGCGGCCCGCGACGCCGAGGGGAAGCGACGCGAGCTTGGCGGTGCGGGTCACCGCTCGCCGCGGGATGTCGGCCACGCCGACATCATCGCCCGCGGGACGTTCCGGGACACCTCGAAGGCCCGCCCGGCCGGTACTCCTGTGCCGTTACGCGGCGTGCGGCGGCGCGCGCGCGGTCGTTCGTCGCTGGTCGGTCACGCGGCTCACCTCCCTCCGGCGGCGGATGCCACTCCGGCGACGGCGGGCGCCGCGGCCGGTTCGCCGGCGCCGGGTCGGCGCGCGGTCACCGCGGCCCGGCGTTCGGCGGCGGCGGTGCGTTCGGCGGCGACCGCCGCGGTGCACGCGCACGCCGGGTGCGTACGCCAGGTGCGCCGGCGCAGCGTCCAGTCCGGCAGCCGCAGCTCCAGCGTCGCGCCGAGGCAGCGGGCCTCGGCGCCGGCCGACAGGTGGGCGAGCACCTGGCCGGCGGTCAGCGCGGCCACCGCGGCCGCGAGCGTCACGTCGCACGCGGGCGACCCGCCGCGCGCGGCGGTGGTGAGCTGCGCGGCGACGACCGGCCACTGCGGGTCGCGGTCGGCGCGGTGCAGGTCCAGGCAGCGCGGGCACGCGGTCTCGCCGGGTACGACGAGGGGGCCGACGACGCCGGTCGTCTCGCGGACCCCCGCGAGGACGTACGGCAGCCCGGCGCCGGCGAACAGGTCGAGCACCAGTGGCGGCGGTGCGAGCCACCAGTCCACGGCGAGGACCGCGACGTCGGCGGCGTGACAGTCGACGGCCGTCGGTGGCCGGACCGACCCGGTGACGGACGCGGCTCCGGCGCGTTGCGCGGCGGCCACGGCGGCGACCGCGCGCGGCTTGCCGTCGTCGGCGGGGGAGAGGCCGCCGGGCACCGCGTCGGCGACGCTGGCGATCAGCTCGTCGCGGAGCGCGACGGCGCCGACCCCCGCGGCGCCGAGCAGCGCGGCGACCAGCGACCCGACCCGGCCGGCGCCGACGACGAGAACGCGCTGCGCGCGGCGCCGGTCGAGCTCGCGGGCGCCGCCGCCGGGAACGGGGGTGAGCAACGACAGCGCCGCCAGGTCGGGGTCGAGCCGTTCGCGCTCGGCGGCGGCGAGTCCCTGCGGCGCGACCGCCGCGTCGTCGAGCGCGTGGGCCGACTCGAGCAGGCCGACCAGGCGGCGTACCTCGCCCTCCTCGACACCGCGAGAGGTCGCCGCGGCAACGACCTCGTCGGTGTCCCGGGTGCCGTCCATGAGGCCGAGCACCGCGTGCGCCGTCGCGTCGACGCCGGAGAGGACGACGCCGTGCGCGGGGTCGATGCCGAGCTGGACGGCCGCGTCGCCGCGCCAGAGGCGACGCAGCGCGGGCTTGAGTACGGGTCGCACGTCGCACCTCGCTTCGTCGGAGACGGAAGCGACTGTGGCACCGGCGCGCGACGAGTTCCCGCGGCTGTCCACAGGGAGTGCCGTTCATCCCCAGGCGGCCTGTGCAGAACCTCGTCTTGTGCACAGGAAGCGGGCCGCGGGCGTTTCTGTCACACCCGGGCGGTTCGCTGGGTCCGCACGAAATCGCGACCGAACGGAGGTGGTGTCGATGGTGCCGCGACGACCGGCGAGCCGGTCACCGTGAGCGGCCGCTCGAACCGGAACACCGGGCGGCCCGGCTCGCCTGCGGCACACACGCGACGGCGGCGTTCCCCGGGAAACGCCGCCGTCGGATGCGGGTAAGAGCGCCGTGCGCCGGCGCGGGCGTGTCAGGCCTTGCCGAGGATGCGGTTCATCTTCGTGCCGCAAACCGGGCAGGCGCCCTTCGCCATGCGACGGCCGTTGTCGGTGGTCGTGATCTCGCCGTCGAACTCGCGCTTCTCCTTGCACTTCACGCAGTAGCCCTCGTACTTCTCGGCCACGGTGCTCCTCCTCGGGTCGGTGCCGTGAAGGCGAGCGTATCCGTACGCGTGCGGAACGCGGGGAAGGCGCGTGGCGCGGCGTGATCACGTGGCGAGCCCGGACGACCCGGACGCGCCCGCGCGAACGGGCGGCCCGGAAGCTCCGGACCGCCCGTTCGCGGGTCCCGGCGCCCCGATGCGGAGGGGCGCCGGCGCCCGCCTCGGCCGCCTAGCTGTACTGACCACGCACGTTGGTGACGGGCGCGTCGCCGTGACTGGGTGAGGACCTCCGGGTGAGGTGTGGAGCTGCTGAAGGCAACCACACGCCCCGGAGGTCCTCGTGTCGCACCGTAACTCGCCGCTGTCCCCGCTCG
>DATLNJ010000063.1:0-25841 GCA_035536815.1 Frankiaceae bacterium
TCTCGGCCAGCGCGGGCACCGGCGGCTCGGGGCCGACCCAGGTCACCGAGCCGGTACGAATCGCGATCGGCTCGCCGCCGTCGCGCGGCTCGACCGAGCAGAAGAAGCGCTCCCCCACGACCGGCTGCCGGCGCCACACGACGCGGTGCCACACGCCCTGCCGCAGGCCGCACGGGGTCCCACCGGGGAACTGCAGGAGCATCCCCAGCCCGGGATCGAGCGCCGCCAGCGCGTACTGCGACCGCGCCGTCGTGAAGACGAGCACCAGCCGAGTGTAGGAACGCACCCGCGCACCGCGTAACCCCCTCGCAGGGACAAAGCCCGGTCCGGACGCGCGCCGCCCGGGGCCGCGACGCGGCACCCGGGCGGGCGGGACGTGTTCCTGGCGCTACGACTTACGGGCGCGACCCTTCGCGTCGCCATCGGCGGTGGCCGGCTGCGCGGCCGGCGTCTCCTCGGCGGCAGGGGCGGCGGCGGGCGTCTTGCTCATGCCCATCGACGCGCGGAGCGCCTCGAGCCGCTGCGCACCCTCCATGTCCACGGAGGAGCGCTGGACCTCCATCATCCGGGCCTCGACGGAGTTCTGCGCGAGCTCGCTGGCGCCCATCGCGCGGGCGTAGCGGCCCTCGATCTTCTCTCGTACCTGGTCGAGCGACGGCACGTTGCCCTGCACCGACAGCGACGACACCGACTGCAACGCCTCGTTGACCCGCTCGGCCATCTTCGCCTGGTCGAGCTGGCTGAGCAGCCGGGTGCGCTCGGCCATCCGCTGCTGCAGCATCTGGGCGTTCTGCGCGACGGCACCCTTCGCGGCCTCGGCCGCCTGGAGCGCCTGGTCGTGCAGCGCCTTGAGGTCCTCGACGCTCTTCTCGGCGGTCACGAGCTGCGTGGCGAACGACTGCGCGGCGTTCTCGTACTCGCCGGCCCGCTTCTCGTCACCAGCCGCGCGTGCCTGCTCGGCGAGCACCAGCGCCTGCCGCGCCGACGCCTGCAGCCGCTCGACCTCGTCCATCTGCTTGTCGAGCTTCATCTCGAGCTGGTGCCGGTTGCCGAGCACCGCCGCCGCCTGCTCGGACAGCAGCTGGTGCTGCCGCTTCGCCTCGGTGATGGCCTGCTCGATCTGGATCTTCGGGTCGGCGCGCTCGTCGAGCTTCCCCGACAACGCGGCGACCATGTAGGCCCACGCCCGCCTGAACACCTGGAACACGTCGTCTCCTCGGGTCACTCGCCGCCGGCGCGCCGACGCACCGGGCTGGGGTTCTGCTGCTGCTGTCCGGTCGGGACGGTACCCGGTCCGGGGGAAGGTAGGGGAGCCAGGCCCTGCATGGCCTGCGTCGAGATCGCCTCGGCCTCGACCAGCCCGGCCCGCAGGCCCTCAAGCTCGCCGGCCAGCTCGTCGAGCTGCGTCATGCCGTCCGACGTGGACGTCGCGGTCTCGGCCAGCGCCACGACCTCGGCCAGCCGGGCGACCAGCCCCTCCAGGGCGAGCGTCCCCGACTCCAGCCGGGCCAGCAGCATGGCGAGCGTGCGGTCCAGCCGGCCGTACGCGTCGAGCTGGCTCTGCACGGCGTTCAGCGAACGCTCCCGCTCGGCCAGCATCCGCGGGTCCTCGCCGGGCACCGACGCGGCCAGCAGCCGGTCGCGCTCCCAGACCAGCCGCTTCGGGTCCAGCCGGCCCATCGCGATGCGGATCGCCGACGCCTGGCCGGCCAGGCGCTGCAACGACGCCAGCGACTGCGCGGTCTCCGCGCCGAACGACAGGACCTCGTCCGAGATGGGCCCCGCACGGGCCGAGCGGGCGATGTCGTTGAACGAGTCCTGCGCCCGCTCGGCGCGCGCCAGCCAGGCCGCCTCCTGGGTGCGGGTCAGCACCGGCAGCCGGCGCTCCTGGTTCCGCTTCGACTTCGACCGGCCGCCGGCGGCGCGGCTGTACAGCGCGCCCATTGCGACCTTTGTGCCGTACACCGCGGACCCGACCCAGAGCCCGGTGACGACGTCGCCCAGTGCCCACGCGAACCCGGCCGCCAGGCCGGCGACGACGTACGACCACGGGTCCCTGACCTCGTCGCTGAGGCTCATCGGGTCAGAAGTTCGAGATGACGTTGGTGAAGACCTTGTCGATCGACGCCGGGTCCGACGCGTCGTACGCCGCGCCGCGAGAGGCCTCCGCGATCCGCTTCAACGTGGGCAGGTCGGCGTCGTCTCCGTAGCCGATCGTGAACAGCCGCACCGCTACCGACTCGTCCTCGGAGTTCAGCTCGCGCAGCAGGCCCTCGATGTCGGTGTCCGGCGGATACTCGTTCTTGCCGTCGGTGAGGAAGAGGACGGCGTTGATGCGCTGCGGGTCGAACGACGCCCGGACGTGCCGCACGGACGCGCGCGCGGTGGCGTAGAGGGCGGTGCCGCCGTTCGGCGTGAGGCCGGCGATGCGCTCGCGCAGCACCCTGATGTTGTCCTTCACCGGCCGCATGGGCACCAGGTCCACCCACGGCGCGGGGCGGTCGTTGACGTTCGAGGAGAAGACCCAGAGGCCGACCTCGTCGTCGGGCGAGTACTGCGACAGCGCCCGGATCGCCGCCTCCTTCGCCAGGTCGAGCTTGGTCTGGCCGGTGTTGCCGACCGGCTCGCCCATCGACCCGGACACGTCGATGACCTGCAGCACGCGGGCCCGCTTGCGCAGCGAGTGCCACGACTTCTGCACCAGGTCCAGCACGGCCGGCTGCGGCGGCGACAGCGTGATCTTCGGCTGGTCGGGCAGCATGCCGTTGGCCGGCGTGATCTTGCCGCCCGCGCGCCCCTGGAAGTTGCGGAACGCCGCGTCCTGGAACTGCCGCTGCTGGCGTTCGGCCTGCAGGTACTTGAGGAAGTCGTTCGCGGCCGCCTTCTTCTCGTCGTCCACGTAGTTCAGGACGATGTACGGGTTGTCCGAGAAGAGCGTGCCTTCCTTCGGGTAGATGCCTACCAGCGGCACCCGCGGCGGGCGGTGCTTGCCGAGCGTCGTCGGGTCACCGGTGGGGTTGCCCTGGTTGTAGTCCCAGACGCTCTTCTCCTCGATGGTCACCGCGGAGATGTACGACAGGCCCTGGCCGCGGTCGTCGGCGGTCTGGAGGTTGGAGAGGAACGTCAGCGTGGTGTCGCCGTAGTGGACGACCGCCTGCTCGACGCCCTTCACGTACGCGATCGTCTTGGGGTCGTTGACGTTCGCCGCGGTGAGGTCGCTGGAGACGCCGGTGGCCGCGAAGTACGAGCCGATGGTGGCGTGCAGGCCGGAGGTCGAGAAGTCGGGGCTCGTCTTGCCGAGCCGGAACTGCCCCCACTCGGGGTGGCCGTACTTGCCCCAGCCGGACGGCTCCTTGGACAGCGCAAGCAGGTCGCCGAACCCGAGTGGCTTGGCCGGCCAGCCCAGCGCTTCCGCCATCGGCTTGGGCATGGCGATGACGAGCGGCGTCTGCGCGATGCTCGGCAGGTCCTTCGGGTCGCCGGGGATGATGTCCGGCTTGTCCTCGGCGGTCGTGCGCTGTCGCACGATGACCGCCCACGAGCTCGACGCGGGCGACCAGATGTCCGGCTTGGGGCCGCCGTCCACCCGCTCGTCCCAGCCACGGGCCAGCGCCTCGGCGCCGCCGCCGGACGCCTTGGAGAAGACCTCGGCGTGCACGCAGCGGCCGTTCACCTCGTGGTCGTCTGCGTTGTAGTCGCCCGCCATCTTCTTGAGCAGCGCGGCCTTCTCGGACGACGCCGCCAGGACGACGTTGGTGCAGCCGGTGCGCGTGTCGGTGCGGTCGCCGCCCGGGTCGTCGCCCCCGCCGCCGCCCATCTGGGAGCGCACGACGGCGATGAGGACCACGCCGACCACGACCGACAGGATCAGCGGCACCTTGCTCTTGGACTGCGGCACGGCTCTCCTCGCTCCCGCACGTAACGGGACGAACGATACTTGCCGGACGTAACGGCGGGCATCAGGGAAGGACGTGGCGTGGGCGAGACGTCTCTGCGGACGCTCTACGAGGTGGCCGGCACCTTCGAGCGGCTACGGCTCAAGCTCGAGAAGGGCCAGGTCACCGAGGCCGAGGTCGCGGCCCAGCTGGCGCCCCTCGTCGGCATCGACGAGAACGGCCGGCGGTGGCGGGTCTCCCCCGACGGGAAGTGGACCGAGGTCGGCCTGACGGGCGAGCCGCTGGCCGCCGGCGAGAAGAAGCCGAAGGACCCCACGACCTCACGGTCGAGCGAGGCCGACCTCAAGAAGGCGCTCAAGGAGCTCGACCAGCTCGTCGGCCTCGCCGTCGTGAAGAAGCAGGTCAAGGAGCTCACCGCGCTGGTCCGAGTGCAGAAGCTGCGCCGCGCGGCGGAGCTGCCGGTGGCCGTCATGAGCCACCACCTGGTGTTCCGCGGCAACCCGGGCACCGGCAAGACCACCGTCGCCCGGCTGATCGGGCGGATCTACCAGGCGCTCGAGGTCGTTCCGGACGGGCACGTGGTCGAGACCGACCGGGCCGGCCTGGTCGCCGAGTACGTCGGCCAGACCGCGATCAAGACGTCGGAGGCGTTCGGGAAGGCGCGCGGCGGCATCCTGTTCATCGACGAGGCGTACACGCTCGCCCGCGACGCGGGCAGCGCCAGCGGCTTCGGCCAGGAGGCCATCGACGCGCTGGTCAAGCTGATGGAGGACCACCGCCACGACACCGTCGTCATCGCCGCGGGCTACCCGAACGAGATGGACGACTTCATCGACACCAACCCCGGCCTGCGCTCGCGGATGCCGCGCACGGTGGACTTCCCGGACTACACCGACGACGAGCTGCTGCTGATCTTCGCCCGGATGGCCAAGGCGGCCGGGTACACCGCGACGGCCGGCGCGAAACGGCGGGTCAGGGAGCTGCTGGCGTCGTCGGAGCGCGGGCCGGCGTTCGGCAACGCGCGCGCGGTGCGGACGCTGTTCGAGCAGGCGGTGCAGCGGCAGGCGTTGCGGCTGGCGGAGGAGAAGGCGCCGACGCGGGGCGAGCTGCGCGCGCTGACCGCCGACGACGTGGCGCCGCCGATCCCCGGCGCGGCAACCGTCGTCGCGCCGGGCCTGTCGGCGACGCCGCCGCCCGCCGAGCCGATCGCCACCGGCTGACGGCCGGCGCGGCGACCCCCGCAACTGCGAGTGCGTGGGGCACCCCTGGCGTGCGTGGCGGCACTGGCAGTTCGGGGCGGCGCCGCCCCGTCAGCGGCCGGTGCAGGCGGGGTAGCGGGTGCAGGAGGTGAACGGCCCGAACCGGCCCTCGCGCCGTACCAGCCAGCCGGTGCACCCCGGCTGCCGGCACGGACCGGTCGCGGTGTCCGGCTTGTCGTCGCGGTCGTCGTCGGACACCTCGCGCAGCCCCGGGCAGTCGCGGCCGGCCAGGCAGACGTACGCCGCCGCGCCCCCGCCCCGCTTGAGCACGGTCGGGCCGTCGCAGCGCGGGCACGGGTCGTTGGTGGGCGCGCCGAGCGGGCGGCGCGGCGCCTTCGCGGGCCGCAGCACGTCCGCGAGCGCCGTCGGCAGCGCGCTCCCCCGCACCCGCAGGTACGACCCCTCGCTCTCGCAGCCGAGGTCCATGCCGCCGAGCCAGGTCAGATCGGTGTCGATCGTGAGAACGCGTTCCTCCATGCCGGCCCACAGGTCCACCGCCACGCCCGCGTCGGCCATCTGCGCGAGCAACGCCGCCGCCCGCGGCTGCTCGCCCGGCGGCCGGGTCACGACGCGGACCGCCACGCCGCGCCCGAGTAGCGCACGGAGCGTCGGCGACCAGCGCGCCATGCCGTGCCCGGTCACCCGCGGCGAGAACAGCGCCACCTCGTCCACCGCCGTCTCGAGGTCGGCCACCAGCCGGTCGGCCGGCACCAGCGAGAACGCGCCCCGCAGCACGTCGCGCACGTCGAGCGCGGTCCCGCGCTCGGCCAGCGCCCGGAACAACGCCCGAGCCGTTCCCCGCGCGGGCGTCCGCTCGGCCAGGAAGCGCGAGTCGCCGAGCACGACGAGCTGGTCGCGGGCGCGGGAGACGGCGACGTTGAGCAGCCGCGCCAGCGGGTCGTCGCGTCCGACGGCGCGCGACGCAGGGCCGGGCGAGGCGCCGTACGTGTCCGCCAGGTCCACCACCACGACGTCCTGCTCGCCGCCCTGGAACCGGTGCACGGTGCTGACCCAGCCGCGCGCGGCGTCGCCGAACCGGTCGGTGAGCAGCGCGGCGACGAGGCGTTCCTGCGCGGCGTACGGCGTCACGACCCCCGCCGTGCCCTCGTCCAGGCGGTCGAGCAGCGCGGCGACGAGCACCGCGTGCACGGGGTTGAACCGCGAGCCGCGCCCGCCCGCCACGCCGGCCCACGCGCCGAGCGCGGCGGTGTCGACGTAGACCAGCGGCTCGCCGGCCCCGAGCAGCACCGGCGTCGAGGGGTCGGGGGCACGCCCTGTCAGCAGGGGGTTGTCGTCGTAGAACAGCGCGCTGACCAGGTCGGCGATGGCCGGGCGCATCCGGTACTGCGTCCGCAACGCCGCCAGCCACGGCGGCCGCTCCCCCGCCGCCAGCAGGTCGGGCAGCCCGACGAAGTGGAACGCGTCCGTCGCCAGCCAGCGGACCACCTCCGGCGAGGTGTCGGAGACGATCGCCGGGAGCTGCCGGAAGTCGCCGGCGACCACGACCGACGCGGACGCCAGCCCGGCCGCGTACGCCGTCATCGGCAGCATGAGCATCGACGCCTCGTCCACGACAACGACGTCGAAGTCGCGGTCCGGCACCCCGCCGAGCCAGGTCTGGTAGACGGTCGTGGCGACGACCGTCGCGTCCCGCGCGACGCCCGCCGCGGCCGCCTCGATCGCCCGGTCGATGTCGTCGAGCCGGTCGCGCAGCCGCGAACGCTCCTCGCCGAGGTCGTGGTCGGCGTCGAGCATCCCCTGCCCGGCCGCCGCCTGGTCGGTGTCGTCGAGGCGGCGGCTGATGTCGGCGCGTTCGGCCAGCAACGGCCCCGCGACGCGTAGCGACACGGCGTCCGCCGCCAGGTGCGCCACCTCGGGGCGGACGACGGTGCCGTAGCGGACGACGGCGCCGTCCGGCAGGTCGCCCAGCAGGGCCGCCACCCGGGTCAGCGCGGTGTCCACGGCGGCGTTGGTGTTGGAGACGAGCAGCACCGAACGCCCCTTGCGGGCGTGCGTCGCGACGACGTGCGCGACCGTCGTGGTCTTGCCGGTGCCGGGCGGCCCCCAGACGAACGTCACCTCGCTGCCCAGCGCCAGCGACAGCGCGTCGGCCTGCTCGGGGTTCAGCTCGGGCGCGTCGGCGAGGACCCGGCCGGACTTGCCGGGCTCGAGTCCGAGCACCTTCGCGACCAGGTCGAGGTCCAGTGGTGCCTCGTCGTCCAGCACCTCCTCCAGCCGGGTGGCGAGGCGTTCGAGGAGGAACGACGCGTCCGCGACGAGCACCGCGTGCTCGACCACCGCCCCCACGTCCTCGGCGAGCGCGACGACCAGCTCGCGGTCGTTGCGCGTGGCGACCTCGCCGTCGACCTCGCGGCCGTCGTCCAGCAGCAGCCGGATGGGCGTGTCGTCCGGGAGCCCGGCGCCGGGGACGTCGGGGAACGCGTACGTCGTCCGCTTGCCCGACGTGCCGACCCGCGCGCCGCCGGTGACCGTGCGGCCCTGCAACGTACGGTCGGCGCGCAGCGTCTCGACCTCGGCGCGCAGCGCGCCGGCCATCGCGCGCAGCGCGTCCTCGCGGGGCTCGACCACCCCGCCATCTTCGCAAGCGCGGTGGCCGGCCGGTGGATGTTGTCCACAGGATCGAACCGATTCGCGGGAGGAGGAGTCGAACCGGGCATGGACGACCTTTCCGAGTGGCTCGCCGTCGCGTACCCGGGCGCGTACCGGACCGCCCGGCTGATCCTGCGCGACCCGGTGGACGCCGAGGACGCGGTGCAGGACGCGTTCCTGCGCGCCTGGCGGTTCCGCGACGCGGCACCGCGCGACGCCGGCTGGCAGCCGTGGCTGTACCGCGTCGTCGTCAACGCCTGCTGCTCCCGGCTGCGCCGCGACGCGACCCGCCGCGGCACCCGCGCCGACCTCGACGACGACTACCCCGACGCCGACCCCGGGCCCGAGGAGCTGGCGCTGGAGGCGGAGTCGGTGTCCGCGGTGGCGGCGGCGCTGGCGGCGTTGCCGGTCAGCCTGCGCATCCCTGTGGTGCTGCGCTACTACGCGGGGCTGTCGGAGAAGGACATCGCGACGGCCATCGGCCGCCGCCCGGGCACCGTGAAGTCCCGGCTGTACGACGCCCGGCAACGCCTCGCCGCCGACCCCCGGCTGCGGGCGCTGGCCCTCGACGAGGAGGCGGCCCGATGATCGACGAGAGCGTGCTGGAACGACTGCTGCGCGACGAGGCGGCGACGTACGACGTGCCGGAGGACGGCCCGGCTGCCGTGCTCGAAGCGGCGGCCGTGGACGAGGACAGCGGGCCGCGGCGGTCGTGGTGGCTCGTCGGCGCGGCGGCGTCGGTCCTGGTCGTGGCCGGGCTGGTCGCCGGCAACGCCGTCCGGCCACCGTCGCTACGGATGCCGACCTCGTTCAACGCCGGCGAGGGCACCACGACGGCGTTGACCGATTCGGGTGCGGCCGACAAGCAGGTCGCCCCGAACGAGCCCCGCGGCGGCCTCATGGCCACGGCCGCCCCGGGCGTGGCGGGGGCGCACGTGGTCCGCACCGGCGAGCTGTGGCTCGAGGTGCCGAAAGGCCGGGTGCGCGACGCGCTGCGCGACGTCACCCGCGTAGCGGCGACGCACGGCGGCTACGTCGCCGAGTCGAAGGCGGAGATGTCCGCGGAGTCGCCCAGCGGCTACGTCACGATCCGCGTCCCCGTGGCGGCGTTCGACAAGGCGGTCGAGGACCTCGGCCGGCTCGGCGACGTACGGCACTCGGGGACCAGCGGCGAGGACGTGACGGCGCAGGTGACGGACACCGCCGCGCGGCTTCGGTCGGCGATCGCCACGCGTGCGCAGCTGCGCACGCTGCTCGCCCGCGCGACCGACATCGGCGACGTGCTGGCGGTGCAGGGCCGCATCGACGAGGTGCAGACCCAGATCGAGAAGCTGCAGGCGACGCAGCAGTCGCTCGAGGACCGGACGTCGTTCGGCACCCTGCGCGTCGACGTGTCGCCGCCGGGCACCATCGACCCCGATCGCGAGGGGTTCGGCGGCGCGTGGGACAAGGCGGTGGACAGCTTCGTGGGCGGGTTCGAGGCGCTGGTGGCGGCGTCGGGGACGATCGCGTTCCTGCTGCTGGTCGGCGCGGCGCTGTTCTTCCTGGCGCGGCGCGCGTACCGGTTCTGGGTGCGCGGCGTCGTCTAGCGGGCTTGGCGAGACGCCCTCCCCGGCACGCAGGCCGCGCCAACTTCCAGTGCCGGGGGAACCCCTTTCGTGCTCGGCGACACTGGAAGTTCGCCTGGAGCCGGACAAGGAAGCGTCACCTACAGCGAGCGCTTCAGTACCTTGCCGGTTTCGGTGCGCGGCAGCGCGTCGGTGAACTCCACGTCCCTCGGGACGTAGTGCCTGGCCAGCTCGCGGCGGACGGCGTCCCGCACGTCGTCCGCCGTGAGCGCGGCGCCCGGCTCCGTGACCACGACGGCCTTGAGCCGTTGGCCGAACTCCTCGTCGGGTACGCCGACCACGGCCACGTCCGCGACGCCGGGCAGCTTCGACAGCACGTCCTCGACCGGCCGCGGGAACACGTTCTCGCCGCCGGAGACGACCATGTCGTCCTCGCGGCCGACGACGTACAGCCGGCCCTCGGCGTCGAAGCGGCCCAGGTCGCCGGTCGAGACCAGCCCGTCCCGCACCTCCTTGCCGCCGCCGGAGGTGTAGCCGTTGAACGTCATGCCGTTGCCCACGAAGATCCGGCCCACCTCGCCGGGCGGGACCGGCGCGCCGTCCTCGTCCAGCAGCGCCACCGTCGTGCCGTACGGCGGCCGCCCCACCGAGCCAGGGGCGTCGCGCATGTCGTCGGGTCCGGCGATGGCCGCCCACGCGACCTCGGTCGAGCCGTAGAGGTCGTAGAGCACGTCGCCGAACCGGTCGAGGAAACGCGTCGCCACGTCCGGCGGCAGTGCCGACCCGCTGACCGGGACCACGCGCAGCGACGACGTGTCGTACGCCGCGTCCACCGCGAGCAGCCGGCGCAGCATCACCGGCACCGCGACCAGCGCGGTCGCGCGGTTGTCCTCGACCGCGCGCAGCGTCGCCTCCGCCTCGAACGACCCCGTGAGCACGACCGTCGAGCCGATCGTGATCGCCAGCGTCCAGTTGAGGAACCCCCACGCGTGGAACAGCGGCGCGGCGACCACCGTCGGCTCCCCCGCGCGCAACGGCATCGCGGACAGCAGCGCGACGACCGGCTCCAGCGAGCTCGGCGGCGACCGGCGGGCGCCCTTCGGGGCGCCGGTCGTGCCGGAGGTGAGGATCACGTACTTGCCCTGCTCGCCCGGCTGTCGCGGCTTGGCGTCGGCGTGCTCGGCCGCCAGCGCCAGGAGGTCTCCGTACGCCGGCAGCCCGGGCGGCGCGCGGTCGACGAACGACGGGTCGCACAGCACGGCCACGAGGCGTTCGGACTCCGCGACCTCGGCGAGCTGCGGCGCGGCGGAGCCGGTGTTGAGCAGGACGGCGGTGGCGCCGATCTTCGACAGCGCGACGACGCTCAGCACGAACCGGCGGTCGTTGCGGCAGAGCACACCGACCGGCTGCCCCGCCTCGACACCGTCGGCGCGCAGCGCGGCGGCCAGCGCCGTCGTCAGCCGGTCCACCTCGCGGAACGTCAGCGACCCCTCGGGGTCGACCAGCGCGGTCGCGCGCGGACGGCGGGCGGCGTGCATGGCGTAGCCACCGGCGGGGCTGACGCCCCAGAACGCGAGCGCGGTCGCCATGCCGAGCGCCTGGTCCGGTCGCGGCGGGCGGAGCAGGCCGGCGCGGACGAGCGTGCTGAGCGCGGTGGCGGCGGTACGCGGGGACGGGACCGGCACGCCGACGAGTCTGCCCGAAGACAGCCGGACGCGCGGCGCGCGGCTCAGCCTTCGCCGCGGCCGGCCAGGCCCTCGCCCTCGCGGGTCAGCGCGACCAGCCTGGACACCGCGCGCAGGTACTTCTTCCGGTAGCCGCCGTTCAGCATCTCGTCAGGGAACAGCCGGTCGAACGGCACCCCCGACGCGAGCACCGGTACGTCGCGGTCGTAGAGGCGGTCGGCCAGCACGACCAGCCGCAGCGCGGTCGCCTGGTCGCGCACCGGCTCGACCCCGCGCAGGCAGGCGAGCGTGACGCCGTCGAGCAGGGCGCCGTAGCGGACCGGGTGCAACGACGCCAGGTGCTCGACCAGCGCGCCGAAGTCGTCCAGCGCGGCGCCCGGCGTCGCCGCCGCGCGCGCGGCCAGCTCCTGGTCGGCCACCGGCGGCGGCGCGGGGGGGAGGCCGCGGTGCCGGTAGTCCTCCCCCTCGACCCGCAGCACCGTGAAGTGCGCGGCCAGGCCCTGGATCTCGCGCAGGAAGTCCTCCGCCGCGAACCGGCCCTGCCCGAGCCGCCCCGGCAGCGTGTTCGACGTCGCGGCCAGCCGTACACCGGCCTCGACCAGCCGGCGCAGCAGCGTCGAGATGAGCACCGTGTCGCCGACGTCGTCCAGCTCGAACTCGTCGATCGCCAGCAGCGTGTGCCCGGACAGCGCCTCGACGGTCTCCGCGAAGCCGAGCGCGCCGGTGAGGTTGGTCAGCTCGGCGAACGTGCAGTACGCCTTCGGCCCCGGCACGGCGTGCCACAGCGACGCGAGCAGGTGGGTCTTGCCGACGCCGTAGCCGCCGTCGAGGTACATGCCCGGCGGCGGCGCGGGAGCCGGGCGGCGGAACAGGCCGCGCTTCGGCGGCTCCCTCCCGACGTACGCCGCGAACTCCCGCAACGCCGCCACTGCCGCCGCCTGTGACGGCTGCGCGGGGTCGGGGACGTACGTCTCGAACCGCACCTCGTCGAACCGCGGCGGCGGCGCCAGCGAGGCCACCAGCGCGCCCGGCCGGATCTCCGGCGCGCGGTCGACGAGGCGGGCCGGACCCGCCGCGGGGGCGGGCCCGCGGACGGGAGGTACCGGCACGAACGGGACTGTAGCTGGCCAGACCGGGCTACCCCGCCTCCCACTTTCGGGTGACGTTGCGCCGAACGGGTCAAGGGCGTCGGGGCGCGCACCGATCCTGGACAGGACCCCGTTGCCAGCCGGAAGGCCCTCGACATCGTGCTGTTCCGCTCCCGCCTCTCCCTCGTCTCCCTCGTCACCACCGCCTCGGTCGCCGTCCTCGGCGCGCCGGCCGGGGCCGCCGACTACCGGCCCGCCGACTACGCGTACTCGACGGCGACGGTCGTCGTCCCGATGACGTTCCCGGTCGTCGGCCCGGTGTCGTACTCCGACACGTTCCTCGCCTGCCGCTCGGGCTGCGCCCGCAAGCACATGGGCCAGGACCTCATGGGGCCGAAGATGAACGTCGCCGTGGCGGCGTTCAACGGCGTCATCTGGTCGGTCAAGCGGGAGACGACCGTCGGCGAGGGCAACTACCTGACGCTCAAGGGTGACAACGGCTGGTCGGCCAACTACATCCACATGAACAACGACACGCCCGGCACCGACGACGGCAAGGGCACCGCGAAGTACTTCACCGCAGCCGGGATCGGCGCCGGCAAGCGGGTGTTCGCGGGCGAGATCCTCGGCTGGATCGGCGACTCCGGCAACGCCGAGAGCACCGGGCCGCACCTGCACTTCGAGCTGCGCAAGGGCGAGCCGTGGGGCGGTGTCGTCCACAACGCGTACCCCTCGCTGCGAAACGCCAAGGTGCTGACCAGGCCGACGACGTCCGGGCCGCACCCGCACGGGTCGTACGTGAAGGGCTGCGCCGGCGACTGCCCGATCTGGCGGCTGGCGAGCGGCAAGCGCCAGCACGTGAAGCCCGAGGTTGCGGCCCAGTGGGCGCTCGACCCGCGCAGCGTGATCCCGGTGACGCCGAACGAGATCCTCTGGTACCCGCGCGCGGCCGACCTGCAGCTGCCGGGCGGGCGGGCGTACAAGGACACCTACGGCAAGGTCTGGCTGGTGACCGGCGGCCGCCGGTACGCCGTTCCGGACGCCGCCGCCCTGCGCGCGCTCGGCATCGTCGCGTCACGGGTCCGCGGAATGCCGGACCGCGGCCTGCGCACCGTGCCGGTCGCCACGGACCCGCTGCCGGAGAACGTCCTCTACGACGGCGCGCTGCTGCGCGTGCCGGACTCCACGACGTCGTACTGGTACCTCGCCGGCGGGCAGCGCCGGCTGATCACCGACGCGGCCACCCTCAAGTCGTGGGGCCTCCAGGACGCCGACGCGATCACGCTGCCGGCGCCGGTCGACGAGACGCTGCTGCCGCCGCTCGGGCTGCCCCTGCGTTACCGCGACGGGGCGGTGGTGAAGGACTCCTACGGCCGGCGCTACGTCGTGAGCAACGGGACCCGGCGGACGTTCGGCTCCGCCGCGCTGCGCTCGTACTACGGCTACGCCGCCGTCGTGGACCACACGCCCGGCAACACCGTCATCGCCCGCCTGCCGATCGGCGCCCGGCTGCCGTAACGCGCCGGGCCGGCCCGCGGGGCGGGACGTCGCCGCGAACTGCCAGTGCCCCGGGGACCCTTCCCGTGCTCACCCGCACTGGCAGTTCGGCGCGGGGCCGGGGGCGCCGCGCCGCCGCGCGCACCGGCATCCCCACTAGGGTTGGGCGCCGACGGCGATGGCCACGGCGAGGAGGACGGATGGACCGAACGGAGGTCGCGGAGCTCGAGGCACTGAGCACGGACGAGCTGCGCGCCAAGGCGTTCCGCGCGGCCGAGCGCCGCCTGGACGTCGCGTTCTTCTGGGACCTCGTCAAGCACCTGCCGGCCGCAGGGGACGTCGCGCGCGACGACTCGTTCAGCAGCGCGCCGGCCGCGATCTCCGACCTGATCGAGCTGTTCAGGGAGTTCGGCGGGCACAACCTCGGCGACGCCGAGCCGTTGATCCGCGCGAAGTTCGTCGACTACCTCGCCGCGCACTCGTAGCCGTTACGGCGCGAGCGTCCGCGCCAGCGACGTGAGCCGTACGGCCTCGCCCTCGGCGCGCGCGACGACCTGCGACTGGTCCGCCGTCGGCGAGCCGGTGTCGATGCGGGTGCGCAGCATCGCCGCCTCGCCCTCGATGCGCGCCGCCGCGGCCGCGACCTCGGACCGCAACGCCTCGACGTCGCCGGCCCGCTCGCCCATCGCGAGCAACGCCGCCTCGGCCTTCTCCGACGCGTTGATCGCGCTCTCCGCCTGGATCGTCCGGCCGCCGGCGATCGCGGACTGGGCCAGCCCGTCGTACTCGGCGACGGTCATCGCCAGCCGGTCCCGCTCCTCGCCCAGCGCGCCGTCCACGCGGGTCAGCTCCGCCTCCAGGCTGCGCAGCATCAGCGCGGCGGCCGCGAGGCGCTCGTACGCCGCCTCGGCCGCGCTGGTGTCGCGCGCTGCCCACGCCGCGGGCGAGCCGGAGTCGTCCCGGCCGCGCAGCTTCTTGAAGAGCCCGGTCACCGGCCCAGCGTAAGCGGCGCGCCCGTCCCGGGCGGCGGATTTCGCGAGACCGCGACCCGGAATCTCCGCGGGTTACCTGCTGCGCGGTACGGCCCTGCTCACCGCGCCGCCACTGGCGAGAGCGGCTGGGTCATGATCACCCGGGCGTGACCGTTTTGTCCTGATTGGTCCCGTTTCGTTGTTCCGGGGAGCGGTACGGCCGAAACGGATCATCCCAGCGGAGCGAACACGCGCGTATCGGCGCGCGATACGCGTTTCCCGGCCGGCACCCGCCGCCGGACGCCCCTACCGCTCGAGGTACCCCTATGAAACGACTCGCATCCGCGTTGGCCACGTTCCTCGTGGCCTCCGTCGGCGTCACGCTCCCCGCGCTGACCGCGGCACCCGCATCGGCCGCCGTCCCGGCGACCGAGACCAGCTCGATCCTCGTCACCAACCAGTACGGCGGCAGCACCTGCGCGAACCAGCAGCTGTTCGTCGCCAACGCCCTCACCGGCGCCCTCACCAGCAACCTCGGCACGCCGAACGCGTCGTACGGCGTCTTCAACGAAGCCAAGCCGTTCGACAACAACCGCAAGATCGTGGCGTTGTGGGGCGGCTCGTCCGACCACAACCAGCTCGGCGGTGTCGGCGTCTACGACCGCGAGCGCAGCCTGTGGTCGAGCTCGTTCACGCTCTCCACCGGAATCGAGCGCGGCGCGGAGAGCCCGCACTCGATCACCGTCCTCCCCGACGGCTACTACGCGATCGCGCACGTCGGGTCGGTGGACGGCGCCGGCAGCGGCTACGTCATGGTGTTCAGCCCGACCGGCACCAAGGTGCAGCAGGTCGCGCTCAACAGCGCGCACGGCGTGGAGTGGGACTCCTCGCGCGGCTACCTGTTCGCCGTCGGGTACAGCTACGCGAAGAAGTACAGCTACTCGACCACCTCGCACACGATCAGCGAGGTCGCGAGCTACTCGTTGCCGACGACGGGCGGGCACGACCTGCGCCGGCGCCGCGTCGACAACGACTTCTTCGTGACGACGAACAGCCAGGTGTACGTCTTCCGTCCCGACGCGACGACGAAGTTCACGACGCTCACGAAGAGCGACGGCACCTCGATCGGCGGCGGCGTGAAGAACGTCGACCAGCGCTTCGACGGCCTCACCGAGTACGCGTACATGCAGCAGAACTACTTCTACTTCACCGACCGCGCACGGGTGGCCGGCCAGTTCTGCACGTCGCCGTACAAGGCCGGCCGCTGGCTCTACGCGATCGGCGACCCGGTCTACTCCGACGACGGTGCGCCTCCGCCGCCGCCGCCCGCGACGTCCGCCGACCCGTTCGTGTGGGCGAGTGAGCTGATCCGGCCGAACGCCGCGTCCCGCCCGGTCGAGAAGTTCTGGGTCGGCGGAGCGGCCTACGCGGACAAGGACGGCGTGAAGCGGAACCTCGCGAGCGCCGTCTCCGCGGGCAAGACGCCGTACGTCTTCTTCTACCACTTCGGCGACAACGGCAGCCCGACGATGGGCCAGGTGCAGAACGCCACGACCTCGCAGATGGAGGAGTGGAAGCTGTTCGCCACCCGCATCGCGGAGGGCATCGGCGCGAACACCGAGGCGTACGTCGTGGTCGAGCCCGAGTGGGACACGAACATCAGCGGCGCCTGTACGAGCAAGTACACGACCGCCCTGCGCGGCGTCATCGACATCTTCGAGCGCATCGCGCCGAAGGCCAGGCTCATCAACGGCCCCGGCCTGTGGAACCCGAACGACTCGGCGTTCAGCTGCTTCAAGACCGCCGCGTCCTGGTTCGACCTGCAGGGCTTCCTGCACCACGTCGTCTCGAACCACTCCGACTGCACGTGGCGGTCGAACCGAGAGGCGTTCACCGGCGGTACGTCGCTGTCCACCGCGCTCGGCATCGTGGACCGCGTGCGGGGCAAGGCGGACCGCGTGAAGCGGCTGTTCGGCGGCGGGAACGTGATCCTCACCGACCTGGGCGTGACGAGGTGCGGCTGGGGTGACAGCGGGCAGGCGCAGATCTTCGCCAAGCTCGTGGACGCGCTGCCCAGCCTCTACAACGAGATCGGGCTGCGCGGCACGATGATCCGCACCGGCGGGCCGGGCAACCTGGACGAGCGGTACCTCGGCGTCAACAACGAGGGCATGTTCGACTACGACAACAAGCCTGGTGAGCTCGAGGTCGACCGCGGCAAGACGGTCATCCAGAACCACCTCAACGCGATCTCCGTGACCACCACGGACCCGCCGACGTTCACGTCCGCGGCCACCGCGCCGTCCAGCGTCGCGACCGGCGCGCCGGCGCTGATCCAGGCCACGGTCACGAACACCAAGGGCTCGCTGACCAACGGCATCGTGGACGTCGAGGTGCACGACGCGAACGGCCGCGTGGCGCAGCGGTACTTCACCGCGCAGAGCTTCGCGACCGGCGAGTCGAAGACGTACGAGTGGGAGTGGGCGGGCACGTCGACGCCAGGCAGCTACCGCGTGTTCGTCGGCGTCTTCGCGTCGGGGTGGAACCCGCAGTACCACGAGCACTTCACGAACACGTACGTCACGGTGGGCAGCGCCGCACCGGCGTTCACGTCCACGGCGTCGGCCTCGCCGGCCACCGTGGCACCGGACGGCAGCACGACCATCACCGCCACCGTGACGAACACGGGCGGCACGCTGACCGACGGCATCGTGGACCTGCAGGTCATCTCGCCGGCCGGCACCAAGGTGGACGAGAAGTACTTCACCGCGCAGACCATCGCGAGCGGGGCCTCGGCGACGTACACGATGGCGTGGACGGCACCGGTCACGGACGGCACGTACACCATCCGCGTCGGCGTGCACGGCGCGAACTGGTCGCCGACGTACCACGCCAACGGCGACGCCGGGACCGTCGACGTCGGCCCCGGTCACTTCGCGTCGGCGGTCAGCGCCAGCCCGACCACGGTGGTCCCGGGTGGGACGACCACGCTGACGACGACCGTCACCGGCGTCGGGCGCTCGCTGTCCAACGGCATCGTCGCCGTGGAGGTCTACAACAGCGACGGCGTCCGGGTGGCGCAGAACGACTGGAGCGCGCAGAACATCGCCTCCGGCGCGTCGGCGACGTACACGTACGCGTGGACGGCGCCGTCGACCGTAGGCGCGTACACGGTCAAGGTCGGCGTGTTCGGTGCCGGCTGGACGCCGACGTACCACTGGAACGGCCGCGCCGCGTCCGTCGGCGTCGCCGCCCCGGACTTCGAGTCGGCGGCCGACGCGTCGCCGGCGAGCATCGCGCCCGGGACGACGACGACCGTCGGGGTCAACGTCACGACGACCGGCGGCACCGTCTCCAACGCGATCGTCGACCTCGAGATCTTCGAGCCGGCGGGCACCCGCGTGTACCAGAAGTCGTGGTCCGGGCAGACGCTCACCCACGGCACCACGAGCACGTACGCGCAGGCGTGGACGGCACCGGCGACGACCGGGTCGTACCGCGTCAAGATCGGCGTGTTCGGCGCGGGCTGGAGCCCGACGCACCACTGGAACAGCGACGCCGACTCCATCACCGTCGCCAACCCGGCGTTCACGTCGAGCGCGGTCGTCTCGGCGTCGTCGGTCGCCGCGGGCGGCACGACGACGATCACGGCGTCGTACACCAACACCGCGGGCTCGATGGCGAACGGCATCGTGGGGCTCGAGGTGTACAACCCGTCCGGCACCAAGGTCACGCAGAAGACGTGGAGCGGGCAGGCCATCGCCAACGGCGACACGGCCACGTACGCGTACACGTGGACGGCTCCGGCGACGGCGGGGACGTACACGGTGAAGCTCGCCGTGTGGGACTCCGACTGGAGCCCGACGTGGCACTGGAACAACGGCGCGGCGACGATCAGCGTCGGCTCGACGTCGTTCCAGCCGAGCTTCCGCGTGGGCAGCGGCGCGAACACCTGGTGGATCGAGGTCTACACCAGCGACGACGTGACCGCGGTCGACGTCATCGGCGACGACGGGCGGTTCTACCTGTCGCTGCCGAAGAAGAGCTGGGGTGCGTGGGCGGCGACCCCGCCGAGCGAGCTGATGTCCGGCGACCTCGTGCGGTTCGTCGCCAGGCGGTCGTCCGACGGCGCGAGCGCGTCCAGCAGCAACTTCGGCTGGCTGACGCAGACGCCGACGACCAGCCCCGGGTGGGCGAGCACGTTCACCCGCTCCCCGTTGTGCAGCACGTCGTGGGTCGAGGTGTCGGTGTCGAGCGCGGCCACCGCGGTCGAGGTCAAGGTCGGCACCGGCGCGTTCACCGCGCTGACCAAGCAGGCAACGGGCACCTGGGCCAAGGCCATGAGCGTTCCGGCCGGCTCGAAGGTGGTGGTCAGGGCGGCCCGGTCGGACGGTGCGCGCGCGTACAGCCCGATCTACACCTGGCTGCAGTAGCCCGGTAGCTCCTCAGTACCCGGGCGCCGGGGCGGCTGGTTCTTCGCCGCTCCGGCGCCCGTTCCATATCCCCGGTGAACCGTTCCGGCCCCTGCCGCGAATGCACTGGCATGAACGCGACCACCGCCACGGCACCAGCCGTCACCGCGGGCCGGGCCCTGCCGGCCCTGCTGCTGCTGACGGCGGTCGCGCACCTCCCCGCCACCGCGCACCACGCCGCGGAGTCACCGGTGCTCGGCGTGACGTTCGCGGCGTTCACCACCGCGTGCGCGTTCCTCGCCGTCGCTCTGCTGTCCCGCCCCGTCCCCGTCGCGTACGCGTCCGCCGCGCTGCTGTGCGCGGGTGCCGTTGCGGCGTACGGCCTGACCCGCACCTTCGTCCTCCCCGGCTTCGACCACGACGTCGGCCACTGGCTCGACCCGCTCGGCCTCGTGTCCGTGGGCGCCGAGTCCGCCACGGCGTTGCTCGCGCTCCGCCGCCTGTTCGCCTAGCCCCGCCTCACCCCCTGACCCCGGGAGACACCGCCATGCCAGCACGCTCCGTGCACCTCTCGCTCGGTGCCGCGACCGTCGTCCTGCTCGCCGCCACCGCGTGTGGCGGCGGCGGTGACGACGCCACTCCGTCCGGAGGCGCCGCTTCGGCGGCCGGCGCCTCCGCCGGTACCGCCCCCCGGACGGTCGCCGTCGCCCGGCTCGCGTACGACCCGGTCGAGCTGACGATCCCCGCCGGCACGACCGTGACGTGGCGTTCCGACGAGCCCATCACCCACACCGTCACGTCCGGCAAGGCCACCGGCATCGACGCGACGAGCGGGCTGCGTTCCGGACAGCAGCCCGACGGCAAGTTCGACGGCCCGCTCGACGCGAAGGGATCCACCTTCGCGTTCCGCTTCACCGACCCCGGCACCTACGCGTACTACTGCGCGATTCACCAAGGGATGAACGCAAGCGTCGTTGTCAACTGACCCTGACACACAGAGAGAAGGCACCATGCGAAAGACCTCCATCCGGCTCGCGGCCGCCGGCCTCGCCGTACTCGTCACGACCGTGGCGTGCGGCATGGGCGACGACCGCACCTCGACGAGCGCGCAGTCGGGTAGCGGCGACACCGGCTCGCACTCGTCCACCCCGAGCCACGGCTCCTCCAGCGGCACGGACGCCACCGCTGCCGGGGCGACCGGCTCCGACACCGCCGCGTCCGACCTGCGGGCCGGGCTCACCAACCTGCTGGCCGACCACGTGTGGCTCGCGGGCAACGCCCTCGAGACCGCGGTCATCAAGGGCGGCGACCTCAAGAACCCCGAGGTCCAGGGTGCCGTCAAGGCGCTCGACGCCAACTCCGTCTCGCTGAGCAAGGCGATCGGGGCGGCGTACCCGGAGGCCGAGAAGCCGTTCCTCGCCTCGTGGCGCCAGCACATCGGCTTCTTCGTCGACTACACGCTCGGCAAGGCCACCAAGGACGACGCCAAGGTCGCGAAGGCCGAGAAGGACCTCGACGGGTACCGCACGTCGTTCGGCCAGCTCATCAACTCCGTGGTGCCCGAGCTGCCGGCCGACGCGGTCGCCGACGAGCTCAAGCCGCACGTGGCGCTGCTGTTCACCGCCATCGACGCTGCGGTCGCCGGGCAGCCGGACTACCAGAGCAAGCTGCGGCTCGCCGCGGAGCACATGCCGATGACGGCCGCGATCCTCGCGAGCGGCATCGCGAAGAACAAGGGCATCGAGGGTGACTCGTCGAGCAAGGCGGCCGAGCTGCGCGGTGGCCTGACCGGCCTGCTCAACGACCACGTCTGGCTGGCCGGCAACGCGCTGCACACCGCGGTCCGCAAGGGCGGCGACCTCGAGGACCCGAAGGTCCAGGGCGCGGTCAAGGCGCTGGACGAGAACTCGGTCGCGCTGAGCAAGGCGATCGGGGCGGCGTACCCGGAGGCGGAGAAGCCGTTCCTCGCCTCGTGGCGCCAGCACATCGGCTTCTTCGTCGACTACACGCTCGGCAAGGCGACCAAGGACGACGCCAAGGTCGCGAAGGCGACGAAGGACCTCGACGGCTACCGCACGTCGTTCGGCCAGCTCATCAACTCGGTCGTCCCCGAGCTGCCGTCCGACGCCGTGGCCGAGGAGCTCAAGCCGCACGTGTCGTCGCTGTTCGCCGCGATCGACTCGATGGTCGCCGGCAAGAACGACGTCCAGTCCAAGCTCATCGAGGCGACGTCGCACATGCCGATGACGGCCGGCGCCCTCGCCGGTGGCATCGCGAAGAACAAGGGCCTCTAACCAGACCCAGCCGCACTAACCCGGACGCCCCCGCCGCACTGTCGCCGGCGGGGGCGTCCGCGCGTCCGCGCGGCTTGCGGTCAGCGCCGGCGGCGGCGGCGTACGGCGGCGATCGCGGTGGTGAGGGCCGCGGCGCTCAATGCCTGGTCGAGCGCCCTGCGGCGCACGTGCCGGCGGCGGAGCACCGGCAGGTCGGCCGGGCGATCCGGTAGCGGCTCCGGCAGGCCCGGTCGCCACGGGTCGGCGACCGGCTCGACGTCGCGCCACCGCGGCTCGTCGCGGTCCGCCGCCAGCCAGCGGTCGGCCTCGACACTGGGTTCGGCGCTGGTGTCGTACGGGTCCACGAAGTGCCACCCCGCCGTCACCCGGTCGCGCGTCACGCGGAGCAGCACGAAGCCGCGGTTCGCGATGTCGACGTAGCGCACGTGCTCCAGCCGCCGGACGGCGGCGTCGAGCAGCCGCCACACCGACGGCAGCCGGGTCTGCCCCATCGGCGGCGACGAGACCGCGGGCGTCACGACCTCGACGGCGACGGGCTCGCCGCCGCCGTCCAGCGGCCCCTCCATCGCCCACGACGAGTGCACGTCACCGGAGAGCAGTACGGTCGCGCCGCCTGCGCGGCGGCGTTTCGCCAGCTCGGCGACCAGCCGGTCGCGTTCGGCCGGGTACCCGTCCCACTGGTCGTCCCGCAGGAGGACGCCGTCGTGCTCGGCGTACCCCTCGGGCAGCAGCGGGGCGAATGCATGCGCGAACGGCGGGCTCAGCACGAGCGAGTTCACGACGACGCCGTTCGCGAACAGCAGCCACGGGCGCGTGGGATCGTTCACCCGCTCGAACGCCCACGCCCGCTGCTCGTCGTCGAGCAGCCGGCGGTCCGGCGCGAGCAGCGGCGGCGCGCCCGGCTCGTCCGCCTGCTCGTCGCGGCCGGCCAGCCGGGTGTCGAGCAGCACCAGCTCGGCGAGGTCGCCGACGGCGAGCGACCGCCACGTGCAGACCGGGTCGTCCGGGTCGTGGCGCCGGACCGGCACCCACTCGGTGCGGGCGGTCAGCGCGGCGCGTACCCGGTCCGCCCACGGCCCCTCGCGCTCCTCGTCGTGGTGCTTCGAGCCACCGCGCCAGGCGTTGTCCGCGACGTCGTGGTCGTCCACGATCGCGACCATCGGGTGTCGCAGGTGCAGCGCGCGGCAGTCGGCGTCGGCGCGCAGCTGCGCGTACCGGCGGCGGTAGTCGGCCAGCGTGCGGATCTCGTGCGGCGGGTCGGGGTCGCGCCGGTGGCCCTCGCCGGTCTCGTAGACGTAGTCGCCGAGGTGCACCACGAGGTCGACCTCACGCTGCGCGAGCGCCCGGTAGACCGTCAGCGGCGCGCGGGCGTAGTCGGCGCAGCAGACCAAGCCGAGCGTGACCGCGTCCACGTCGCCCGCCGGCAACGTGCGCGTACGCCCGACCGGCGACACGTCGTCCCCCGCGGTGAACCGGTACCAGTACGTCGTCGCGGGCTCCAGCCCCGTCGCGTCGACGGTGACCGTCCAGTCGCGGTCCGGGCCGGTCGTTTCGGTGCCGCGCGCCACGACGTCGTGCAGCGTCGCGTCGCGCGCGACCACCCACTCCGCGGTGGTGGCGCCGGTGAGCCGCGTCCATAGCAGGACTGCGTCGGACGTCGGGTCGAACGACGCGACAGCGTGCGCGAACGTCTCGGACATGCCGGAGCCGTACCCCGGTCGCGGCGGTGGCGCACTCACCGCGACGCGATCCGGTGCCTAACCGTTCGCGCGGGTCTGGCGGGCCGCTGTTCCGAAATGCGAAGAGCATCGACACGTCGCACCGACACGTTTACGGTCGCATCCATCGCCGCCGCGGTTTCTCTCCGCTCCCTACGCGGGTGCCGACGTGCGGTACGGGAGGAAAACATGCTGAAGAACCTGGCCGTCTCGACGGTCGCCGTCGCCGCGCTCGCGCTCGGCACGCCCGCCGCCACCGCTGACGCCCCCGTCTACGACTGCCGGCTCCGCTCCGTGCAGCAGGACGACGTCACCGGCTCGGCGTTCCAGGGCGTGCTGACCGGTGTCATCGCCCACGCCGACACCTCGACCGTGTCGATCAGGTGCCGCATCACCGTGAACGGCGTCACGCGGGCGCAGACACCGGTCGGCAGCGGCACCACCGTCGCCGCTACGCACGCCGACATCTCCTTCGCCGCCGGCGACACGGATGCCGTGCAGGTCTGCGCCGACTACTCCTCGGGCCACGGGTCCGGCACCACGTGCGTCACGGTCGGCATCATCCAGGTCCCACTGCAGGAGGTGTACGACGCCGTCGACGACGTCTACGGCTGGTTGATTTGGGGTGAAGGCCTGACGTTGTGCTCCGTGCTCCAAGACCTGGCCGGCAACTACGCGGGCGTGCTCGTCATCAACTCGCAGGGCGACGTGTACTTGAACGGCGAGCCGCAGTACGACTGCCCGCCGTACGACATCGTCTGGGACTGACGCTGCTTGGCCGACGGGCCAGGACGAAATGGCGAACTCGCGGCTATCGACACGCCGCCCGCACGCATTTAGCCTGGCGCGGGTCGCCGCCGCCGGATTTCTACCCGCTCCCTACGCGGGTGCCGACGTGCGGTACGGAGGAAACCATGCTGAAGAACCTGGCCGTCTTGGCGGTCGCCGTCGCCGCGCTCGCGCTCGGCGCGCCTGCCGCCACCGCTGACGCCCCCTCCTACGACTGCCGGCTCCGCTCCGTCCAGCAGGACGACGTCACCGGCTCGGCGTACCGCGGCGTGCTGGCCGGTGTCATCGTCCACGCCGAAGACTCGGCCGTGTCGATCAGGTGCCGCGTCGAGGTTAACGGCGTGACACAGGCGCAGACACCGGTCGGCAGCGGCACCACCGTCGCCGCGACCCACCAGGAGGTGTCGTTCGCCGTCGGCGGTAGCGACGTCGTTCGGCTATGCGCCGACCATTCCTCGGGCCACGGGTCAGGCACGACGTGCATCATCATCGTCGCCCCCCAAATCCCGCCGCAGATCCTATATGACACCATCGACGCGTTGGCCGCCGAGGTGTTCCAGATCATCCACAACTCCTTTATTTGCTCGTTGCTCAAGCTTTTGGCCGGCAACTACTCGGGCGTGCTCGTCATCAACTCGCAGGGCGACGTGTACTTGAACGGTGAGCCGCAGTGGGACTGCCCGCCGTACGACATCGTCTGGGATTGACCGGGATGGCACCGCCACCCGCTCGGCACGGGGTTACCCGTGCGCCGTCCGGTGGCGCGCCGCCGCCACGGATGTCCACCCCATCCCTACGCAACTGCCGCCACAGCGGTACGGAGGAAACATGCTGAAGAACCTGGCCGTCTCGACGGTCGCCGCCGCCGCGCTCGCGCTCGGCGCGCCCGCCGCCACCGCGGACGCCCCCGTCTACGACTGCCGGCTCCGCTCCGTGCAGCAGGACGACGTCACCGGCTCGGCGTACCGCGGCGTGCTGGCCGGTGTCATCGCCCACGACGCCGACTCAGCCCTGTCGATCAGGTGCCGCATCACCGTGAACGGCGTCACGCAGGCGCAGACGCCGGTCGGCAGCGGCACCACCGTCGCCGCGACACACCAGGAGGTGTCGTTCGCCGCCGGCGGCAGCGACGTCGTCCAGGTGTGCGCCGACTATTCCTCGGGCCACGGGTCGGGGACCACGTGCATCACGGTCGGCATCATCCAGATCCCGCCGCAGGAGGTGTACGAGCTGTTCGACAACGCGCCGCCACCGAACTGGTACGACAGCGTCGTCTGCCCCGCGCTGAAGACGCTCGCCGGCAACCACGGCGGCGTTCTGGTCGTCAACGGCCAGGGCGATGTCTACGTCAACGGCGAGCCGCTGTGGGACTGCCCGCCGTACGACGTCTTCTGGGACTGACCGGGCTACGGCACCACGTGCGAGGCGTAGACCGGCGGCGGCCGTGCGGGGCCACGAAGACGCTGCGCCGCAGGGCGCCCATCCGGCCGGCTTCCTCTACGAGCCCCAAGCGGGACAGCTTGCGAACCTGTTGACCGTCCTCCGGAAGCGGCTATCGACTGTCGGCGTCGGGCTCGCCTACGCCCTGCAGCGCGTCCGCGAGCTCGCTGAACTCCGCAAGCGCGGCAGTCAGATCCTCGACGATCTCCGCGGCGATCACTCCCGGCGCCGGGAGGTCGTCGGTGCCCTCCAGACTGTCGTCGCGCAGCCAGAAGATGTCGAGGCTCGCCTTGTCCCGCGCGACAAGCTCGTCGTACGTGAACCGGCGGAACCGTTCCGTCTCGACCCGCTGCTCCCGTCGCCCGGCTCGGTAGCAGTCGACGAAATCGTCGAGGTCGGCGCGGCGCAGCGGGTTGGTCTTCAGCGTGAAGTGCTTGTTCGTCCGGAGGTCGTAGATCCACAGGTCCTTCGTGGCGGCGGCCTCGGAGCCACGCCTGCGGTCGAAGAACAGCACGTTCGCCTTCACGCCCTGCGCGTAGAAGATGCCGGTTGGCAGGCGCAACAGCGTGTGCACATCGCACTCGTGGAGGAGCTTGCGGCGTACGGTCTCCCCG
>DATLNJ010000064.1:0-9999 GCA_035536815.1 Frankiaceae bacterium
CTACCCGCTGGTCCGGATCAAGGTCCCGAACGGCGACCAGCTCGCCGACCACGCGCTGGAGGAGCACCAGGAGGTCAAGGAGACGCTGGCCCGGCTGGAGAAGATGAGCCTCGACAACCTCGACTTCGAGGGCGAGTTCCGGTCGCTCGTGACGAGCGTCACGGACCACGTCAACGAGGAGGAGGCGGAGCTCTTTCCGCTGCTCCTCGCGCACTTCGACCGCGACGAGCTCGACACGCTCGGCACTCAGCTCGCCGCCGCGAAGGCCGTGGCGCCGACCCGCCCGCACCCCAACGCGCCGAACCAGCCGCCGTTCAACCTGCTGGCCGGCGCGGGCGCAGCGGTCGTGGACCGCGCGCGCGACATGATCACCGGCCGCGGGGAAGCGGACCGCAAGTAGCCACACCAGAACGGTCCCCTCGGAGGCCCCGCCACCACGGCGGGGCCTCCGTGACGTTTCCGCGCCACGTGCGTGGCTCGGCCCGGCCCGCCGCGCGTCGGGCAGCCGGAAGTGTCACCCCGGCCCGTACCGTCGCCGTCGTGTCGACCTCGTACCACGCGCTCGTTGAGTACCTCGTCTCGGACTTCTAAGGAGCGCCGTGACCAAGAAGGTGTCGAACGGCGTCAGCCACCGCGGTTACTCCACCGACAAGACGGTCGTCCCGAAGTCGCTGCCGTCAGGACCGGCGCCCGGGGCGAAGAAGTCGTCCGCGCCGAGCGCGGTGAAGAAGAAGTCGGCGTAACCCGCGCGCCCTAGCCTGCGCCGTTTCGCGCGCGCGGGGGCGGGCACCCGCTGTCGCATGAGGAGAGTGCTCGACGGCCGTGTCGTCGTCCTGCTCGGCGCGTCCTCCGGCATCGGCCGCGCGGCTGCGTCGCGGTTCGCCGCCGAGGGCGCCACCGTCGTCGTCGCCGCCCGCGGCAAGCGGGCGCTCGACCAGACAATCACCGAGATCCAGCGGGCAGGCGGCACCGGGTACGCGGTCCCGTGCGACGCCGCCGAACGCGACCAGGTCGAGGCGCTCGCCCGCCAGGTCGTCGCCGACCACCACCGCATCGACGTGTGGGTGAACGTCGTCGGCGTCACGACGTACGGCACGTTCGAGGCGACGCCGCCCGAGGACTTCGAGCGGGTGATCCGCGTCAACCTGCTCGGCCATGCCTGGGGCGCGTACGCCGCCCTCCCGCACCTGCGCGAGACGGCCGGCACGCTGATCGGCATCGCGTCGGTGTTCGGCGTGCGATCGTCGCCGCTGCTCACGTCGTACTGCGCGTCGAAGTGGGGGCTGCGCGGGTTCTACGACTCGCTGCGGATGGAGCTCAAGCACACCAACGCGCCCGTGTCCGTGACGACGATCCTGCCGTCGTCGGTCGACACGCCGCTGTTCCTGCATGCGCGCTCCCGCCTCGGCACGCGGCCGCAGCCGATTCCACCCGTGTACGACCCCGACGTCGTCGCGGCCGCGATCGTGCGGGCCGCGCGGCAGCCGTCCCGCGAGGTCGTCGTCGGCAGCGCGGGCGCCGCGATGGTCGCGGTGCAGCGGATGGCCCCGGCCCTCGCCGACTACGCCGCGCCGCTGCTCTGGCGGCTGCAGCACGACGACCGCGCGGACGACCCGCACGACAACCTGTACGAGCCGGTGGACGGCGCTGGTGCCGTCCGCGGCGGCTGGAAGGGCTACGTCTGGCAGTCGAGCGCGTTCACCGCGCTGGTCGGGCAGCGGCCGTGGGTGACGCGCGCGCTGGTGACCGGCGCGGGCGTGCTGGCGTACCGGCGACTCCGGAGGTGCTCGTGACGCAGGTGTGGATCGGCGAGACCGACGACGCCGCCGAGGGCGACTACGTGCTCCGCCCGCAGGGCGACACGGTCGAGGTCGGCCGGGTCGAGAGCGGCGAGGTCTGCTGGCTGCAGCCGGTCCCGACGTCGACGCTGCCCGACCTGGCGGACGCGGACCAGGAGCGCCTGCTCACCGCGGTCCGCGGCGTCGAGACCGCGATCGACAACCGGGGCGGGTAGCCGTACCCGCGTCGTGACGCTCGTCACCGTTCCGGTCAGGGCCCCCCGGGTACGCGGCGGAGGACGACGACGGAGGTACGGATGCGGGCGGATCGAGCGGTGCCCTGGATCGGGCTCGCCCTGCTCGCCATCGTGCTGGCCGGCGTCGGCGCGCTCACGTTCGGCCCGGCGCGCGGGAGCAGCTGGCCGTGACGCGGGAGCAGCGCGAGGTCGGGCGGCGCCAGCTCGCGGTGTCCGAGCAGGTGCTGGCCCTGCAACGGAGCCTGGTGACGCTTGCCGAGCAGCTGCTCGCCCAGGTGCGCGAGATCAACCGGAAGACACCGGAGACGCCGGGCCGCGTGGTCCGGTGACGACCGAACCCCACCGGCCGCCGCGGGACGGGCGCGGCCGATCCGGACAAGCAGCCACGCGGGCGGGGGGTTTACGACAGGCGGGTGCGGACCTCGTCGATGAGCTCCGGCACCTCGGTGGCCGCCCAGTCGAGCGAGAAGTCGTGCGGCAGCTCGGTGACGACCTTCCGCTCGAGGAGCACCTCGATCGACTCTCGGACGACCGCGGGCTCCTCCGCGCCGACGAGCACGTCGCGGATGTCGTCGGGCACGGTCACCCGGTGGGTCGTGCGGACGTCGCCCTCGGCGACGGTGACGGAGAACTCGTGCGGGCCCATGGGCAGGATCTCGATGTCGCTCATGCGCCGCGAGTACCCGGGGGTGTCCGGCGCAAACGACGCGGGTACGGCGCCAGCCATGAGCGACCAGAGCACGGGCGGCGACGTTCCCCAGCCGGAGACCTGGCAGACCGGCGACGAGCCGCCGACCAGCCGGCAGCAGGCGTACCTCGAGACGCTGGCCCGCGAGGCCGGCGCGGAGGTGCCCGACGACCTCACGAAGGCCGAGGCGTCGGCGAAGATCGACGAGCTGCGCGAGCAGACCGGCCGCGGCTGACCGATCTCGCCGCGCCCCGACCGGGTGGCCAGGCGTAGCCTGCCGACGTGGACGTGGTCGGGAAGTACAACATCAGCGAGTCCGGCAACCCGGCGGGGCAGCCGCTGCTGTTCGCGCACGGCTACGGCTGCGACCAGAACATGTGGCGGCTGTTGGTGCCGCGGTTCGAGGACCAGTACCGGGTGGTGCTTTTCGACTACGTCGGCGCCGGCGGGTCCGACCTGTCCGCCTACGACCCGGTGCGCTACTCGTCGCTGGACGCGTACGCCGACGACATCGTGGAGATCGTCGAGGCCCTCGACCTGCGCGACGTCGTCCTGGTCGCGCACTCCGTCTCGTCCACGATTGGCGCGCTCGCGACGATCAAGGCGCCGGACCGGTTCGCGAAACTCGTGATGGTCGGCCCGTCGCCCCGCTACGTCAACGACGACGGTTACGTCGGCGGCTTCGAGCAGGAGGACATCGACGAGCTGCTGGAGTCGCTGGAGAGCAACTACCTCGGCTGGTCCGGCGCGATGGCGCCGGTGATCATGGGCAACCCGGAACGCCCCGAGCTCGGCCAGGAGCTGACCGAGTCGTTCTGCCGGACCGACCCGGACATCGCGCGCCGGTTCGCGGAGGTGACGTTCCGCTCGGACAACCGCGCCGACCTCGCCAAGGTGCCGGCGCCGACGCTCGTCATCCAGTGCACCAACGACGTCATCGCGCCGGTCACGGTCGGCGAGTACGTCCGCGACACGATCCCGGACGCGACGATGGTGCTGCTCACCGCGACCGGCCACTGCCCACACCTCAGCGCGCCGGAGGAGACGGCCGAGGTCATCGCGGGCTTCCTCGGCAGGCCGGTCGCCGCGGTCCGGTGAACCGGGAAGCCGCTGCCGAGCAGTTCATCGCGGCGCTGCTCGACGACGACGCCGACGAGCTCTACGAGCGCGCGCCGTGCGGGTACCTGTCGACCACGCCGGACGGCGTGATCGTCAAGGTCAACCAGACGTTCCTCACGATGAGCGGCTACACCCGTGACGACCTGCTCGGCCGGTACTTCACCGACCTGCTCACCGCGGGCGGCAAGATCTACCACGAGACGCACTACGCGCCGATGCTGCGGATGCAGGGCAAGGCGCGCGAGATCGCGCTCGACGTCGTCCGCGCGGACCGGCAGCGGATCCCCGTCCTCGTCAACGCCGCGGTCGGCTACGACGAGTCCGGCGAGCCGCGGGTCATCCGGACCGCGGTCTTCGACGCGACGGAACGGCGCGAGTACGAGCGCGAGCTGCTGCGCGCGAAGCAGCGCGCGGAGGAGTCGGAGGCGCGGGCGCGGACGCTGGCCAAGACGTTGCAGCAGACGCTGATCCCGCCGACGCCGCCGTCCGTGCCCGGGCTCGACGTCGCCACCGTGTACCGCGCGGCGGGCGGTGGCGACGAGGTCGGCGGCGACTTCTACGACGTCTTCCAGACCGACCACCGCGACTGGGTCGTCGTCATCGGCGACGTGTCCGGCAAGGGCGTGGACGCGGCGGTGGTGACGGCGCTGGCGCGGTACACGCTGCGCGCCGCGGCGCTGCGTTCGCCGCACCCGGCCGACGCGCTGGCCATGCTCAACGAGGTCATGATCGACCACGAGACCGACCGGTACTGCACGGTCGCGATGCTGCGGCTGCGCGAGGGCGACGGCTGGACGGCATCGGTCAGCGCCGGCGGGCACCCGCTGCCGTACCTGCTCCGGCCGGGTGACGCGCCACGCGAGGTGGGCGCTCCCGGCTCGCTGATCGGCCTGCTGCCGGAGGCGCGCTTCGGCGACGTGGACGTCGCGCTGCTGCCCGGCGACGCGCTGGTGCTCTACACCGACGGTGTGACCGAGGCCCGCGCCGGCGAGGAGTTCTACGGCGCCGAACGCCTCGAAGCGGCGATCCTGCGGTACGCCGGCACTGCCGCGTCGCTCGCGCACGGCGTCGCCGACGAGGCGCTCACGTTCCAGCTCGGGGTGCCGCGCGACGACATCGCCGTCGTCGTCCTCCGGGTCCCCGGGTAAGGGCGCTACCGCTCGGCGTGCTCGTCGGCCGGGACGTTCGTGCCCGGCAGCCAGTCGACGCGGCCGGCGTCGCGCGCGGCCGGCGGGACCGTGCCGTCGGTCGAATCGAACGCCGGCGCCTGCGTGTGCTCGTCCGCGACGCGGACGCCGTAGCGGTACGCCAGGTGCCCGCCGAGGAACCCGGTGAACGCCAGGATCCCGAGGCCCACGAGCGTCACGACGACCAGGCCCATCGGGACCCGGTCCTGGGCGGCGCCGAGCCGGGCGAGGAACGACGCGCCGAACAAACCGATGGCCAGCAGGTTGCCGGCCATGTGGACCGTCGCGACGCGCGCCGCCTTGGTGCCGCGCTGGATCTGGCCGTAGTCCAGGAAGCCGAAGATCGCCGCCAGCACGGCGCCCACCAGGCCGACGGCGAGCACCACCGTCCCGGCGTCGGTGTACCCGGCGCCGTCGTCGGCGTTGCGGGAGGCGATGTCGAGGAACAGCAGCGCGGTCCACGCGCCGATCGGGATCGGCACGAGCATCGGGTGGAAGGGGTGCCCGTAGGGGCCGGCGAAGGCCGACGCCGGTTGCTTCGCGCGCGCCTGGAACGGGTTCATGGTCTGCGCACCACTTTCAGGTAGCCGTCCTGCTGCCGCGGGTCTTTTCCGCTCCGTCAGGTCTTACCCCGAACGGGCCGTCCGGCACCGCGCCGGTGCTCGCCACTTGGCCTGTGGCGCACGTCGCACGCCAGGTCGTTCCCCCGTGATCGCGACGGCGCTACCGTACGGCGCCATGAACGGTCGCCCCCGCCCTGTCGGCACGCTCATCGGGATCCTCGCCGGTTACTTCATCAGCGAGGGCATCTACCACATGATGATGATCGGCTCGTGCTCGACGCCGGCCGGCCCCGGCGAGGTGGAGTGCCCGCCCGAGGCGATCAGGTACTTCTTCTACATCTTCTTCGGCATCGCCGGCGGGATGGTCGGGATCTTCGCCGGCGGCAGCTGGCTGAGCTTCGCGTGCATCTTCGGCGGCGTCGGCATCGGCGCGCTCCGCGCCGGACTCGTCGACGGCGCGGCCGAGGCGGGCCGGGGCTGGTTCGTGTGGTTCGGGCTGATCTTCCTGGCGACGCCGGCGTTCATGCTCATCTCGGTGCCGTTCGTCGGATGGAAACGGATGCAGGCGGCGCGGCTGCTCAGCGACGGGTCACCGGGCGTCGGCACCGTGCTGTCGATCGACGACACCGGCGTGACGATCAACAACAACCCGCGGGTGCGCATCGTCATGCGGATCGAGCCGAACGACGGGGTGACGCCGCCGTTCGAGGCGACCAAGACGGCGACCGTCTCCCGGGTGAACCTGCCGCGCGTCGGTGACCGGTACGAGGTGTGGTTCGACCCGAACGACCGCTCGAAGTGGCTGTTCGTGCACGGTCCCGGCACCGGCGCGGCGCACGGCCAGCCGGGCCTGCGGCGGCTGGTCGAGATGGCCCGCGAGGGGTCGCGGCCGGTCGTGCCGGCGCCGCAGTCGTACGCCGTCGTGGGCGAGCTGAACCGGCTCAACGAGCTGCGGCTGACCGGCAAGATCAGCGCCGAGGAGTTCGCGTCCAAGACCGCCGAGTTGCTGCGCGCGGTGCCACCCGCGTGACCGCGACCACGCTTTTCGGGCGCCGGATCAGCGGGCGACGGCGGGCCGCGGCAATCGCGCTCTCCGCAGTGTCGGCGTACTGCCTCGGCCGCGGGATCACGCTCGGCATCGGCGTCGGCGAGTGCTCCGTGCCGGCCGGCCCCGGAGAGGTCGAGTGCCCGCCCGGCGTGGTCCCGTACTTCGGGTTCGGTGTCGTCGGCAGCGTCGTCGGCATGTGGATCGGCGCCGGCTGGGTCGGCACCGTCCTGCTGCTCAGCGGCGTGTCGTTCGGCTTCTTCGGGGCGGCGGTGACCGAGGGGCCGTACCGCGGCCACGCCGGGGCGATCGTGTGGGGCACGCTGTTCCTCGTCCCGCCGGTCGTGCTGGTGGCCCGGCAGGCGGTGCGGCGCATCCGTTACGGCCCCGAGCGCGACCTCGCGGAGGTCGGCGTGCCCGGCGTCGCCACCGTCGTCTCGGTCGGCGAGACCGGCGGCTCGGTCAACGACGACCCCATCGTCCACCTCACCGTGCGGATCGACGCGGCGTCCCAGGCGCTGCCGCCCGTCGAGTCGACACGGACGATGCCGGTGTCGCGGCTGCGGGTGCCGCGGCCGGGGGAGACGTTCGCCGTGGTGTTCGACCCGTTCGACCCGAACCGGTGGGAGGCCGCGGAGCCGGCTGCCGATGCGGGCCGAGACCCGGCCGACGCCGGGGCGGTCGTGCGCGAGCTCAAGCAGCTGACGGCGCTCCGGTCGAGCGGCGCCATCACCGACGACGAGTTCGCCGCGCGGTCGGCACGGCTGGTCGACGGCCGGGAACCGTGACCGAGCGGCGCGCGGCGCTGCCCTGGCCGGCCGCCTTCGCGGCGTTCGCGCTGCTGGCGTGGGCGGCCCGGCACGACGCGCTGCGGCCGGACGTGTGCGTCGAGCCGGTCGGCTCGGCCGGCGGCTGCCCACGCGGGACGCCGGTGCTCCCGTTCGCGCTCCCGGCCGCCATCCTGCTGGCGACGTTCGCGACCCGCGGCGGTCACAACTGGCGGCTGTTCGCTGCCGTGCCCGGCGGCCTCGCCGTCGGTGCCGCGCTCGGCGGTGACTGGGGCATCGTGCTCGGCGCCGGGCTCACGGTCGGCGCGCTGCTGGCGAGCTACGGCTACGCGCTCGCCGCACGCCGCCGCGACGCCGCGCTGGCGCGGACCGGCGTGCAGGGCTACGGCACCGTGCTCGCCGTGGTGGACACCTCGACCGTGGTCAACGGCCACCCGCGGGTCCGCCTCACGGTGCGGGTCGAGCGGCCGGACGCGGCACCGTACGACGCGACCACCACGCTCACGATGCCGCGGGTGTCGATGCCGCGACCCGGCGACCGTTACCCGGTCTGGGTCGACCCGGCCGACCCGCGGCGGTGGACGCTGGACCCGGGGACGTTCACGCTCGGCGACGGCGTGCCCGATCCCACGCGGGCCGGCGGGGGTACGGGCTGACCGTGCACCCCAACACGGCGCGCGTCCTCAACGCGCTCGCCGCGGCCGGCGTCGAAGCCGAGATCGTCGAGATCCCGGAGGGCACGCCGACCGCCGCGGCCGCCGCCGCCGCGCTCGGCGTCGAGGTCGGGCGGATCGCGAACAGCCTGGTCTTCACCGCCGACGGCGAGCCGTTGCTGGTCATGACCAGCGGGGCGCACCGGGTGGACACCGCCGTCGTCGGCGCGCGGCTCGGCGCCACGGTGCGGCGCGCCGACCCGGAGACCGTTCGGGCGGCGACCGGCTTCCCGATCGGCGGGGTCGCCCCGGTCGGGTTCCCCGCGCCGGTGCGCGTGCTCGTCGACGAGGACCTGCTCGGCTACGGCACCGTCTGGGCGGCCGGTGGCACGCCGCACACGCTGTTCGAGATCACGCCGGCCGACCTGGTGCGCGCGACCGGCGGCGAGGTCGCCGGCGTCGCCGGGTAGGCCAGCGACGCCCTGGACAGCCGCGCGGCCAACCGGTGCAATGGCGTCCCCTCACCCCTCCGGAGGCATCCGATGCGCCTAACCACCCGCCTGCTGCTCGCCACCGCCGCCGCGCTCGCCGCGATCCCGGGCGGCGCCGCCCACGCCGCGCCTGTCTGCGCGCGGGTCGACGTCGTCGTGCCGGGGCCGGTCATCGGCTACGGCGAGTGCGTCGCGACGCCGTTCTCCACGTACTGTGCCACCGAGACGACGTTCATCGGGTCGGTGGGCGTCGTGGTCGTGGTCTGCTATCCCTAGTGGTGTGTCTCGCATTTGATTGAGTGATTGTCGGGTACGATCGGTGGATGGCCCGAGGTCCTGCTGCCGCGCTGTCGATGTCGGATGGTCAACGGGTCGCGCTGGAGGCGTTGGCCCGTTCGCAGGTGGCGCCGCACCGTCAGGTTCAGCGGGCGAGGGCGCTGCTGCTGGCCGCCGGCGGAGTCGCCAACAGCCGCATCGCGGAGGACCTGGGGGTGTCGGTGAACACGGTGCGGTCGTGGCGGGAGCGGTTCGCCGGCGAGGGGCTGGCCCGGCTCGGGGAGGTGCGCGCGGGCCGCGGTCGCAAGCCGTCGATCTCGGCGGAGAAGGTCGCCGAGATCGTGGACCTCACCCTGCACGCCACGCCCGACGGGCATACCCATTGGAGCTGCCGGACGATGGCCCTCCGGGCCGGGGTGAGCCCGGCGACGGTGCAGCGGATCTGGGACGCCCGTGGCCTGAAGCCGCACCGGGTGGAGACGTTCAAGCTCTCGAACGACCCCGCGTTCGAGGACAAGCTCGTCGACGTGGTCGGGCTCTACCTCAACCCGCCGGCGAAGGCGGTCGTGCTGTGCGTGGACGAGAAGAGCCAGATCCAGGCGCTGGACCGGACCCAGCCGTCGCTGCCGATGGTGCGCGGCAGGGCCGGCACGATGACGCACGACTACAAGCGCAACGGCACCACCACGCTGTTCGCCGCGCTGGACGTCGCCACCGGCACCGTGTTCGGCCGATGCCTGCCCAGGCACCGGCATGAGGAGTTCCTGGTCTTCCTCCGCGCGATCGACAAGGCCGTGCCGAAGCGCCTGCAGGTGCACCTGATCCTGGACAACTACCAGACCCACAAGCACCCCGAGACGGTGCGGTGGCTGGGCAAGCACAAGCGGTTCCACCTGCACTTCACCCCGACCTCGTCGAGCTGGCTGAACCTCGTCGAGCGGTGGTTCCGCGAACTCACCGAGAAGAACATCCGGCGCGGCAGCTTCCCGAGCGTCCCCGACCTCATCGCGAGCATCGAGAACTACCTGCAGGTCACCAACGACCACCCGAAGCCGCTCGTCTGGACCGCCACCGCCGAGTCGATCCTGGAGAAGGTGCGACGCGGACGCGTCACCCTCACCAAGCAGTCAGCCAAAACTGAGACAGACCACTAG
>DATLNJ010000065.1:0-21872 GCA_035536815.1 Frankiaceae bacterium
AGGAAGTTCCGCGCCTTCGCCGTCTCGCTCGCCTGCGCGATGTGCCAGCCGGCGAAGTTCGAGGAGCCGACATAGATGACCTTCCCCTGACGGACGAGCGTCTCCATCGCCTGCCAGATCTCGTCCCACGGCGTCGCGCGATCGATGTGGTGCATTTGATAGAGGTCGATGACCTCGGTCTTCATGCGCTTGAGCGAGTCCTCGCACGCGCGGACGATGTGGAGCGCGGAGAGGCGCGACTGGTTCGGCCAGTCGCCCATCGTCCCGTACACCTTCGTGGCGAGGACGACCTTCTCGCGCCGTCCGCCGCCTTGCGCGAGCCAGCGACCGACGATCTGCTCGGTCCAGCCTTCGCCCTTCTTCCAGCCGTACACGTTCGCGGTGTCGAAGAAGTTGATGCCGGCGTCGAGCGCGGCGTCCATGATCCGGTGGCTGTCCTCCTCGGACGTCTCCGGACCGAAGTTCATCGTGCCGAGGCAGAGCCGGCTGACCTTGAGGCCGGTGCGTCCGAGCTGCGTGTACTCCATACCCTCGCTCTGCTCACGCGCTGCCGTGCGAAACCACGTGGTCGATGCACGCCGTCAGCGCGCGCACGTCGTCGGGGTCCACCGCGGGGAACATGCCGACCCGCAGCTGGTTGCGGCCGAGCTTGCGGTACGGCTCGGTGTCCACGATGCCGTGGCGGCGCAACGCCTTCGCCAGCGCCGCCGCGTCGACCGACTCGGCGAAGTCGACGGTGCCGACGACGTGCGAGCGGTGCTCGGGGTCCTTCACGAACGGCGTGGCGTACTCGCTGCGCTCCGCCCACTCGTAGAGAGCCCGCGCGGACTCGTCGCACCGGCGGGTCGCGCCCTCCAGCCCGCCGAGGCCGTTGAGCCAGTCGAGCTGCTCGGCGAGCAGGAACAGCGTGGCGAGCGCGGGCGTGTTGTACGTCTGGTCCTGCCGCGAGTTGTCGCGCGCGATCGTCAGGTCGAGCGACGCGGGGACCCAGCGGCCGCTCGCCTTGATCCGGTCGATGCGCTCGTTCGCGCGCGGGCTCACCAGCGCGAGCCACAGGCCGCCGTCGGCGGCGAACGCCTTCTGCGGCGCGAAGTAGTAGACGTCGAACTGGCTCGGGTCCACCCGCAGCCCGCCGGCCGCGCTCGTCCCGTCCACGACGACGAACGCGTCGGGTGCCGGCCGGGTGACCGTCACCGCGGCGCCGGTCGACGTCTCGTTGTGGGTGAGGGCGTAGAGGTCGATGCCGGCGTCGGGCTCGGGGTAGGCGACGGTGCCCGGCTCCGCGCGGATCACGGATGGCTCGCCGAGGAACGGCGCCGCCTTCGCCGCCTCCGCGAACTTCGCGGAGAACTCGCCGAAGACGCAGTGCTGCGAGCGGCGTTCGACCAGCCCGAACGTCGCCACGTCCCAGAACAGCGTCGAGCCGCCGTTGCCGAGGACGACCTCGTAGCCGTCGGGCAGCGCGAACAGCGCGGTGAGGCCCTCGCGCACCCGCCGGACGACGTCCCTGACGCCCGGCTGGCGGTGCGAGGTGCCGAGGTAGTCGCGGCCGGTGGCGGCCAGCGCGGCGAGCTGGTCGGGGCGCACCTTGCTCGGCCCGCAGCCGAACCGGCCGTCTGTGGGGAGCAGGTCCTGGGGGATCACGACGTCCGAGAAACTCACGGGCGCAGGCTATCCCGCGCTGTCACACTCGCCGGCATGAGGCGGCGGGTGATGTACGTGGAGCACAAGCCGGCCGAGCACAACGAGCGCGGCGAGGCGTGGATCGGCTGGGTGACGTTCTCGAAGACCGGCCGGACCATGTACACGCGCGGCCTGCGCCTGCAGCGGGTGCCCGGGCTCGGGTGCGGCAACGCCGTCGACCTCGACACCCGCGAGCGTTACTGGGTGTCCGGGCCGAAGAAGGACGGCTGCGACCGGCTGTACGGTAACGCCCCCGTGGAGATCGAGCCGGACGCGCGAGACGAGTACGAGCGGCTGACTGGCCGGGTCGCGGCACCCGCCCGGCGCTGAGCCGGCTGCGCGGCTACCCCTGCTGGACGGCGCTGATCGGCCGTGACGGGGGGCCGGTGTACTTCGCGGAGGGGCGGATCAGCCGGCCGGTGCGCTTCTGCTCCAGGATGTGCGCCGACCAGCCGGCCGTGCGCGCGCAGGTGAACATCGCGGTGAACATGCTGGCCGGCACCTCGGCGAAGTCGAGGACGACGGCGGACCAGAACTCGACGTTCGTGGAGAGCACGCGGTCCGGCTTGCGCTCCTTGAGCTCCGCCAGCGCGGCCTGCTCCAGGGCCTCCGCGACCTCGTAGCGGTGCGAGCCGATCTCCTTCGCGGTGCGCCGCAGCACCCGCGCGCGCGGGTCCTCCGCGCGGTAGACGCGGTGCCCGAAGCCCATCAGCCGCTCGCCGCGGTCGAGGAGGTCGCGGACGTACGTGGTGGCATCCCCTGACCGTTCGACGTCGTCGAGCATCTGGAGGACGCGGCTCGGCGCGCCGCCGTGCAGCGGACCGGAGAGCGCACCGACCGCGCCGGAGAGCGCGGCCGACACGTCGGCGCCGGTGGAGGCGATGACGCGCGCGGTGAACGTCGAGGCGTTCATGCCGTGCTCAGCCGCGGACACCCAGTACGCGTCCACCGCCTTGACGTGCGCGGGGTCCGCCTCGCCGCGCCAGCGGATGAGGAAGCGTTCGGGGATCGACTTCGCCTTGTCGATCTCCGACTGCGGCACCGGCGGCTTGTCCACGCCGCGCGCCGACTGGGCGACGAACGACATCGCGGTGACCGAGCAGCGGGCGAGGTCGTCGCGCGCCTGCGCGTCGTCGATGTCGATGAGCTGCTTGAGGCCCCACATCGGCGCCATCTCGGCGAGCGCGGACTGCACGTCCACGCGGGCGTCGCCGGAGCGGTGCGGGATCGGGATCGGCTCGGCCGGGGGCAGGCCGGGAAGGAACGTGCCGTCGACGAGCAGGCCCCACACGTGCTCGTACGGCTCGGCGCCGACCAGGTCCTCGATGTCGATGCCGCGGTACCGGAGCGCGCTGCCCTCCTTGTCGGGCTCGGCGATCTCGGTCTCGAAGGCGACGACCCCTTCGAGGCCGGACTTCACGTCGCTCACGTCACGCGCCCCTCTCGTCCTCCCGGTCGGGGGCATCGTACGGCGCGGCGCGGCAGGATGAGGACATGGCCTCGGAGGACCTCCCGCAGCAGGTGGTCGCCCGCCGCGAGTACGCGGGGGCGGCGTTGCTCGAAGGCGACGTCGCGGCCGACCCGCTGGCGCAGTTCCGCGCGTGGTTCGACGAGGCCGTGGCGCGCGGCGTGCCCGAGCCGGACGCCATGTGCCTGGCCACCGCGCCGGCGTCGGGCGAGGTCGCGTCGCGGATGGTGCTGCTCAAGGGTTGGGACGAGCGCGGGTTCGTCTTCTGCACGAACTACGACTCCCGCAAGGGCCGCCACCTCGCGGAGAACCCGCACGCGTCGCTGACGTTCCGCTGGGCGTTGCTCGAACGCCAGGTCTGCGTCGTCGGCCGGGTGCGCCGGACGACGGCAAGGGAGAGCGACGCCTGGTGGGCGCTGCGGCCGTACGGCGCGCAGCTCGGCGCGCTGGCGTCGTTGCAGTCGTCGGTCATCCCGTCGCGTGCGTGGCTCGACGCCAGGGTGGCGGAGCTGGCGGCCGAGTACGAGGGGCGGACCGTCCCGCGGCCGGCGTCGTGGGGCGGCGTGCGAATACTGCCCGACTCCGTGGAGTTCTGGCAGGGCCGGCCGAACCGGCTGCACGACCGGCTGCGGTACCGGCGGGCGCGGGGCGGCTGGACGGTGGAGCGGCTCTCGCCGTGACGGAGCCGCGCGACGACGACGTCGTCCTCGAAGCCACGGGGATCGACGAGCCGGAACGCAGCGGGCGCTGGCTGCGCCGGGCGCGCGGGCTGGCGATCGACGTGACGCCGTTGCGGACGTCGCCGGGCTACCGGCGGCTGTTCCTCGGCGACGCGGTCTCGACCATCGGCACGCAGATGACGTCGGTCGCGGTGCCGTTGCAGGTCTACGACATCACCGGGTCGTCACTCGCCGTCGGCATGCTCGGCATCGCGTCGTTGGTGCCGCTCGTCGTCTTCGGGCTGATCGGCGGCGCCATCGCGGATGCCATGGACCGGCGCCGGCTGCTCGTCATCTCGACGACACTGCTGGCGCTCGTGACGGGGGTGCTGTTCCTCCAGGCGGCGTTCGACCTGCGGCAGGTGTGGCTGCTGTACGTGCTGACGTTCTTCCAGTCCGCGCTGTTCGCGGTCGACCACCCGGCCCGGCGCGCGGTGATCCCGCGGCTGCTCGCCGCGCACCAGATCCCGGCGGCCACCGCGCTGTCGCAGGTGCTGTTCAACTTCGCGATGGTGCTCGGGCCGCTGGCGGCCGGCGTGCTCGTCGGGCAGCTCGGCTACGCGTGGGTCTACGGCATCGACGCGGTGTCGTTCGTCGCGGCGGTGGTCGCGGTCGTGGGGCTGCCCGCCGTGCCCCCGATCGGTGGCGGCACCGCCGCCGGCCTCGGCTCGGTGCTCGAAGGACTGCGGTTCCTGCGGACGCAGCCGGTCGTGCTGATGACGTTCGCGGTGGACATCAACGCCATGGTGTTCGGGATGCCGCGCGCGCTGTTTCCCGCGCTGGCCGAGGGTCGCTTCGGCGGCGGCCCGTCGTCGGCCGGCCTGCTGTACGCCACGCCGGCCGTCGGCGCGCTGGCCGGCGCGCTGCTCGGCGGCTGGTTCGGCCGGGTACGGCGGCAGGGGCTCGCCGTGCTCATCGCGGTGGCGGCGTGGGGGCTGTCGATCGTCGGCTTCGGGCTCGCGACGGCGATGTGGGTCGCGGTGCTCATGCTGGCCTGCGCCGGCGCGGCCGACATGGTGTCGGCCGTCTTCCGGAACTCGATCCTGCAGGTGGCGACGCCCGACGCGCTGCGCGGCCGGCTCAACGGCGTGTTCATCGCGGTCGTCGCCGGCGGGCCGCGGCTCGGCGACGTCGAGGCGGGCGCGGTCGCCGCCGCCACCTCGGTGCAGTTCTCCGTCGTGTCGGGTGGGTTCGCGTGCATCCTCGGCGTGGTGGCACTGGCGGCGCTGGTGCCGGCGTTCGCGCGCTACACGGCGCCGCCCGAGGAGCTGCCGGCGCCACCTGACCCGGGTTAGCCCAGGGTCAGCCCGGCTGCAGCGCGACCCAGGTCGCGCGGCCGGTGGCGAGGACGTCGCCGTTCGTGTCGTAGAGCGCGGTGCCGGCGTAGTGCTTGCGTCCCTCCTGCGGCCGCTCCTGCCAGCCGACGACGACGTGCGGCCGGCCCGCGCGGACCGCGCCGTGGATGCGCACCGCGAGCCGGCCGAGCACGACCGGCGCGTCGGTGCCCTGCATCAGCGCCCATGCGCCGGGGCAGTCGAGCGCGGCCCAGACGTACTGCGGCTGGACGCCGCCGAGCGTCGGGTCCGCCAGGTCCGGCGGCGGCGTCCATGTCGTCGCGACCGTCTGCTCGTCGAGCGGCCCGGGCGCCAGGCCGAGCCCGTCGTCGCGGGCGGGCCCGCAGACGTAGCAGGTCGGGAACGGGTGGTCCCGCAGCCCCGCGTAGTGCCGCTCGGCGGCGCGCGCGGCGTCGTAGCCGGGGAACGGCGGCGGGGTGACGTCGGGCACGCCGGCCGTCGTCGCGGCGGCGACGAGGTGCTCACCGTCGTACACCTCGCCGTCCTCGACCCGCAGCGGCACGTCCAGCGGCGGCGGGCGGCGGAGCGTCACCTCGGCGTCGGGCACGCGGGTCGCGAGGGCGGTGAGGCCGCACACGTAGCCGCCGTTGCCGGACTCCGGCGGGCCGTTGAAGCGGCGCGCCACCACGATCTGCTGCACGACCCGGGAGCGTAGCGGCGCGGTCGTGCGCGGGCGGCGTTAGCCAGGTGTGGCGGCGGCGTTCGGCAGGACGGCGCGGGCCCGCCGGAGAAGATGGACACAACGGCAGGTCGCGCCGCCGGGGGACCCTTCCGGCGCGGGTGCTGCCGCGATCACCCCTCATTCACCCCTTGTCAGGAGCTCTTCTTGTCACGTCTTCGTAGCCTTGCCGTGCTCGCCGGGGCGACGGCGCTCGTCGCCGGTCTCACGGCGGCGCCCGCGTCGGCCGCCGCGCCGGCCGGCGACTACATCGTCGTTCTCCGCCCGAACGCCACCCAGACCGCCGACGACCTCGCGGCCGTCGCCACCGACCTCGGCAGCACCGTGAAGTTCGTCTACCGCCACGCCCTCGACGGGTACGCGGCGACGCTCACGCAGTCCGCGCTCGCGCGCATGGAGCGCGAGCGCGACGTCCTCATCGTGGAGCGCGACCAGCTCGCGTTCCCGACGGTCAACCAGGACAACCCGCCGTCGTGGGGCCTGGACCGCATCAACCAGCGGTTCCGCCCGCTGGACAACCGCTACAGCTACAACTCGCTCGGTGGCGTTCCCGTGTACGTCATCGACACCGGTATCCGCGTCACCCACGGCGACTTCCTCGGCAAGGCGGTCAACGCGTACGACGCCACCGGCGGCAACGGCAACGACTGCAGCGGCCACGGCACGCACGTCGCCGGCACCGTCGGCGGCTTCAACTTCGGCGTCGCCAAGTCGGCGCTGCTGTTCAGCGTCCGGGTGTTCGGCTGCACCGGCGGGAGCCCGTACTCGACGATCATCCGCGGCGTCGACTGGGTCACCGGCAACCACCAGGCCGGCAACCCGGCGGTCGCGAACATGAGCCTCAGCGGCCCGGCGAGTGACGCGCTGGACTTCGCGGTCCGCAACTCGATCAACAACGACCGGATCACGTACGTCGTCGCCGCCGGCAACGACAACGTCGACGCCTGCACGCAGTCGCCGGCTCGCGTCGCCGAAGCGATCACCGTCGGCGCCACGGACATCAACGACAACGGCACCTGGTTCACGAACGGCGGCGCGTGCGTCGACTGGTTCGCGCCCGGGCAGGACATCCGCTCGCTCGGCATCGCGAACGACCTGGCGCAGGCCACTATGAGTGGCACGTCGATGGCCGCACCGCACGTGGCCGGCGTCGCGGCGCAGTACCTCACCGGCAACGGCGGCGCCTATCCCGCGACCGTGCAGAACGCGCTCCGCAATCTGACGACGAAGAACATCGTCACGAACGCAAAGGGCGCCCCGGCGCACATGCTGTTCACGAACCTCTAGCAGCGGCACCCGCACGTCCGGGGCCCGGTCGCCACGTGCGACCGGGCCCCGCGTGCGTTCGGGGGTCCGTCCTCGGTGGTCGTGCGGAGGGCCGCGCCCCGGGTTCGCGCCCGGCGCGGGTGTCAGTGGTGCGGGCGGTCAGGCCGCGGGGATGGCGGTGGGTCCTCGGGGTCGGCTGGTGAGGGTCGCACCAGCAGGACGGGTTGCCCGGACGGTGCCGTCGCGGTCGAGGGTGAGGGCGTGCCCGCGGTCGTGGACGAGGTGGTGGTGGTAGCGGCAGAGGAGGACGAGGTTGGCGGCGTCGGTGCGCCCGCCGTGCCGCCAGAACGTGACGTGGTGGGCCTCGCAGTAAGCAGCCGGGCGGGGGCACCCCGGGTAGCGGCAGCCGCCGTCGCGCAGCGCGACGTATTTGCGTAACCCGGATGGGATGAGCCGGGTGGCGCGGCCGAGTTCGAGCGGCACGGCGTGGGCGTCGAGGAGGAGGCGGCGGAAGGTGGCGTCGCAGGCGAGCCGGTCGAACGCGGCGGCGGTGAGCGGTGTGCCGTCGTCGAGCGTGGCGGGCGCCGAGCCGGTGCCCGCGCCGCCGGTGGCGCGGGTGGCGGTGAGGGTGGTGGCGGGGATGTGGACGACGATCTCGGGGCGGTGCCCGCCGGTGACGGGCAGCGCGGCGTGGGTGGTGGCGATGGTGGCGAGGTCGGTGAGGGCGTCGGCGCGTTGCTGGCCGCGGCTGCGGGTGTCGGTGGTGGGGTTGGCGGAGACGAGGGCGTCGAGGGCTCCGGTGAGCAGGGTGCCGGCTTCGGGGTCGAGCATGCCGGTGATGGCGGTCATGCCGCCGAAGGTGCGGCTGAGGGTGAGCCAGCGGGTGTCGTAGCGGCGTTCCGTGTCGCGTTCGAACTCGGCGGGGGCGACGGTCGCGACCCAGCGCCGCACCACGGTCGCGAACCGCTGCGGGTTCAGGTCGCGGGCCCAGCGGACGAGGGCGGGTTCGCCGCGGGTGACGGTGTCGGCCGGGAGCGCGCGGGTCTGTCCGGTAAGGATCCGGGCGTGAGCGAGAGTGATGGACCCGTCCCGCAGTGCCGCCGCGGTCGCGGGCAGCCGGTCGAGGGCGCGGGCCAGGCCGACGGTGCGGCGGGCGTCGCCGTCGGCGGCGTTGATTCGGTCCCGCAGCCAGCACGCGGTCGAGGCGGCGCCGTCACCGTCGGCGGCGTCGCGGCGGTCGAACACCCGCACCGCCTCGGCCTGCGCCGCCTGCGCCCGGCGCACCAGCGTCTCCAGCACGACGATCCGGGCGCCGAGGTCCGCGTCGGACAGCGCGCACGGGTCGACATCGAGGAACGCCACCACTGCGGGCGGTAGTGCGGCCATCGAGTCACCCCGTTCACGCCGATCAGGTCATGCCAACGACGCTACCGAGGGGGTGTGACAAAAACGGGCGGGCGCGGGACGGTGCCGGTGCCGAACCGGGACGGGCGGCGCGAAGGCGCCGCCGGCCGGCCGAGCGGGTGCCTTACGCGCCGCCCCGGTCAGGACGCCGGGGCTCCCGCGCCACGACGCGGAGGTCGTCCACGAGCCGGTCGAACTCCACCGCACGGTTCTCCTCGCCCGCCGAGCGCAGGATCGACGACGGGCGCACGGTGGCGACGATGCGCGACGACGGCGGCAGGTCTAACACCTGCCCGCGCGACGCCGTGACCCGGAACGACTTCCCCAGCAGCGCCTGCGCCGCTGTCGTGCCGAGTGCCACGACCAGCCGCGGCCGGAGCACCGCGATCTCGGCTTCCAGCCACGGCTTGCAGGCGCCGATCTCGCGGGTGTCCGGCTTCTTGTGGATGCGGCGCTTGCACGTTGGCGGACGGCTGCCACTTGAAGTGCTTGACGGCGTTGGTGACGGAGACGGCCGACCGGTCGATCCCGGCGGCCTCCAGCGCGCGGTCGAGCAGCTTGCCCGCCGGACCGACGAACGGCTTCCCCGCCAGGTCCTCCTGGTCGCCCGGCTGCTCGCCGACGAGGACCACGTCGGCGGAGGTGCGCCCCTCGCCGAACACGGTTTGCGTGCCGAGCGCGTGCAGGTGGCACGCGGTGCCCCTGGCAGCAGCGGTGCGCAACGACGTCAACGACGTCAACGACGCCAACGACGGCGACGAGCACGAACGCGGCGGCGCTCACGCAGAAGCGGGTGCCCCGCGCCGGGACCGGGTACGCAAAAGCCGTAACCGGGTACGCAGCCAGCGTGACCGTCTGGATCGGGACCTCGGGCTGGCAGTACCGGGACTGGCGCGGCCCCGTGTACCCGCCGAAGCTCAAGCAGGCGGCGTGGCTGGAGCACTTCGTCACGCTGTTCGACACCGTCGAGGTCAACAACTCGTTCTACCGGCTGCCGGCGGCGACGTCGTTCGCGCAGTGGGGTTCGCGCACGCCGGAGAGCTTCGTCGTGACCGTGAAGAGCAGCCGGTACCTCACGCACGTCAAGCGGCTGCTCGACCCGGAGGAGCCGGTCGACCTCTTCATGGAGCGCGCGAAGCACCTGGGCCCGAAGCTCGGACCGTTGCTGGTGCAGCTGCCCCCGAAGTTCAAGGTGCAGGTGGAACGCCTCGATCGCACCCTCGCGGCGTTCGCGAAGCACGGAGCGCGGGTCGCCGTGGAGCCACGCGACGAGACGTGGTTCGTCGACGAGGTGCGCGACCTGCTCACGGCGTTCAACGCGCCCCTGGTCTGGTCGGACCGTTACGGCAAGCTGCTGGCGCCGCTGTGGCGCACCGCGGACTGGGGCTACGTCCGGCTGCACGAGGGCGACGCGGAGTACCCGTGCTACACAAGCCCGACGCTCGACGCGTGGGCGCGGCGCATCGCGAACGCGTACCCGGACGGCGAGCAGGTCTTCGTCTACTTCAACAACGACCCGCGCGGCTGCGCGGTCCACGACGGCGCGCGGTTCAAGCAGTCGTGCGACCGCATCGGCCTGGCTACGACGTCCGCGCCCGACCCGCGCGATCATGAACCGGTGACCTGGGAAGAGCGCTACGCCACGTCCACCCGATGACGTCACCGGCGTACGACGCCGTCGTCGTCGGCAGCGGACCGAACGGCCTCGCGGCCGCGATCACGCTCGCCGCCGAGGGGCGGCGCGTGCACGTCGTCGAGGCCGCCGACACGGCCGGCGGCGGGATGCGCTCGGCGCCGCTGACGCTGGACGGCTTCGTGCACGACGTCTGCTCGACGATCCACCCGCTGGTGCTGGCGTCGCCGTTCTTCCGGTCGCGCCCGCTCGCCGACCTCGGCGTCCGGCTGACGCACCCGGAGATCCCGTACGCCCACCCGCTGGACGGCGGACGAGCCGCGCTGCTGCACCGCGACGTGGACGAGACCGCTGACGCGCTGGGCGGCGACGACGGCAAGAAGTACGCCCGCCTGATGCGCCCGCTGGTCGAGGGGTGGGAGGGCATCGTGCGCGGCGTCCTGGCGCCGTTGCGGCTGCCGGCGAATCCGCTGCTGATGGCGCGGTTCGGGCTCGGCGCGATCCGCTCGGTGACGGCGCTGACCGGCCGGTTCGAGAGCGACGAGGCGAAGGCGTTGCTGGCCGGCGCGGGGGCGCACTCGATGCTGCCGCTGACGTCGTCGCCGACGGGCGGGGTGGCGTTGATGCTGGCCACCCTCGCGCACGCGGTCGGCTGGCCCGCGGTGGAGGGCGGCTCGCAACGCCTCGCCGACGCGCTCGTCACGGACCTCACCAGCCTCGGCGGCACGCTGACGTTCGGCCAGCGCGTGGGGAGCCTGCGCGAGCTGCCCGACGCGAGGTGCGTGTTCCTCGACGTGACCCCGCGCCAGCTGCTGGAGATCGCCGGCGACCGGCTGCCGGGCGGCTACGCCAAGCGCCTGCGCGGGTACCGCTACGGCCCCGGCGTCTTCAAGGTGGACTGGGCGCTGGACGGGCCGATCCCGTGGGCGAACGCCGACGTCGCGCGGGCCGGCACCGTCCACGTCGGCGGGACGCAGGACGAGCTGGCGGCGTCGGAGGCCGCGGCCAACGCCGGCCGGCACAGCGAGCGCCCGTACGTGCTGCTGGTGCAGGCGAGCGTGTTCGACCCGAGCCGCGCGCCGGAGGGGCGGCAGACCGCGTGGGCGTACTGCCACGTCCCGGCCGGCTCGACGGTGGACATGACGGACGCGATGGAGGCGCAGGTCGAACGGTTCGCACCCGGCTTCCGCGACCGGATCCTCGCCCGCGCGACGCGCGACACCAAGGCGGTCGAGCGGCACAACGAGAACTACGTCGGCGGCGACATCAACGGCGGCAAGCAGGACCTGCGCCAGCTGTTCACCCGGCCGGTGGCGCGGGTGGTGCCGTACCGCACGCCGGTCCGCGGCCTCTACCTCTGCTCGTCGTCCACGCCGCCCGGCGGCGGCGTGCACGGCATGTGCGGCTACTGGGCCGCGCACGCGGCGTTGCGGAAGGAACTGCGTCAGGACACCTAGGAGCCGAGGATCTTGCGGTAGCGCGCCTCGACGCAGCTCCACACGCCGTACGCGACCAGGCCGATGGCGACCGCGAAGATGAGCGGGCGGCCGTACCACTGCTGCGCCACCAGCCGCAGCGACCCGTCGAGCCCGCGCGCCTTCTTCGGGTCGAATGTCACCGCCGCCTGGACGAGGAACGCCCCGACGAGCGAGAACGCGACCGCCCGCGCCGCCAGCCCCGCGTACGCCACGATCGGGAACCACCAGTCGCAGCTCTCCGGGATCTCCTGCTCCTTGAGGTGCTTGCGGTACCGGCCGGAGACGGCGCGGTACGCGTTCCCGACGCCGACGCCGATCAACGTGAGGCCGACGGCGGCGACGAGGTAACGACCGCCGGGCCACTTGAGCACCTGGGCGGTGTAGTTCTGCTCGGTCGCGTCGCTGTTCTCGCTGTGCTGCGTGGCGACGAAGCTGAGCGTCGTGAACGCGAAGCCGGTGTAGAGGACGGCGTGTCCCGCGGACCAGAGCCGGCCGCCGACGCCCTTGTCCCCAGGGCGTACGGTCGCCTCGGCGAGCCGCCAGAGCGCGTAGCCGACGAAGCCCGCGACCACGATGAGCAGGCTCCAGCGGCCGACCGGCGTGCTGCCGATCGCGCGCAGCGCGCCCTGCTTGTCCGCCTGCTCGTCGGCGCCGAACGCCACGCTCGCCGCCAGCCCGCCTACGACGGCGTACAGCACGCCCCTCGCCACGAGGCCCAGCCGGCCGAGCCGCTGGACGGTGTCGCTCTCGGCAGCCTTGCGGCCCTTGCGCTTTGCCCGTGCCGCAGTCGCTGTTGCCACGGCAGCGACCTACCCGACGACGTTGCCCGACAACCGCGAGCGGTGGCTGCGGTCAGGCCGCGTCGCCGGCGGGGACGGGCGTGCCGCGCCGGCGGGCGGCGGGGTCGCGCAGCGCCGCGGCGAGCACGCCGGCCCCGAGAACCAGCAGCGCCGGGCGCACGTGCGCGAAGTGCGGGCTCAGCCGTTGCGCAGCCATGAGCGTCACGACGAGCACCGGGGCGGCCGCGGGGCCGCCGACCACCGCGCCCGCCGCGAGCGAGACCACGAGCAGCAGCGCGACGTCGCCCGCGACCGCCGCGACGTCGACGCCGTCGACCAGCGGCAGCAGCACGAGCCACCCGGCGTACGCCGCCAACGCGCCGGCCGCCCAGCGCGCGGCGCGGCGCACGACCCGCGGGGTCGGCGTGGCGTCGGTCAGCGCCTCGGCCGGGTCGTCGCAGAACAGCGCCGCCGCGGCGGCGAGCAGCACCCCGGTCGCGCGCAGCATGTCGACCTCGGGCCGCAGGGCGACGAGCACGGCGCCGGCCGCCGTGGCGAGCGCGAACGCCCGCCACGGCAGCGTGCGGAGGAGCAGCAGCACCATCAGAACTGCGCAAGCCCGGCGCCCAGCGCGCCCAGCGTGAGCGCGGCGCCGAGGGCGAGAAGGCCGCGCCGCCGGCCGGGCAGCCACACCATCGCGCCGACGACGGCCATCGCGCAGAGCAGCGCCATGTACGCGAGGTGCCAGGCGGCCGACAGGGTCTCGAAGCCGCCGCCCTGGTCCGGCCACTTCGCGTACTCGTAGAACGCGCCCCACGCGGGGTTGCCGGTGTTGGACAGGATGACGTGGACGGCCACCAGCCCGAAGAACCCGGCCGGCGCGACGCCGCGCCACGGCGCCCACGTCGCCAGCATGACGCCGAACGTGAACCCGCCCACGACCTGCACCGGCGTGGACAGCAGGTGCCAGATCGTCGGCCGCGTGAACGCGATGTCGCGGACGTCCCACCAGTAGAGGTAACCCGCGAGCAGCAGGACGAAGATGACGGCGCCCGCGACGAGCGACGCCAGCGCGAGCGCGAGGATCCGCAGCCGCGGCGACAGCGGCGCCGGCGCGAACATCTCGCCGGTGCCCGAGCGGCGGCTACGCGACGCGGCGGCGTGGCCGGCGAAGTAGCAGATGAGCCCGGCCCAGAACGCCGCGGGCCCACCGAGAGCGAACGAGTTGAACGTCGCGAACTCCGTCGTCGCGCGCATGACGACCGCGTTGAGCACCGTGATGACGACGGCCGCGGTGAACAGCGGCGAGAGCAGCACCCGCCGGGTCTCGGTCCGCGCGAGCGCGAGCGTCGCGGGCCACGCGGGCATCGCGCGGACGGCGGTCGCGCGCCACGGCGCGGGCGGCGTGAGCGCGGAGGCGGGCACCGGCGCGAGCATCGGCAGCCGGGCCAGCACGCCGGGCGGCTGGGCGAGCACGCGCGGCCGCACGTACGTCAGCACGACGACGAGCAGCACGAGGACGATGACGATCACGCCGCCACCTCCGCCACGCTGGCGCTGAGCAGCGACAGGTAGCCGTCCTCGATGGTCGGGTCGAGCAGCGTGGCGCCGGCCGGGGCGTCGCCGAGGTGGCGGAACGTCCCGTCGCCGGTGCGGTACGCGAGCTGCGCGCGCGGGTCGCGTTCGGCGGCCACCCAGACGCGGCCGCGGGCCAGCTCGGTGAGCTCGCGCGGGACGCCGGACCAGCGGGCACGGCCGGCGTCGACCACGACGACGTTGGTGCAGAGCGCGGCGACGTCCTCGGTCTGGTGCGTCGACAGCAGCACGGTGTGCCGTTCGCCGATGGAGGACAGCAGCTCGCGGAACCGCAGCCGCTGCTCCGGGTCGAGCCCGGCGGTCGGCTCGTCGAGGATCACCAGGTCGGGGTCGCCGAGGAGCGCCTGGGCGACGCCGACCCGGCGGCGCATGCCGCCGGAGAGCCGGCGCACCTTGGTACCGCTGACGTCGCGGAGGCCGACGAGGTCGAGCACGCGGCGTACCTCGTCGTGCCTGGCCCGCCGGTCGCCGAACTGCTTGAGGATCGCGACGTAGTCGACGAACTCGAACGCCGTGAAGCCCTGGTGGAAACCGGGCTCCTGCGGGAGGTAGCCGAGCCGGCGGCGGATCTCCAGGCGGTCGGCCGCCACGGCGGGGTCGCCGCCGAGCAACGACACCCGCCCGGCATCCGGCGCGAGCACGGTCGCGAGGATGCGCAGCAACGTCGTCTTGCCGGCGCCGTTCGGGCCGAGCAGCCCGGTGACGCCGGGGCCGGCGTGGAACGTCATCCCGTCCAGCGCGCGCTTGCGCCCGTACGACTTCACGAGGCCGTCCACGGAGACGGTCATCGGCTTCCCTCCTGGTCGAAGTGGCGGCGGCGCTGCACGAGCACCGCGGCCGCGAGGACGGCGAGCAGGACGCAGCCGAGCCGCGCCGCGCCGCCGTTGAGGTCGGTCATCTCGTCGCGCCTGGCCAGCTCGCCCACGACGACGGCCCAGCCGACGGCGACGGCGGTCGCCGCGACCGCGATGTCCAGCCACGTCGCGAGCGCGAGCGTGGCGAGGGTCAGCGCGAGCGCGGGGAGCAGCCACGCGGTGGTGGCGGCCGCGTCGGGCATGGCGAACGCGATCGCCGCGGTGACCGTGACGCAGGTCCCGAGCACGGTCGCCGCGCGGAGCAGCAGCAGCCGCAGGACGGAGTACGGCGCCGCGACGGTGAGGTCGTACGTCGGGTCGGCGTGCGGACCGAACGCCGCCGCCACGCCGATCACCGGCAGCACCGGCGCGAGCAGCAGGAGCAGCGTGATGTCGCCCCGCCCCGCCCCGAGGACCGTCGCGAGGAACGCGAACGCCGCCACCAGGGTGAGCGACCCGAACCACCCGCTGCGCAGGTTCGGCGTCGCGGCGAGCAGCCGCGCGTCGGTGTCGCGCACCCCAACGGCCGCCAGCGCGCGTTCGAGGAGGCTGCGCCGCGGGAGGTCGATCCGGTCGCCGATCTCGGCCCAGACGGCGTCGAGGCGGCCGGCGTCCACGGCGGGCGAGAGCGCCGCAGCGCAGTCCCGGCAGCGGGGGACGTGCGACTCGACGCTCGCGGCGACCGCGACGCCGGCGGTGCCGGCGGCGTAGTCCCGCAGGTCGGCCGCGGCGACGTGCCACGTCGTCATGCCAGCTCCTCACGCAACGCCGCGCGGGCGCGCATCATCCGGGTCTTCACGGTTCCGGCGGGGATGCCGAGCAACGTCGCCGCCTCCTTCGTGGACAGGCCGTCCAGCACGGTCGCCTCCACGACGGCGCGCAGCTCCGGGCTGAGCCGGTTCAGCGCGCCGCCGAGGGCGCCGTACTGGACGCCTTCGAGCACCCGCTCCTCGGCGCTGCGTTCGGTCTCGCGCGGCTCGGCGAGCGGGACGGCGGTGGCGCGCGGCGACCGGCGCAGCGCGTCCACCAGCCGGCGGATCGCGATGCCCCACACCCACGCGCCCACGTCGCCCTGCCCGGCGTACTTGCCGGCCGAGCGCCAGACGGCGACGAACGTGTCCTGCACGGTCTCGTCCACCAGCCCGCCGTCGGAGCAGCGGCGGGAGAGCCGCAGCACCAGCCACGCCGAGTGCCGGCGGTAGAGCTCCTCGAGCGCGGTGCGGCTGCCCGCCGCCACCGCGTCGAGGAGCTCCACGTCGGTCGTCACGACCGTTGCCTCCAGTGCCTCAGCCCGTGAACGGGACGGTGAAGCAGGCGAGCCGCGGCCCGGCCGTCCCCGCCGTGCCATGGTGGCCCGCCGCGGTGTGGTCGCGGTGGAAGATGACGGAGTTCGCGCCGAACGTGTGTGCGGCGTCCTTCTGGAACACCCACGGGACGGACGCCGACGCCTCGCCGTGACCGGTCGAGTCGGTGTGCAGGTCGAGCCAGATCTCGTTCTCCGGGTTGGCGTACGCCGGGTCGACCGACGGCGTCACCGGGTCGACCTGGTCCTGGTAGTGCGGGCCGGCCGCCGCGCCCGTCGCGCCGCACGTCTTGGTGTGCACGTGCGCGCCGAAGTGGCGGTCCGGGGTGAACCCGTCGACCACGACGGTGACGATCGTGCGGCCGGACGGCGTCTCGACCGAGCGGACCCGGGCGACCGCCCCGGTGGCGGGCAGCGGGTTGGTGTCGGTGCCGGAGGCGTCCGGGGTGGCGTAGCGGGTCACGGGGCCGGCGGCGGTGAGCCGGCGCGCGCCGTCGGCCCCGGCCGGGGCGGCCGCCACGAGGGTGAGCGGGACGACGGCGGCGAGTGCGGCTCCGGCGACGGCGGCGGTGCGGCGGGTGATGCGGACGGACACGGTGGGTTCCCCTCCTGGGTGGTTCGTGCTTGTCACCCGCTTGTCGCGCGGAGGGGCCGAATCGGTTCACGGTTACGCGAAAAAGTCTCGCGGCGCCCGGCGAGCCCTGGCCCGCCGGACGCCGCGAGGGGTGCTATGCGTGCGGGCAGGTGGCGCGGTACTCCTCGATCACGCTGCTCGGCGCGGGCGGCGGGCAGAGGAACTGGTCGTAGCGGGTGTCGTTGTCCACGAACCGCTTGAGCCAGGCGATCGAGTACTTCGACGTGGGGGCGTTGGCGCTGTTCGTCACGCTGTGCGAGGCGTTGTTGAGCTCGAGGTACGCCTTCTCCTGTGCGGCCGTGAGCGACGTGTAGAACGGCTCCGCGTGGTTCGCGACCGGCGCGATCGTGTCGCTCTCCGCGCCGATGACCAGCGTCGGCGTGCCGGGCTCCGGCCAGGTCTTGTCGGTGTGCCACGGCGTCATCGGGATCGACGCCTGGAGCGCCGGCCGCTTCTTCGTGGCCTCCAGCGAACCGCCGCCGCCCATCGAGTGGCCCATGACGGCGAGCCGGGTGGCGTCCACGCGGTCCTTCACGGCGCTGGTGCCGGTGAGGTAGTCGAGCGCGGCGAGCAGCTGGTCGCCGCGCGCCGCCGACTGGTCGAAGCCGGAGTTCGTGTCGAACGTGATCACGACGAAGCCGTGCGACGAGAGCCGCGGCCCGAACCACGAGATCGCGGACTGCTTCTCGGTGTAGCCGGGGGCGACCGCGACGCCGCCGAGCCGCGGCAGCGTGCTGTCGGTGGGGTAGTAGATCGTCGCCGCGCCGAAACCCGGCGTGGCTCCGTCGGACACGGTGAACGACGTGTAGGCGAACGGTCCCGCCTTCTCGATCGCGGCGGCGGTCGGGTCCGGCCCGACGCGGTACTCGGTCTCCGCGGTGGCGGGCGGGGCGGTGAGGGTGAGGGTGATTGCGGCGGCGGCGAGCGCGCCGGCGTAGGGCTTCTTCACGCGGGTGGCCTCTCGGGCGTGCGTAGGGATGGTGGACGGCCGTACGGCGGGGGTGCGCGATGGTGGCACGAACCAGGAGGTCGGGGACACCCCCCGCGACGGTGAGCGATGAGTTTCCGCGGGCCGCGCCGTCCCGACTGGTGACGAGCCCACCAGCGCAGGAGGATGACCCCATGCCGAAGATCACGCCGTGCCTCTGGTTCGACACCCAGGCCGAGGAAGCCGCCACGTTCTACGTCTCCGTCTTCCCGAACTCGCGCATCCTCGAGACGTCCCGCTACGGCGACGCCGGCCCCGGCGAGCCGGGCGCGGTGATGGTGGTCAATTTCGAGCTGGACGGCACAAAGTACGTCGGGCTGAACGGCGGGCCGCAGTTCGCGTTCACCGAGGCGGTGTCGTTCCAGATCGACTGCGCCGACCAGGCGGAGACCGACTACTACTGGGACGCGCTGCTCGCCGGCGGCGGCGAGGAGTCGCAGTGCGGGTGGCTGAAGGACCGGTTCGGCCTGTCGTGGCAGGTCGTCCCGCGCGGGATGATCGAGCTGGTCACCGACGCCGACCCGGCGCGGTCACAGCGTGCGATGACGGCGATGATGGGCATGCGCCGGCTCGACGTGGCCGCCGCGGCCCGCGCCGCCGACGGTGTTCCGGACGAGGCGCCGGCAGGCGCGGGCGCGGGCTGACCGTCCCGGCCCTCCCCAACGCGACGGTGGCGGCGTAGCGTGCTGGCCGCGGTACGACGGGAGGAGTCGACATGACGTACCAGCCGGCCAGTGGGAACGCCGACCGGAGCGAGCGGCGCGCGGAGGTCGAGGCGAAGGTCGCGGAGCTCGGAGTGGACGGGACGGGTGACGTCGTCATCCGGCGCGAGCGGGTGTTCGCGGACCCCGGCATCGAGTGCCCGGAGCTGGCGCGTGCGGCGGACGACGCGTACGAGCTGGCGCGGTCCACCAGGGACCCCGAACTCGCCGCGAAGTACTTCCAGATCGCGCACATTCTGGAGCAGCGTTACCACGTGGAGTGCCCGCCGATGATGCGGCTTCCGAACAGCATCGGTGGCGAGATCCTGCCGGGCTAACGCAGCCGGGTCACGACGTCCACGGCGCCGGGCGGTGCCGCCGCGCGGGTCGGCGGCGCCCAGCGACCTGACCTCGAGCACGCGCACCCGGCACCACCACCGGTCCCGGCCGCCGTGGACGCGGAAGTCCTACGCGGGGCAGGTGGTCGCGTGCGACAGCGTGCCCACGACCGGCGAGAGCACGCCGACGGGGGACAGCCAGCCGACCGCGGGGGAGAGCCAGCCGACCGCGGGCGACAGCTCGCCGACGACGCGCGAGACCGTGCCGACGACAGGTGACAGCCACCCGACGGCGGGCGACAGCGGACCGATCGCGGGGGAGAGCGCGCCGATCGTGTCGCAGACCGGCGGGGGCGGCTCGTTGCCGTGGGCCGCGGGAAGCACGACCGCGAGCAGGAAGCCCGCCGCGATCGGTGAGAAGCGCGAGGTGCGCAGGTCGGTCATGGGACTGCCTTCCGGTCGACCGCCGGCCCGGCCGCCGCGACGACGGCGAGGACGGCGAGTGGGATCAGGGGGATGTGCCAGACGAAGTCGAACGCGCTGTGCACGAGGAACGCCGCGAGCGCGGCGGCCGCGCCGGCCGCGAGCCAGTCGGGCGCCGCGTCCTCGCGGCGGGTACGGCGCAGGCTGCGCGCCGCCGCGGCCAGCAGCGCGAGCGCGAGCGCGAGGCCGACCGCGCCCTGCTCGGCGAACAGCTGGAGGTACTCGTTGTGGGTGTAGTGCGCGCGCATGACGAGGCGGCCGTCGGCGGCCGGCCAGGAGATGTCGAGGTTGCCGGGCCCGACGCCGGTCACGGGGTGCTCGCGAGCGACCCGCCAGGTCGCCGACCACTCGCCGGCGCGGTCGGGCGAGGCGACGGTGACCCGGGCCGCGCCCACGCGCCGGGTGGCGTCGGCCAGCGGCTCCGCGGCGCCGAACGCCGCCAGCACGACGAGCGCGGCGGCCGTTCCGGCGACCGCCTGGACGGTGCGCCGGTCGCGCGGAAGTGCCTGCGCCGCAACGCCTCCGGCCAAGGCGAGGAGCGCCACGAACGGCCGTGGCGGCGCGCTCGCCGGCATCGACGGCAGCAGGCCGGCGAACGCGACCAGCGCGCCGAGCGACGGCCGCCAGCCGGCCGCGACGAGCCGCCGGACACCGCCGCCCCGCGCCGCGAGGACGACGCCGCCGATCGCCAGCGCGAGGTACCCCGCGCGGCTGAGGGTGGCGAGCGTTCCGGTGAGCAGCAGCGTCGCGGCGACGCGCGTCGCTAGGGCACGGCGTTCGGTCAGCCGGGCGAGCGGGACGAGCAGGCCCGCGGTCGCGTTCGCGTACGTCAGCGACGACGCCGCGCGCCACAGCTGCTGGTCGGGCAGCGCGAGCGGGACGACGCGGAGGACCACGCCGAGCCAGCCGAGGACCGCGACACAGCACCCGACCGCAAGCAGCGCCGTCGCGAACGACTCGCGCTCGCTGCGCGAGCCGGCCCGCACGACGACGAAGGCGGCGCCGGCGCAGAGCGCGAGCGCGACCGGTCCGGCCGCCGCGGCGGCGTTGCCGCCGAGGGTCGCGCTCGCCACCGCCCACGCCGCGGCGAGGACCGCGACGAATGGCACGGCGTTGACGGTGCTCCGCCCGTGGGCGCGCGCGGTCGCGACTGCGGCGGCGGCGAGCAGCGCCGTGCACGTCACGAGCTCGCGCACGTAGAACGCGCCCTGCGAGAACGCCGCGTACGCCAGCGCGCACACGAGGACGGCGATCGGGGCGGGGAGGTTGCCGGGGCCGGTGACGACGTAGCGCGGCCCGACCGGCTCCACGGCGCGCACCGGCTGGAGCGGTCCGGAGGCAGCGGGGAGCGAAGTCACACTTGCAGGACTCCCGGTCGCGCCCCCGGGTTCATCCCGGGTTTCGGCGCTACGGTCGGCGAGTGCTGGTGAGAGTCGCGCTCGCGGCAGTCGCGCTCGCCGTCGGCGGCTTCCAGGTGGTGGACGGCGTGCACGTGCTGCGCACCGGGCGCTACATCGGGCCGCCGACGCCGGGCCCGTGGCGGCACGTCGTCGCGGCCGCCGGGCTCGACCCGTTCGGCATCGGCCCGGTGTTCGTCGGGCTCGGGATCGCGTGGCTGGCGGCGTTCGGGTGGCTGCTGCTCGGCGGCGGCGCGGCGGCCTGGTGGGCGTGCGTCGCCGTCGCGGTCCTCACGTTGTGGTACCTGCCGGTCGGCACGGCGCTGACGGTCGTGGCGTTGGTGCTGCTCGTCCTCGACCGCGCCGCGCTCCTCTGAGACGCGGAACGGCCCCCGCAAGCCGAGGCTCGCGGGGGCCGTTCGCGGGATGTGGGCGTCAGGTGCTGAGCGGCCCAACCTCCGGCCCGTCCTCGACCCAGATCGGCTCGATCGGGTCGATGTCGTAGCAGAGCGTGGCGATGGGCCGGTCCGGCTCGCCGAAACCAGCCACCGTGGCGGTGATGCGGGCCTCACACACGTAGAGGTCGACGAGCCGTGTCACCGTCGGGCTGTAGGAGTCCACCGTGCCGTCGACGAGCGGGATCGGATCGCGGCCGGCCGTCTGCTGCAGGCCGAGATCGGCACACCGGTCGGTGGTCTGGCCGTTCACGACGGTGATGACGCACGGGATGACGGCGTTCGACGTGGGGCCGGTCGGGACGTCGTAATAGTCGAGGTAGCCGACGACGTGCGCGAGCTGCTCGGCGTTCAGGTCGGCGCCGAGGATGGCGGCGACCGGGATCTGCGGGCCGTTCTCGACCTCGCGGACGCAGACGGCGACCGGCGGCGGCGTGGTGTCGCAGGCGGGCTCGCCGATGGCGACGGCCGAGGCCGGCGCGGCACCGGCGGCGACGATGGTGGCGGCGGCGCCCACCGTGATCAGGGCACGCGAAACAGAACGAATGCTGGGCACGACACAACTCCTGGGTGTGTAGGGGTTCGCGACGAATTGAGGGGCGTCGCGATGCGGTGCATCGTGTCCGAAACCCGGCGTTGTGGCAACCCCTAGGAACGCG
>DATLNJ010000066.1:0-32499 GCA_035536815.1 Frankiaceae bacterium
GTCGTCTGCTGCTACGTCGCTACGACGACCCAGCTCTCCTGGACGGTCGAGGCGCTGCGCGCGCACGGGACGTTCACCGAGCCGTGGTCGATGGAGTCGCTGGTCCGCAACTGGCACGTCGAGGGGCTCGCCGTTCGCCCCGACCACCGGATGGTCGCGCACACGGCGTTCCTGGCGTTCAGCCGCCGGCTGGCCGACGGCGTCGCCCCGCCGCCGGTCCGCCGCCGCCCCTCGAAGGGCATGACCGCGGAGGCCGGCGAGCCGATCGACGGCTGATCCGCTGTCGCGCCAGAATCGGCCGAGGACACCGCGCGGAACAGGGGAGGCTTCGATGGGGGACGAGCGCTGCGTGCACGAGTTCCTGCCCGGGCAGTGTGGTATCTGCGCGCCGCGGACCGTCGCGGCGGCGCCACGCGACGCGCAGGTGTGGTGGCTGCCGACAAGTGAGGCGTTTCACCGGCCGGACTGCCCGATGCTCGACGGTACGCACGAGGCGAACCTCGCCAGAGGCATCGAGGACAACCCGACGGAGTGGAGCACGGTCGGCGCGGCGCTCGATGCCGGCCTACGGCCGTGCCAGATGTGCGCCCCGGACGTGCGGTAGCGCGCTACTCCGTTGCCGGGCCGGCCACCCGCGTGCCGTCCGGGCGTTCGACGAAGATGCACTCGCCCGGGCAGCCGGTCGCGGACTCGATGACGTCGTTGACGCACTTGTGCGGCACCGGCACCGCCGCGCCGGGCGAGGTGAGCAGCTCGCCGCCGCCGTCCTTGACGTAGGCGAGCCCGTCCACGTCGAACTCGAACACCGCCGGCGCGAGCTGGACACAGAGGCCGTCGCCCGTGCACAGGTCCTGGTCGACCCGGACCAGCAGCGTCTCCTCCACGTGAGGGACGGTACAGCGCGGGTATTGACCCCGCCCGGCACGGTCCGGGTTATAGGCTGGCGGTGCCCCTTTCGAAGGTGAGGTGAGGCGGTGTCCGGGTCCCGCAAGGACGACGCCGAGACGCGCGCCGCGCGGTACGAGAAGGAGGTCTCCGACCTCCAGACTCAGGTTGGGTTCCTCGAAGAAGAGGTCTCGCTGCTGCGCCGCAAGCTGACCGACTCGCCACGTCAGGCGAAGGCACTCGAGGATCGGCTCGCCGAGGCACAGGCGATGCTCGCGACGCTGACCGGCCGCAACGAGCGCCTGGTCGCGACGCTCAAGGAGGCGCAGGAGCAGATCCTCGCGCTGAAGGAGGAGGTCGACCGCCTCGCGCAGCCGCCGAGCGGCTACGGCACCTTCCTGGTCGCGAACGACGACGGCACCGCCGACGTGTTCCACGGCGGCCGCAAGATCCGCGTGACGGTCAGCCCGACGCTCGACCTGACCGAGCTGCGCCGCGGCCAGGAGGTCATGCTCAACGAGGCGCTCAACGTCGTTCGCGCGATGGAGTGGGAGCGCCAGGGCGACGTCGTCCTCCTCAAGGAGATCCTCGAGGACGGCGAGCGGGCCCTCGTCATCGGCCACACCGACGAGGAACGCATCGTCATGCTGGCGGAGCCGTTGCTGGACGGCCCGCTGCGCGCCGGCGACTCGTTGCTCGTCGAGCCGCGGTCAGGCTGGGCGTACGAGCGCGTCCCGAAGAGCGAGGTCGAGGAGCTGGTCCTCGAGGAGGTCCCGGACGTCGACTACCGCCAGATCGGCGGCCTGGCCGCGCAGATCGAGTCGATCCGCGACGCGGTCGAGCTGCCGTTCCTGCACGCCGAGCTGTTCAAGGAGCACAAGCTGCGGCCGCCGAAGGGCGTGCTGCTCTACGGCCCGCCCGGCTGCGGCAAGACGCTCATCGCGAAGGCGGTCGCGAACTCCCTCGCCAAGAAGGTCGCCGAGGTGACCGGCAAGGGCGAGGGGCGCTCGTTCTTCCTCAACATCAAGGGCCCCGAGCTGCTCAACAAGTACGTCGGTGAGACCGAGCGGCAGATCCGGCTCATCTTCCAGCGCGCCCGCGAGAAGGCGGAGGAGGGCACGCCGGTCATCGTGTTCTTCGACGAGATGGACTCGATCTTCCGGGTCCGCGGCTCGGGCGTGTCGAGCGATGTCGAGAACACCATCGTCCCGCAGCTGCTGTCGGAGATCGACGGCGTGGAGTCGTTGAAGAACGTCGTCGTCATCGGCGCGTCGAACCGCGAGGACATGATCGACCCGGCCATCCTGCGGCCCGGCCGGCTCGACGTGAAGATCAAGATCGAACGCCCCGACGCGGAAGGCGCGAAGGACATCTTCGGCAAGTACATCACCCCCGACCTGCCGATCCACGAGGACGACCTGCGCGAGCACGGCGGCAGCCGCGAGGCCGCCTGCGCGGCGATGATCCAGGCGACGGTCGAGCGGATGTACTCCGACGACGACACCAACCGGTTCCTCGAGGTCACCTACGCGAACGGCGACAAGGAGGTCCTGTACTTCAAGGACTTCAACTCCGGCGCGATGATCGAGAACATCGTGGCCCGCGCCAAGAAGATGGCGATCAAGGACCTGCTGGAGTTCAGCGCCAAGGGCATCCGGCTGCAGCACCTGATGAGCGCGATCGTGGACGAGTTCAAGGAGAACGAGGACCTCCCGAACACCACGAACCCCGACGACTGGGCGCGCATCTCGGGCAAGAAGGGCGAGCGGATCGTCTACATCCGCACGCTCATCTCCGGCACGAAGGGCAACGAGGCAGGCCGATCGATCGACACGGTCAGCAACACCGGCCAGTACCTCTAGCGCGCGACCGCGAGCCCGGCGACGATCCCCAGCAGCGTCGCCGGGACGTAGGCCACGGCGACGACCAGCGCGAGCCGGCGCGGCCGACGCGTCGCGAGCGTGACGAGCAGCCCGACCGTGCCGAACACCGCCACCGTGCCCATCAGCCCCACGCCCAGCCGCGCACTGCGGCAGTTGTCGCACGACTGCCCGATGCCCAGCCCGATCATCTGGATTCCGGGCGCAAGCAGCGCCACCCACACCAGGTCGGTCACCCAGAGCCAGGTCGGTACGTGGCCGATGCCGTGTGGGGCGGGCGTGGGCGACGGCACACCGGAACCGTAACGCTCGATTCCTAGCCGCCCCCGCGCGGGCGGCATGAACCTTTCGCCCCGGGGCGCAGTCGAACACGTATGTGCCGCGGACCCGTCGCGGTCGTGAGGAGGCTGTCGATGCGTCGTCCCCTGCTGTTCCTGCTCTGCTTGTCCGTGCTGCCGGCCGCTCCGGCCGCGCACGCGGGGCGCTCGCCCGCATCGGGCGGCACGTACTCGTACGACGGCTACTGCGTGTACAACCGCGCGTTCATGCCGCGCGTACCGGACGAGGGCGAGCCGCCCGGCGAGGCGCTGCGGCCGAGCCCGGGTACGGAGCACGGCGAGGTGCACGGGCGCGTGCTGCTGAAGTCCACGACGGCCGGCGAGCTGGTCACCGCGACGCTCACCTGCCGCGTGTACCGCATGCACTGGCCGACGCGGACGGACGTGCTCGTCGACAGTGTCTCGGCCACCGGGACCGGCTATGTCGTCGCCGCGAAGCTCAACGAGCTGTGGCGCGGCGAGGACGACTGGATGCACGTCTGCATCGAGGTCGCCTACCCCGACGGCAGCACGTCCGGCGAGTACTGCGAGCCGCCGATCGGGTCGTAGCGGGATCGGTCCGGCGAACGCTCCCGGCGCACGGCTGGGCGGGGGCGTTCGGCGTGCTCCGGCGAACCCGGCACGCCGTTCACGGCTCGGAAGGTGCGGTGCGCCATCGCGGCGAACCCAGCCCAGCCCCCGCACCTCATGGAGTTCCCAGCCGATGCCCCGGCCCCTCGTCCCGCTGCTGCTCGCCGCCGCGCTGCTCGCGCCCGGCGGCGCCGTTGCCGCCGCCCCGCGCACCGCCCCGCAGCCGACCGTCGTCGTCGCCGTCGCGGACACCGGCGTGAACCCGTACCACGAGGTGTTCCGTCGCCCGAAGAACACCCAGCACCCGTGCACGTACGTCAAGGGCTTCAGCTGCGCGATCCCCGCGCTGCGGCTCTCGATCGGCAAGTACCAGGACTACCGCGAGGCGCTGGTCCGCGACCGGGACGTCTGGGAGACGGTCGAGCCGCACCAGTGGTACTGGATCCCCGGCACCAACATCGTCGGCGCCGTCTGCGACCGCGAGTACTCGTCGCCCCGCGACGTGCGCACGCCGGAGAACGAGGACGACCCCTCGACCTGGCGGTACTGCATCCTCGACAACGACGGGCACGGCACCGGCACCGCCTCGGCCGTACTCAGCGAGGCGCCGGACGCGTTGCTGCTCGTCCACGAGGGCAACGCCGGCGCCTACGACCTCGCCACGATGCCGGTGACCGCCGACGTGCAGACGCACTCGTGGGCGGCGCCCGCGCCGCTCCCGCTGCAGGCCGGCGACCCGGTGCTCGGCGACGCGGCGATCTGCGGCGGGGCGGAGCGCCGGAAGGAGACGCTCTACTTCCTCGCCGCCGGCAACGAGGCGCCCTTCCCGACCTGGCTGGACTGCGAGCGCAAGAACCCCGACGTGCACGTCGTCGGCGGCGCGTACCCGGGCCGGTGGACGCCGTTCAGCTGGAGCATGTACGACTATGCGTCCTGGTTCTGCCGGCCGGTCGCGGTGCACGCCGCGACCAAGGGCCAGGAGACGGCATGCGGCACCAGCTTCGCGTCCCCGACCGCCGCGGGCGCCGCCGCCGCGGCGCTGCTCACGGTCCGGCGGCACGACCGCTACACCGGCCGTAACACGCGCACGCAGGTCAGCCGCACCGTGTCGCGGGCGGCGTTCGAGGAGGCGCTGCAACGCGCGGCCTCGTACGCGCCGAAGGCGAAGTTCGACCAGCCCGGGCCCGCGACGGCGGTGCCGGTCCCCGAGGACTCGGCGCACCTGTTCTGGGGGTACGGCTGGCTCGACTCGACGGTCACCGGCGCGATCGTGTCGTGCGCGCTGCGCCGCGCGTGCCCGACCAAGTCGGCCGACGCGCAGTCCTGGAACGAGCAGCGGCAGCAGCTGCGCGAGGCGCAGGGCGTCAACGCGCCGGTGGCGCCGCAACGCGACGCGGGCAGCAACCGCGACGCCGGCACCGACCGTGCCACCGCCGTGCCGGTCGTGCCGGGGCGCACGTACGACTCGCGGATCGAGCCGCACGGGTACGCCGGCGACGCCGACGACTGGTACACCCTCAAGCTCCGCGCCGGGCAGCGCGTGACGGTCACGACGGCCGGGTACGTGCACCCATCGGTGCCGGTGGACGTGACGCCGGCGTCCGGCTGCTGGTTCCTGCTCGACGCCAGGAACCGCGAGGTCGGCGCCCCCCGCGGCCGGCTGCCGATGCGGTACGTCGCCTGCGACAGCTCAGGGCCGAACACGCCGCCGACGAACGTCCGCGTCCCCGCGACGGGCGCGTACGTCCTCGTCTACACGTCGCACAACGGCGTGCCGCACGACTACCGCTTCTCGGTGGCGGCCCGCTGATGCGCGTCCCTCGTCGCGCGCTCCCGGTCGCGCTCGCCGTCACGCTCGCCGCCGCCACGGCGGCCGTCGCCGCGCACGTCGAGGACTCGTACACCGTCCGCGTGGCGCCGGGTGTTAGTTCGTCGACACGCCGTTGAAGACGCCCGCGTCGAGGACAGGGACGTACGTCCTCGCCTACTCGGCGCACAACGGCGTGCTCGCGCACGACCACCGCTGCAGCGTCACGGTCGCGAGGTAGGCGTCTAGGCTTCTCGCATGACGGTGCGGCGGGTCATGGGTGCCGAGACGGAGTACGGGATCTCGGTGCCCGGACAGCCCGGGTTCAACGCGATGGTGTCGTCGTCGCTCGTCGTCAACGCGTACGCCCCTGCCCGCGACCGCCGGACCCGCTGGGACTTCGAGGAGGAGAGCCCGCTGCGCGACGCGCGCGGGTTCGACCTGGCGCACGAGGGCGCCGAGCCGCCGACCGACGACGAGCTCGGCCTCGCCAACGTCATCCTCACCAACGGCGCCCGCCTCTCCGTCGACCACGCGCACCCCGAGTACTCGACGCCCGAGGTGACCACGCCGCTCGACTGCGTGCTGTGGGACAAGGCGGGGGAGCGGGTCATGGCCGAGGCCGCCCGCCGCGCCGCCGCGATCCCGAATACCGCCCCGGTCCAGCTCTACAAGAACAACACCGACAACAAGGGCGTCTCGTACGGCTGCCACGAGAACTACCTGATGGCCCGCTCGACGCCGTTCGCGGAGATCGTGCGGCACCTGACGCCGTTCTTCGTGTCGCGGCAGGTGTTCGCCGGCGCGGGCCGCGTGGGCACCGGCCAGGACGGGCGCGGCAACGGCTTCCAGATCAGCCAGCGCGCGGACTTCTTCGAGGTCGAGGTCGGCCTGGAGACGACGTTGAAGCGGCCGATCATCAACACCCGCGACGAGCCGCACGCCGACCCCGAGAAGTACCGGCGGCTGCACGTCATCATCGGCGACGCGAACCTCAACGAGGTGGCGACGTACCTCAAGGTCGGTACGACGTCGCTGGTGCTGGCGATGATCGAGGCCGGCTTCGTGGACCGCGACCTCTCCGTCGAGCAGCCGGTGTCCACGCTGCGCGCGGTGTCGCACGACGCGTCGCTCAAGCACCTCGTGACGTTGCGGGACGGGCGCAAGCTGACCGCCGTCCAGCTCCAGATGGAGTACCTGGAGCTGGCTCGGAAGTTCGTCGAGTCCACCGTCGGCGACGACGCCGACGACCAGACCGTGGACGTGCTGGCCCGGTGGGAGAGCGTGCTCACCCGGCTGGAGGACGACCCGCGCACCTGCGGCCGCGAGGTGGACTGGGTCGCGAAGAAGGCGATCCTCGACGGCTACCGCGACCGCGAGGGCCTCGACTGGTCGAGCCACAAGCTGCAGCTCGTCGACCTGCAGTACCACGACGTACGGCCGGACAAGGGCCTGTACAACCGGCTGGCCGCGCGCGGCAGCGTCGAGCTGCTCGTATCCGAGGACGCCGTGACGCGGGCCATGACCGCGCCGCCCGAGGACACCCGCGCGTACTTCCGCGGCCGCTGCCTGGAGAAGTACGCGAACGAGGTCGCCGCCGCGTCGTGGGACTCGGTCATCTTCGACGTGGGGCGGGACTCGTTGCAGCGGGTGCCGACCATGGAGCCGTTGCGCGGGACGAAGGCGCACGTCGGCGCGCTGCTGGACGACTGCGACACCGCCGTCGAGCTGGTGGACCGGCTCGCCGGCCGGTAGCGGACACGCGTACCCGGCGCGCGGCGCGGGGATAGGGTCGGTCCGTAGGGCAGCGATTCACACCGGAGGCGGAGACGATGGCCACGAAGGACACCGGCGGCGGGCAGCAGCGCGCCACCCGGAAGTCGGAGGACGTCGAGGAGGTCGAGGAGACCGCGGCCTCCGACGTACAGGAGCGGCACGAGAAGCTCAGCGACGACGTCGACGCGCTGCTGGACGAAATCGACGATGTGTTAGAGGAAAATGCCGAAGATTTCGTGCGTTCCTTTGTACAGAAAGGGGGAGAGTGAGAATGTCTCAGTGTTTTTGTTGGGGTGATTCTCGCTGATTAGCGGTAATGATTCCGGCGCCAAATGTCCGGAGTGCGGAGAGCACCGGCCCCTCGCGGAGTTCTTCACCGACCGCCGCGCCGCCGGCGGCAAGACCTCGTACTGCAAGCCGTGCATGACGCGGCGTAACGCTGCGTCGAAGGCGCGGCGCGCTCGCGGGGAGCGCATCGTACGTCGCCGGCCGCCGCGGCGCCAGGTCGTGTGGGTGACGAAGAAGCAGTGTCCTGGTTGCGGCGAGACCAAGCCGCCGGACGCGTTCCAAATGAACCGGACGGGTACCCGCGGTTACGGTGGCTACTGCCTGTCCTGCCACAACCGGATCACGCGAGAGAATCGCGTCAAGAATCATGGCTCGACTCGCAACTACCACCTCGTCGCCCGGTACGGCCTCACCGCGGACGAGGTCAAGGAGATGGTCGCGGCGCAGGGCGGCACCTGCGCGATCTGCCGGGTCCGGCCGGCCGAGCACGTCGACCACGACCACGAGACCGGCGAGGTGCGCGGTGTGCTCTGCTTCACCTGCAACGTCGGCCTCGGCAACTTCGGCGACGACCCGCACCGCCTGCTGCTCGCACAGCGTTACCTGACCCGTTCCCGCGCGACCGTCGACACGGCCGCGCGCCTGCGCCTGACCACCCGGAGGGCTTCGTGACCGACCTGCTTGGGGGAGGCCGGCTCCCGGCCGCGTTCACCGTGCCGGGGAACTCGTCGTTCACCGAGTTCCTGAACGCGCAGGCGCCCGAGCTGCTGCCGAGCCGGCGAGTGCTGCCCGGGCCGGTGACCGAGGTCCCGCACGCCACGACGATCGTCGCGGTGACGAGCGCGACCGGCGTCATCATGGCCGGCGACCGCCGCGCCACGATGGGCCTGCAGATCGCGCAGCGCGACATCGAGAAGGTGTTCCAGGCCGACGAGTACAGCTGCGTCGGCATCGCCGGCACGGCCGGCATGGCGATCGAGATGGTGCGGCTGTTCCAGGTCGAGCTGGAGCACTACGAGAAGCTCGAAGGCTCGACGCTGTCGCTGGAGGGCAAGGCCAACCGCCTCTCCACGCTGATCCGCAACAACCTCCCGCTGGCCATGCAGGGCCTCGCGGTCGTGCCGCTGTTCGCCGGCTACGACCTCGACGGCCAGTTCGGCCGGATCTTCAGCTACGACGTCACCGGCGGCCGGTACGAGGAGCACTCGTACTTCTCCGTGGGGTCCGGGAGCGGGCCGGCGCGGGGGGCGTTGAAGAAGCGGTTCCGCGAGGAGCTGACCGACGAGGAGGCGGTGCGGGTCGCGGTGGACGCGCTCTACGACGCCGCCGACGAGGACGCCGGCACCGGCGGCCCGGACCTGATCCGCAAGATCTTCCCGGTGGTCGCGGTGGTCAACGCCGACGGCTTCCGCCGGGTGCCCGACCCGGAGATCGGCGAGGTCGTCGAGGCGATCGTCGCCGCCCGCCACGAGAACCCCGGCGGCTGACCGCCCTGGCCGCACACCACGAAGGAGCGCCGTGACGACGCCGTTCTACGTCTCGCCCGAGCAGTTCATGCGGGACAAGTCCGAGTACGCCCGTAAGGGCATCGCCCGGGGCCGCAGCGTGCTCGTGCTGTCGTACGCCGACGGCATCCTGTTCGTCGCGGAGAACCCGTCCACGGCGTTGCACAAGGTCAGCGAGATCTACGACCGCATCGCGTTCGCCGCGGTCGGCAAGTACAACGAGTTCGAGAACCTCCGCGTCGCCGGGGTCCGGCTCGCCGACCTGCGCGGGTACGCGTACGACCGCGCCGATGTCACGGGCCGCGCGCTGGCCAACGCGTACGCGCAGACGCTCGGCACGATCTTCACGCAGGAGGCGAAGCCGTACGAGGTCGAGATCGTCGTCGCGGAGGTGGGGGACCGGCCCGAGCAGGACCAGATGTACCGGCTGACCTACGACGGCTCGGTGGCGGACGAGAGCGGCTTCGTCGCGATGGGCGGCAAAGCCGAGGAGCTGGTCACCTACCTGCGCGAGCACCACCGCGAGGGGCTCTCGCTGCACGACGCGATGGACGTCGCCGTCCGCGCGCTCGCCGGCCAGGAGGCGCGCGACTTCGAGCCGGAGTCGTTGGAGGTCGCGGTGCTGGACCGCACCCGGCCGCGGCGGAAGTTCAAGCGGGTCCTGGGAGCCCGGCTGGGCGAGCTGATGCCGGTCCGCGAGGGCACCGCCGTGGGCTCCGCCGCCGAGACGCAGGCCGCGCCTGCCGACGCGCCCACCGAGGCGTCCGACGCCGCCGCGGCCGAGCCCGAGCCGCCGGCCGGCGGCACCGTCACCTGACGGGCCTTAGCCTCGACGTACGACGGGTCAGCTGCTGCCGCTGATCGCCTTGTCGAGCAGGGAGCCGTCGCGGTACTCGAGCTCCTTCTCCATGTTCACGACGCTGCCGGCCTCGGGCCTCGACTGGAAGCGGACCCGGTCGACGAGCAGCTTCATGAGCTGCACGCCGCGGCCGCGTTCGGCGTCCATGCCTGCCGAGTCGTCGCCGAGCGTGGTGAAGTCGAAGCCACGCCCGACGTCGCGCACCTCGATCGAGCAGGTCGAGTCGTTGAGGCGCAGCGTGACCTCGTACTCGTCGCCGGGGCCCGAGTGCTTGAGCACGTTGGTGCACGCCTCGGTGAGGGCCAGGGTGACGTCGTCCACGCAGCCGTCGCTCACGCCGACGCTGCGCATGGAAGTGTCGACGATCCGGCGCGCGACCGGAACGCTCAGCTCGTCGCGTGGCAGGTTCAGCGCGAGGGTGATCTGCATCCGTCCGCTCCCAGGAGGTCGTGTCTGGGAGGTGGTGTCTCCGGCCGTCGGCAGGCGCAAACGGGTCGCCGGGCGGCTACTTCGTGCCCGCGCCGCCGTAGCCGCCGGCGCCGCCGGGGCCGCCGGCCACGCCGTACCGCTTGAAGTTCGGGTCGACGTCGGCCGCGCTGCTGATCCGCGACGCGGCGCCCTCCTCGGGCTCGATCACCGTGCCCGTGTGCATCTCCGGGGCCGGGTGCGCGGAACGCTCCTGCGGCGGCTCGGCCGTCCGCTGCTGCGTGGACCGGCTGGACCCGGGTTCGCCGCGGCGGGACCCGCGGGGACGGAGACGGAACGCCATGCGGGGAACCTACCGCGCCGCGGCCGCCGCTACCCGCGCGGCGCGACCGAGTCGACGATCCGCTGCGCGATGTCGCGGAGCTTGACGTTCTCCCGCTGGGACGCGTCCCGCAGCCGGCTGAACGCGTCGTCGGCCGAGCAGCGCGACTGCTCCATGAGGACGCCCTTCGCCTGTTCGATGACGGCGCGCGACGCCATCGCCTGCTGGAGCTGCTCGGCGAGGCTGCGCCTGGCGTCGAACAGCCGGAGGTTGTGGACGGCCGCCGCGGCCTGCGCGGCGACCAGGCGGGCGGCGTTGCGCCAGGTCTGGTCGTCGAACGCGTTCGGGGTGTCGGCGTAGACGTTCAGCGCCCCGACGACCTGGTCGCAGACGGTCAGCGGCAGCCCGATCATGCTGGCCACGCCCGCCTCCTCCAGCACCTGCCCGAGCCCGGGGTACACCCTGGCCTCGGCGAGCGTGGGCACGTAGTGCTCGGCGCCGTCGCGGAGCGCGTCGATGCAGGGGCCGGAGTCGGCGGCGTACTCCCACTCGTCGATGCGCAGCGCCAGCTCCGAGGTCGCCGCGGCGGTCCGCTTCTGGTCGCCGTGGGCGAGCGTGATCGACGCGTCCTTGCACGGTGGGATCGCGTCGCGACACGACACGACCAGGCGGTACAGCGCCTCGTCCAGCGTCTCGCGCTCGTCCAGTAGCAGCAGCAGTGCTACCGGGTCGCGACCCTCCCCGACCAGGTCCATCACGTCTTTCCTCCCCTTCGACCGGCGCGCGGAACCCTCGCCCGCGCCGGTCCCGGCGCACGACCCAGTCGCCGCGCGCTATGCGCGGCCTGCTGGTCCCACCCGTGCGGTCCGGGGCGCTGCGGCGGCCCCGCTACGCAGCGTAACCCGGCGCCGGACCCGCCGCCGATCGTGGCGCGCGGGGCGCGGTCAGGTGACGGTGACGACGATCTTCATGCCGGCGGCGTAGTGGCCGGGCTGGTGGCAGCCGACCTCGAACGTCCCAGCACCGGCGAACGTGTGCGTCAGCTCGCCGGTCCGCCCCGGCTGCACGGTGACCGCCTCTTGGTCGCCCGACCCGTGCGGGTGCCCGCCGGGCTCGGCACTCATCTCCCGCTCGTGCTCCTGCTGCGCTGCGGTGTCGCCGACGAACGCGTCGTGCGGCAGCTGTCCGGTGTTGGTGAACCGGAACGTCACCGCCTCACCCTTCGCCACCGACAGCGTCGCCGGCTCGAACTTGATGTCGCTCATCGTCACGTCGACCGTACGGCGCCGGGTCACGTCCGTGGCGGCGTCGCCGCCTGCGCAGGCGGTCGCCGCGACCAGCGCGAGCGCGGCGGCGGGGAGGGTGAGGCGGTTCATCGGGCACTCCCGTTCTCGGTCGGGCGTAGGTCGAGCCTGCGGAGCAGCTGCGCGTTCAGCGCCACCATGATCGTGGACGCGCTCATGAGCACGGCGCCGACGGCGGGGGAGAGCGTCAGGCCGGCCCAGGCGAACGCGCCGGCGGCGAGCGGGATCGCGAGGACGTTGTAGCCGGCCGCCCAGGCGAGGTTCTGGACCATCTTGCGGTAGCCGGCGCGGGACAGCCGGATGACGGACACGACCGCGCGCGGGTCGTTCGACGCGAGCACGACGCCCGCCGACTCGACGGCGACGTCGGTGCCGGCGCCGATCGCGATGCCGACGTCGGCGCGGGCGAGCGCGGGGGCGTCGTTGACCCCGTCGCCGACCATCGCCACGGTGAGCCCGCGGGCCTGCAGCGCGGCCACGGCCTCCTCCTTCTGCTCAGGCAGCACTTCGGCTAGCACTTCGTCGACGCCCAGCTCCGCGGCGACCGCCTGCGCGACCTCGCGCGCGTCGCCGGTGACGAGGATGACGCGCCGGCCGAGGGCGTGCAGGTCGGCGACCGCCTGCTTCGCCTCCGGGCGGATCTCGTCCTCCAGCGCGAACGCGCCGCGGACGAGGTCGGCGTCGAGCAGGTAGAGCACCGCCGCGCCGCGGGCCCGCCAGCCGTCCGTCGTGGCGGCGAGGTCCGGCGGCTCGGCCAGCCCGCGCTCGCGGAGCAGCGCGGGTCCGCCGACGGCGTAGCGCACGCCGCCGACCTCGGCCTCGACGCCGCGGCCCGGGCGGCTGGTGAACTCCCGCGCGGCCGGGACCGCGCCGCGCTCCCGTGCCGCCGCGACGATCGCGCGGGCCAACGGGTGCTCGGAGTCCGCCTCGACGGCGCCCGCGATGGCGAGGGCGTCGGCGTCGCCGGCGACAGCGGTGACGACGTGCGCCCCCTTGGTCAGGGTTCCGGTCTTGTCGAACAGCACCGCGTCCACGGTGCGCATCCGCTCCAGCGCGAGCCGGTCCTTGACGAGGATCCCGGCGCGGGCGGCGACCGACGACGACAGCGAGACGACCAGCGGGATCGCCAGGCCGAGGGCGTGCGGGCAGGAGATGACCAGGACGCCGACGGTGAGCACGACCGCGCGCCGTACGTCACCGGCCAGCGACCACGAGGTGAACGTCACCACAGCGGCGAGCAGCGCGACGTAGACGAGCAATGCGGCGGCGCGGTCGGCCAGCGCCTGCGCGCGCGACCGCGACTGCTGCGCGGCGGCGACCAACCGCTGGATGCCGGCCAGCGCGGTGCCGTCGCCCACCGCCGTGACGCGGACGCGGATCGCGGAGTCGGTGGAGACCGTTCCGGCGACGACGCGGTCGCCCGTCGTACGGGTCACCGGGCGGGACTCACCGGTGACCGCGGACTCGTCCACTTCGGCGACGCCCGCGACGACCTCGCCGTCGGCGGGCACCCGGGCGCCGGCCCGGACCAGCACGACGTCGCCGGCGTTCAGCGCGGTGGCGGGCACGGTGGTGACCTCGCCGTCCGCGCCGACCCGGTCGGCCTCGTCGGGGAGCAAGGCGGCGAGCGCGCCGAGCGCGTCGCGCGTCTGGCCGAGCGCCTTCATCTCCTGCCAGTGGCCGAGCAGCATGATCGTCACCAGCGCCGCCAGCTCCCACCAGAACTCCAGCGCGAACGCCCCGAGCGCGTTCGCCGCCGACGCCCCGAACGCCACCGCGAGGGCCAGCGAGACGAGCAGCATCATGCCGGGGCGCCGGTCGCGCAGCTCCGCGACGGCGCCGGTGAGGAACGGCCGGCCGCCGTAGCCGAGCACCGCGGTCCCCAGCACCGGGCCGACCCAGCGGATGCCGGGGAAGTCGAGGTCGTAGCCGAACCAGCCCATGACCATGTGGCTGGTCGCGACGACGGGCAGGGTGAGCAGCAGGCTCAGCCAGAACCGCCGCCGGAACGCCTCCGGGTCGTGCCCCGCGTGCTTGTCGTGCGCCCCGTGCTGGTCGTGCCCCGCGTGCTTGTCGTGGCCGGCGTGCTGGTCGTGCCCCGCGTCGTGTCCGGCGGGCACGTGGCCGTCGCCGTGGTCGCCGCCGGCGTGGCAGGCGTGCCCGGAGCCGTGTGCGTCGTGCACCGCGTGGCCGTCGTGCCCGCCAGGGGTGTCCGAGGAGCCGTGCGAGGAATGGGTCGTCGTCATGTCCTGCCTCCGGGTCGCGGGTTCCGCACTCTCGGGTGCCTGAACGATCGTACCCCCCGGGGGTATTCCGGCATCCCCTGAACCCCCGTTCCGCCATGGCCCGCACTCCGTTACCGTCGCCGGGTCTGTCCGGGTCCGGCCTTACGTCTCGTCGTTCCGGCGAGCCCGGCCCCGGCGGGGGGAGAACCATGAGGAAGAACCTGATCGGCCTGCTCGCGGCCACAGCCATCGCAGCCGGCGCCGGCGCCGCGCCCGCACAGGCGATCTCGGGCCGGCCCGAGTGCGAGTACGACGCCGACTACGGCGAGCCCCATGTCGACGTGACGCTCGCCGCCGTCATCCCGCTCACCGCCGGCACCGACCCGGCCAGGTACCCGGTCTCGGCGAACGTGACCTGCTCGATCGTGGTCGACGGCGTGACCGACGTGTCGTTCACCACGGCCGCGACCGGGGTGGCGGTCGTGGCCGGTCAGGGGCAGTTCAGGTACAGCCCGAACGGCTTCAAGGTCTGCACGACGATCGACTACACCAGCAACGCGAACGACACCGACCACTGGTGCCGGACCATCGAGTGGGTCGAGTTGATCGGCTACCTCAGTGACCTCGTCTGGGGCGCGACGGCGATCCCTGACCCGGTGCTCTGCCCGGTGCTGCAGGACCTGTCGCCGCAGACCAGCCCCGGCGACGACGTCTACATCACGCCCGAGGGCGACGTGTACGTCCTCGGCTGGATGGAGTGGGACTGCCCGCCGTACCAGCCGCCGGCCTAGACGCAGGGACGCGGGGACGGCGGCGGCGAGCCCGGCGCCGTCCCCTGTAGGGGGACCCGCCGCGCACGGCTCTGGCGCGTGCCGTTGCGGGCGCTTACTGTCGGAGAACGCGGCGGCGGCCGCGCCCGACCTGCCCCGAGGGGACCCATGACTGCCAAGCACCGGATCTCGCGGCTCACCGTCGTCGCGATGACCAGCGTCACGTTCACCGTCGCTCCGGCGGTCGGCCTGATGGCCTGCGTGCCGGCCTCCGCGGAGGTCGGCGACCACGGCCGGCGCGAGCCGAGCCTCGGCCAGACCGCCACCGACCTGCCCGCGTCCGCGAAGGGCAAGGCCGGCCAGAAGTTCGCCGCCACCATCCCCGTGTACTTCCACGTCGTCACCGACGGCGCCACCGGCGCGGTCACCGACGAGCAGATCGCCGCGCAGCTCGACGTGCTGAACCGCACGTTCGCCGGCCGCGAGGGCGGTGACCGCACCGGCTTCTCGTTCACGCTGGCGGAGGTCACCCGCACCGACAACGCCGGCTGGTTCTACGCGAGCGCCGGCGGCAATAACGAGCACTCCATGAAGAAGGCGCTGCGCCGCGGCGGCACCAACGCGCTGAACTTCTACTCCACGACGGCCGGCGCGTACCTGGGCTGGGCGTACCTGCCCGACATCCTCACCAAGCCGGGCCAGGCCTACCTCGACGGCGTCGTCGTGGACTGGGAGTCGATGGTCGGCACCTCCACCCGCTACGCCGGCCGTTACGACCAGGGCGAGACCGCTACGCACGAGGTCGGCCACTGGCTGAACCTCGAGCACACGTTCTACGGCGCCTGCACCCCGAAGGGCGACTTCGTCGAGGACACGCCGTCCGAGCGGACCGCGACGAGCGGCTGCCCGATCGGCAAGGACACCTGCCCGGCGCCCGGCGACGACCCGATCCACAACTACATGGACTACTCGTACGACACCTGCTACACGCAGTTCACGCCCGGCCAGACCCAGCGCATGCGCGACGCCTGGCTGCTCTACCGCGCGTAACGCCTATCGAACGTCGGCAACGACGGAAGGGGACGGCCTCCCGCTCGCGGGCCGTCCCCTTCTGCGTTCCGGCGCGACGCACGGTGAACCGCGGCGCCCCCGGCGGCGAAGACAGGGGGAACGCACCCCTCGAAATCGCCGCGGAGGCCCCATGACCAAGAAGATCGCGTACGCCGTCCTCACCCTCGGCCTGGCCGGAGGGCTCACCGTCGGCACCGCCGGCGTCGCGTCCGCCGCCCATTGCCAGAACACCGAGCGCACCTCGCCCGGGTTCTCGTACTTCGGCACCGACCACGTCCAGGAGACCGACCACGCAGAGGGCGGCAACCCCGGCCCGCACGCCGGCACCTCCGGCGCGTCGAACTGCCGGGCGACGACCGGCAGCCCGTCCGAGCGCGCCCCCGGGCGGCAGTAGCCGCACCGCCGGCCACGCGTCGCCGCGCGTGGCCGGCGGGTGCCCGCGGCCCGCATCGAGGCGGCCGCGCCGCCGGAACGACGTGCGCCGTCCACGTGTCCGGTCTCGCGCTGCTCGCGGCGGACGTCAGGCGTGTTCCCCTTGCGCGCACCGCTGCCCGACGTGACGGCACCCTGGCTGGACCATCTCAGCGACGTCGACCTTCGCGCGTGGCTCTGCGCGATCGGCAGCCACCGGCGACGTCCCGGTCGACGTGTGACGACCTCGCCGCGCGTCGCCCGTGACGGGCGTTGTTGACCGCACTAACGACGACGTTGTCTCGAACGGCTCAGACGGTGGGAAGCAACTGTTGCCTGGGCGATGCCGAGAGGTGGGGCGCGACGGGGCGCGGCGGCAGGTCAGCAGGTCCGGGTCCAGTGGAGGCCCGAGTCGCGCGAGCAGTAGACGCCGGTTCGGTTCTCGCTCGCCTCGCCGGGGCTGACGTATGTTGCCGCGACCAGCACCGTTCGACCGTCGCCGGTCGGCACTATGCCGGTCGGGTCAGCGGTCGCGTCGTTCCAAGGCAGGGTGCCGCGGCGTCCCGGCTGGAAGACGGCGCGCTGGTACCCGAGCCGCTGCCAGGTGCGGCCGGCGTTGTCGGAGCGGAACACCTGTTCGGCGGGGGGTGCGTCCTTGGCCCATTTGCCGCGCGACGGCCCTCCGGTCACCCGCAGGAACAGCCGCTTGGAGCTAGCCGGGTCGGGCATCAGCGATATCCGTGGCGCGCCTTCGCTGGTGCGGTTCACCGGCGCGAGGACCGCGTCGACCGGCTTCCATACCGTGAACGTCGCGCCGCCGTCGGTTGACCGCCAAACGTGCACGTCCCGTGCGCCGTCGGTCAGCGTCACGAGCAGCGACCCGTCCCGCAGGGTTTGCACCTGCTCGTCGCCGGTCATCGCGAACCGCACGCCGGGCGGGAACGAGAACAACTTGTCTGTGCACGAGAAGTCGGCGGTGCAGCGGTACGCCGCCAGCACCTGGTCCTGGGCGAGCGGATCATCGGCGTACCCGAACGCGACCGGGCTGGGCCCGCCCAGCGCGAACCGCACCGTCGACCCGCCGGGCACGGCCGCGACCGGCTGGTGCCAGCGCGTGGTGGCGTCAACGAGGGCGCTGCGGTAGCCAGCGGCGAACAGCACATAGAGGTGCTTGCCGGTGCCGGTGACCGGAGCCGTGGCGGCCGGGGCGTCGGCAACGTACACAAGCGGGTTCCCGAAGCCGCCACCGCCGACTAGCCCGTCGACCAGCGAGAACGTCTCGCCTCGGTCGGTGCTGAGGAATAGGCCACTCCCGGTCACGGCGAGCAGCGTGCGGTCGGTCGCATAGGCGGGCGAGAAGCGCACGACGAGGTCGATCCCCTGCACACCCTCGGGTCGGGCCAGCCCGGTCATCGCCGCCTTGCGCCAGGACCGCGCCCCGTCGGTGCTCATCGCGAGCAGCATCGGAGAGTTGCTGTCCTTGCGGTACAGGCAGGCCGCGGTGCGATCCCGCGCGAACGCGGGCGACGCCACCACCGCCTCGCACGGCACCGGCGCCGCCGCCGGTGCCGGCGCGGACGGCGCGACCGAGACGGCGACCGCAGCCGCCGCCCCGAGTCGCGTCATCCGCAGCATCACTTATCCGACATCGTCAGCCGACACCGTGACCGATCCGGCGCCGCCCGAGGTCCACTGCGACGCACTGCGAGCGCAGGTCGCGACGAACGTGCCCGTGGCAGTCCACGTCTCGAGACCTTCGCCGCTCTCGGTATAGGTGTATTTCCCGACACCCGGCTTGCCGTCGCCGAACGTGTCCTTCACCTCGAGGATCCGTGTGTCGTTGATAGCGGAATGGTCGAACTGATTGAACGAGCTGTCGTACTCGCCGAAGCCACCCGCGCTGAGCGCGACGGAGGTGCACCCGACGACCCGGCCGCCCGCGTTCAGGATCGGCGCCACCGTCACCGTCCCATGCAGATGGAACCAGCATCCCGCCAGCCGGACGCCGGACGCCGACGCCTCGGTGCAGCTTGACGAGTAGAAGTCGTACGTGCACGTGCGCGTGTTCGTGCCCGTCCCGCACGAGTTGAAGGTCGCCCCGCTGTCCCACGCTCCCTCGTTTACGTCGGCCGCCGACGCAGGAGTGCCGACCAGCGCAACCAGAGCGACCGCGCACAGGACGAGACGTGCATTTCTCATGAATTCCCCCGTATAGGTGACGTTTGTGCATGATCCAGCGTCACGGCGGTCACGTCCAGGGTCGTGACGTCCCCGCGGGAGGGTTGAGGGTAACAACGCATCCCGCACTGCTCGGCGCTACCTGGGTACGGAGCCTGCCGGAGCTGCACCGCATCGAAGCCGACATCGCTGTGCGCATCCAGCAGGCCCGTGACGAGCAGTGGCTCGGCGACCACGACCAAATCGGGCTGGGGTGCGGGGGCACTCCAGGCGTGGTTCTTCCGGGTGTTCGGGCTGATCCGGCCAAGCGTCGGCATCCAGTGCACGTCGACGAGCTCGTTGAAGGTGATCCGGCCGTTGCGGACGACGCGATGGCGGTTGCGGTCGACTTTCTGCTGTTCCGCAGCAGCTTTCGCGAACGCCTCTTCCCACGTCGCCTCGGCAGGCATCGGCACCCGCTGCTTCGACGGCAGGGTGTAGCGGCCGACGTAGACGGTGCCGGTCTTGTTGCGCCGCTCGTAGACGGTGACGCCGGGCATGCGGGGACGGCGGGCGCTACCCACAGCCGCACCTCCGTCCGTGCCGGCCACGACGAGTGGCGGCCACAACCGGAGGCACCGCCCGGTTCGGCGGCGATGGGACGTGCAGCGCGACTACGATCCGAGGGTGATGCGGCGCGAGCCAAATCTGAGCCAAAACAAGGCTCCAGCAGGCTCCACGAGAGGACAGCCGATGACAGCGACATGGCCGCTGACCTGCGGTTTCGTGTCGCGGGGTGGAGTCTGATGGACCGTCGTATCTTCGGGCTGGAGAACGAGTACGGCGTCACGTGCACGTTCCGCGGCCAGCGGCGGCTGTCGCCGGACGAGGTGGCGCGGTACCTGTTCCGGCGCGTCGTGTCGTGGGGGCGTTCGTCCAACGTCTTCCTGGAGAACGGCGCCCGCCTGTACCTCGACGTGGGCAGCCACCCCGAGTACGCCACCCCGGAGTGCGACTCGCTGGTCGACCTCGTGACCCACGACAAGGCCGGCGAACGGATCCTCGAGTCGTTGCTGGCGTCGGCCGAGCAGCGGCTGCACGAGGAGGGGATCGCCGGGCAGATCTACCTGTTCAAGAACAACACCGACTCGGCCGGCAACTCCTACGGCTGCCACGAGAACTACCTGGTCGGCCGGCACGGCGAGTTCAGCCGGCTCGCCGACATCCTCATCCCGTTCCTCGTGACCCGGCAGATCGTCTGCGGCGCGGGGAAGGTGCTGCAGACGCCGCGCGGCGCGGTGTTCTGCGTGAGCCAGCGGGCCGAGCACATCTGGGAGGGCGTGTCGTCGGCGACGACGCGCAGCCGTCCGATCATCAACACCCGCGACGAGCCGCACGCCGACGCGGAGCGGTTCCGCCGCCTGCACGTCATCGTCGGCGACTCGTCGATGAACGAGACGACGACGTTGCTCAAAGTCGGCACGACCGACCTGGTGCTGCGGATGATCGAGGCGGGCGTCGTCATGCGCGACCTCACGCTGGAGAACCCGATCCGCGCGATCCGGGAGATCTCGCACGACATCACCTGCCGCAAGCGGGTGAAGCTGGCGAACGGCCGCGAGGCCAGCGCGCTGGAGATCCAGCAGGAGTACTACGCGAAGGCGCGCGACTTCGTGCTGCGCCGCGGCAGCGACCCGATGGCCGAACGCGTCCTCGACCTCTGGGGACGCACGCTGACCGCGATCGAGACCGGCGACCTCGACCTCGTCGCGCGCGAGGTGGACTGGGTCACGAAGTACCAGCTGGTCGAGCGGTACCGCGCGAAGCACAAGCTGCCGCTGTCGTCGCCGAAGGTCGCACTGCTCGACCTCGCGTACCACGACGTCAACCGCGACCGCGGGCTCTACTACCTGCTGGAGCGCAAGGGCGCCGTGCAACGCGTCACGGACGACATGACGATCACCGAGGCGATGGAGACGCCGCCGCAGACGACGCGGGCCCGGCTGCGCGGCGAGTTCATCCGCAAGGCGAAGGAGAAGCGCCGCGACTTCACCGTCGACTGGGTGCACCTGAAGCTCAACGACCAGGCACAGCGCACCGTGCTCTGCAAGGACCCGTTCCGCTCCGTGGACGAGCGGGTCGAGAAGCTCATCGCGAGCATGTAGGGCTCGCCCGAGCCGGTCCCCACCCCACCCCACCCCGCGCGAACGTGCGTCGGGCTGGTTCGTCGGGCGCGACGACGTGGCCGGATCGATGCGTCGGCGACAGCCGGGCTCCGCGGTCGCGCCGCCGGGACGGGTGCCCCGCCTACTCGCCCCAGGGCTCGTACGGCGGGCAGTCCCAGACGCGCTCGCCCGCGACGTAGACGTCGCCGTCCGCGCGGATCTCCACGGACCCGTAGCCGCCGGCGTGTCCCGCTAGCACTGGGCACACGAACTGGTCGCACGCCTCCCAATGCCCCGCCGCACACTGGGCGGCCGGCTCCGCTACGACCGGCCGCAGCGGCTCGGCGACCTCGGGCGGCAGCGACTCCAGAACGATGCACAGGGCGGTGTCCACCCACGTGGTCCCGCCGATCCAGGTCAAGCAGTCGTACAGGTGCGACCTCGGAGCCGCGCCAGCCGGGATCGAGGCCGTGCTCAGCGCGACCGCGACGCAGCCGGCGCCGATGGAGTACGCGAGGCGTGACATGGTGTTCCCCCTCACCGGATGCGCGTTTCCTACCGCACGCGATCCCCGCCTGGCAACGACGCCGCCGGCGCCGGTACCCGCACGCCGCCAAAACCTGGCGTCGCGTGCGTCGCCGGCGGACGCGGCGCGGCGCGGCGCGGCGGGGTCAGCCCGGCGCGTAGAGCTCGGTCGGCGCCGACCGGCCGCGCAACGTCTCCGCGCCGACACCGCGCCACGCGGCGCCGTCCGCACCCGCACCGGCCACCGTGGGGCCGCTGGCCAGCACCCGCCCCGGCGCCGTCTTCGCCAGCTCGGTGAGCCGCGCGGCCTCGTTCACGGGGTCGCCGATGACGGTGTACTCGAACCGTTCCTCGGCGCCGACGTTGCCTGCGGTCACCGTGCCGGACGAGACGCCGATCGCCGCCTCGATGCCGTACGACGCCGGCAGCGCGGCGAGCAGGTCGCGCAGCCGGCCCGCGGCGCGCAACGCCGCCGCGCGGTGGCCCGGCAGGTCGCCGGGCGCGCCGAAGACGCAGAGCGCGCCGTCGCCGGCGAACTTGTTCACCCAGCCGCCCTCGGTGCGCGCCGCGTGGACGACGGCGCCGAAGAACGCGTTGAGACCGCGCAGCAGCTCGTCGGCCGGCCGTTGCGCGGCGAGCGTCGTGGAGCCGACGACGTCCGCGAACAGCACGCTGACGTCGCGCACCTCGCCGCCGAGCTCGATGCCACGCTCCAGTGCCTGCCGGGCGACGTCCTCGCCGACGTGCCGGCCGAACAGGTCCTGGAGGCGGCGGCGTTCGTCGAGGCCGGCCACCATCTCGTTGAAGCCGGTCTGCAACAGACCGACCTCGGACGCGTCGGAGACGGCGACGCGGACGTCGTAACGGCCGAGCTGCACCTCGCGCTGCAGCTCGCGCAGGTCGCGGATCGGCTCGGCGACGGACTTCCCGGCGATGACCATGATGGCCGCGCCGGTGACGAGGCCGACGGCGACGAGGAACCAGATGGCACCGGTGAGCTGCTGGCGTTCCTGCGGTGTGCGAATGGTCTGGGTGAGGCCGACGGACAGCAGCGGCAGCCCGGACCCGAGCAGCCACGACACGACGATGCGCGGCAGGATGCCGGGCGCCCGCGGGCGGTCGAGAACGCCGTACGACAGCACGAGGCCGGCGAGCGGGCGCAGGGTGCGCTCGACGGACAGATAGGTCAGCGTCGAGGTGATGAGGCCGCCGAGCAGGATGCCCGTCACGACCCGCCAGACGAGCAGCGGCCCGACGTCGAACGTCGCCTGCTGCACCCCGAACGTCACCGCCGCGCACAGCCACACGGACTGCGCGGCGACGAGCAGCCAGCGCGGGAACGCCAGCACGCCCTCGACCTCGTCCGGAGCCGGCGGGCGGCCCTCCCCGGCCCAGCCGGCCACGCGGTTGGCGCGGGCGTTGACGATCGGCCCGACGACCAGCGCGCTGACGGCCATGAAGACGGCGAACGTCACGATGCTGGTCTGCCGGATGTCCGCCTGGATGGCGTCAGTGATCTCCGGCGGGTTGGGGGAGATGACGGCCAGGTAGAGCCACGACAGCGACGCGCCGACCAGGTTCGCCGCCGCGAGCAGGCCGCCGGCCCGCCACATGGCCCGGCGCGCCGTCACGACGGGCGGGCGTTCCGGCCTCGGGCGGTGCAGCCTCACGCCGGCGCGTCCCCCGGCTCCGCGAGGAGGGCGGCCGCGTGCCGGCCGGCCGCCGCCGCGGCGACGAAGTACGCGGTGTCCTCGGCGAGGCCGCGGCCCATCGTCGACAGCGGGAGGCCGCAGCGTTCGAGCGTCTCGACCAGGCCGTCGGCGGCGACCCGTACGACGTCGTGGCGGGCCGCGATCCCGGAGTCGGCCAGGTCGCGTTCGACATCGCTCGCCAGCGGCTCGGGCAGCGCCGGCACGACGACCTGCGCGCGGGCGAGCGCGACCCGGCCGTACGCCGTCCGGCTGTGGTGGCTGACGCCGCGGTGGCGTTCGCGCGGGTCGGCGTCGGAGATGCGCAGGGAGGCGACGGCGCGGCCGCCGACCGCGGCGACGGCGTTGACGGCGTCGCCGGCCGCCACGCCGGAGAAGCCCCAGGGCGTCCCGACGCCGAGGTTGCCAGGACCCTGGGTGACGACGGCGACGTCCGCGTGCAGGACGTGCCGCGCGGCGAGCAGCGCCTCGTGCGTGGTGACGGCTTCGAGGTCGCCGCCGAACGCCTGCCCGGCCGTGACGGTACCGGCCAGCCGGTCGCGCAGCGCGACGACGGTGCGCGACAGCCAGAGCGGGAGCGCGCCGCCGTCGGTCATGACGTACGCGACGCGGGTCTGCGGGCGGCGTTCGGCCAGGCCGGCGACGATCGCGGGGAGCGCCGAGTGCAGGTCCGCGATCACCACCGGCATGCCGTCCACCGACGTCGCGGCCGTCATCACGGCGGCGTGCGGCGACGCCTCCTCGGAGACGCCGAGGACGGTGGCCTGGTACGGCGTGTACCGCGCCTTGACGATGTGCCCCCCGCGTCCGGTGGGCGCGGGTACGCGGCCCGGGATCGCGACGACGAGGTGGTACCCGCCGGTGCCCAGGCCGAGGTCCACGGCGCTGGTGTTGAGGACGACGAGGTCGCCGGTCTCGGGGGTCCCGACGAGCGCGGGGTAGGCGAGCGCGGCGGCAGGCGCGCCGTCCACCTCGACCGACAGCTCGACCGCACCGGGCCACGAACGCGTCGTCCCCAGAACGCGTCCCTCGCGGATGCGGATCACACCGCGCACGGTAGCGTGAGAGGTGCCGTCGCCAGCCCGAGGAGAAGCACGTTGCGCCGCACCGTCGCCACCCTGCTCGCCGCCGTCGTGCTGTCCGCGTGCGCGGGCGGATCCGACGAGCCGAGGACCGCGCCGTCGCCGAGCGCGAACGTCCCCGTCGCGACTGCGAAGCCGAAGGTGACGAAGCCGTCCGGGCCGGCGCCGAAGGACCTGGTGACCGAGGACATCACCGTGGGCACCGGCGCCGCGGTCATTCCCGGCCAGGTCGTCAGCGTCCACTACGTCCTCATGGAGTTCGACTCCGGCAAGGAGGTCGAGTCCTCCTGGGCCAGCAACCACCCGTTCCAGTTCACCCTCGGCGGCGGTGACGTCATCGAGGGCTGGGACAAGGGGCTGCTCGGGATGCGCGTCGGCGGCCGCCGGCAGCTCGTCATCCCGCCGCGGCTCGGTTACGGCGAGGAGCCCGACGGCGCGCTGGGTGGCAAGACGCTGGTGTTCGTCGTGGACGTCGTCGGCACAGGCGGCGCGCCCGCCGTCGTGGACGACCAGCAGTAGCCGCCCGTGTCCGCGCGCAAGCTCGAGCGGCTGGTCAACCTGTTGCTCATGCTGCTCTCGGCGCGCCGGCCCGTGACCGTCGAGCAGATCCGCGACGTCGTGCCGGGCTACGACCACGGCGACTACGAGTCGTTCCGGCGGCAGTTCGAGCGCGACAAGGAGGAGCTGCGCGACCTCGGCGTGCCGCTGGAGACAGAGCCCCTGGACGGTTGGGGCGACGAGGTCGGCTACCGCATCCCGCGGTCGTCGTACGAGCTGCCGGCGATCCCGCTGGAGCCGGACGAGGCGGCCGCGGTGGGCCTCGCGGCGCGGCTGTGGCAGTCGGCGGGGCTCGCCGACGCGAGCCGGAGCGCGTTGCTGAAGCTGCGCGCGGCCGGCATCGAGGCCGACCCGGTGGCGTCGGCGGCGGTGGAGCCGCGGGTGGCGGCGCGCGAGGAGTCGTTCGAGCCGCTGCTGGCGGCGGTGCGCGCGGCGCAGGCGGTGTCGTTCGCCTACCGGCCGTCGTACGCCGACCAGCCGGTGGTCCGCACGATCGAGCCGTGGGGGCTCGTGCACCGGCACGGCAAGTGGTACGTCGTCGGCCACGACCGCGACCGGTCGGCGCCGCGGGTGTTCCGGCTGTCGCGGATCGCGGGCGCGGTGTCGCCGGTGGGCGCGCCCGGTGTCGTGGAGGTGCCCGAGGGGGCGAACCTGCGGGGGATGGTGGCGCCGTTCGACGACGACCCGGCGACGGGTACGGCGTACGTCCGCCTCGCGCCGGGCGCCGCCTGGGACGTCCGGCGCGCGGCGCTGTCGGTGACCGAGCTGGACGGCGGGTGGGCGCGCGCCGAGGTGCCGTTGGGCGACGTGGACCGGTTCGCGGAGTGGATGGTCGGCTTCGGGCCGGACGTCGTGGTGGAGTCGCCGGCGCCCGCGCGCGACGCCGTCGTGGCCCGGCTGCGGGCGGTGCCGGCGTGACCGCGACGCGGACGCAGAGCCGGCTCGCGCGGATGCTCTCGCTGGTGCCGTACCTCCAGCAGCACCCCGGCATCCCGGTCGCCGAGGCGGCCGAGGTGTTCGGCGTCACCGAGCGGCAGCTGCGCGACGACCTCGACCTGCTGTTCTTCTGCGGCCTGCCCGGCTACACGCCCGGCGACCTCATCGAGGTGTCCTACGAGGGCGACCGCATCACCGTCACGAACGCCGACACCATCGCCCGGCCGTTGACGCTGACGCCGGAGGAGGGGCTGGCGCTCGTCGTCGCCGCGCGGGCGCTGGCCGCCGAGCCGGGGCTGGTCGAGCGGGACGCGCTGGACCGCGCGCTGGCCAAGCTGGAGTCGGCCCTGGCGTCGGTGGTGGAGCCCGCGGCGGCAACGCGCGTGGAGGTGTCCCTGGACGAGGCGGGGGAGACGCTCGCGACCGTCGAACGCGCCGTCGAGGCCGGCCGGCGGCTGCACCTGAGCTACCACAACCCCAGCCGCGACGAGGTCTCCGAACGCGACGTGGACCCGATGCGCATCCTCAACATGGACGGCCGCTGGTACCTCGAGGGGTGGTGCCGGCGGGTCGAGGACGTCCGGCTGTTCCGGTTGGACCGGGTCGTGTCGGCCGTGGCGCTGCCTGACGCGGCGGCGGTGCCGGCCAGCGTGGAGCCGCGTTCGCTGGCCGAGGGGCTGTACCGGCCGGCGCCGTCCGACCCGCTGGTCACCCTGCTGCTCGACCGCGAGGCGCGCTGGGTGGCCGACTACTACCCGTACGAGACCGTCGAGGAGTTGCCCGGCGGCGGCGTGCGGCTCGACCTGCGGGTCCACGACGACGGCTGGCTGCGCCGGCTGCTCCTGCGGCTCGGCCCGCACGCCAGCGTCGTGGCGCCTGCGTCGCTCGCAGCGGCGGTCGCGTCGGCTGCGCGGGAGGCGCTGGCGGCGTACGCGGAGCTCGGCGAGGACTAGTCCGTACGGGTGCTTCGCGGATGACACCGTACGGCGGTCAAGCAAATCGACGTTGCTGCCGAAACCGATGGTGTTCGCCTGAATGCGGCGGACCCCGTATCGGGAGAGGACGACGGCCGTGACCACGATCAAGGCTTCCTGCCCCGCCTGTGGCGAGGTCGAGCTCACGTCCGAGGACGTGACGCTGATGGTCTGCAACCACGCGCCGCAGTCGTACTACACGTTCGTCTGCCCCAAGTGCACCGACGAGGTGCGCAAGCCGGCCGACGACCACGTGGTGTCGCTGCTCATGAGCGGCGGCGTCCGTGCCCAGGTCTGGGAGGTGCCCGCCGAGGCGCTCGAGGCCAAGGCCGGCCCGACCCTCACGTACGACGACCTCCTCGACTTCGCCCTGCAGCTCGCGACCTGCACCTCCGTCGCCGCCGCGGCCGCGCAGGTACCCACGCGCTAGCAACCCCTGACCTGACGACCACCCCCGCCGGCCCTGTGCGGGGGTGGTCGTTTGTTTGCGGCCACCCCGCCTGCCCGCCGCGTTTTTGTCACACCCCCTCGGTAGCGTCGTTGCATGACCTGATCGGCGTGAACGGGGGTGACATGAGCGAGCTGCCGGTGGCGGTGGGGGCGTTCCTCGACGTCGACCCGGGCGCGCTGTCCGACGCCGACCTCGGTGCCCGGATCGTCGCGCTGGAGACGCTGGTCCGCCGGGCGCAGGCCGCGCAGGCGGCGGCGGTGCGGGTGTTCGACCGCCGCGACGCCGCCGACGCCGACGGCGCCGCGTCCACCGCGTGCTGGCTACGTGACCGGCTGGGCGCCGCCGACCGCGACGCCCGCCGCACCGTCGGCCTGGCCCGCGCCCTCGACCGGCTCCCGCTGACGGCCGCCGCGTGGTCGGCCGGCCAGGTCACCGCCGCGCACGCCCGGGTCCTCGCCGCCCAGACCCGCCACCTCGACCCGGCCACCGTCGCGGCCGGGGAGGCGTCGCTGGTGCGGTGGGCGCGCGAACTCGACCCGCTGCGGTTCGCGACCGTCGTCCGGCGCTGGGTCGCGACGGTGGCGCCGGAAGAGTTCGAAAGGGACACCGAACGCCGCTACGACACCCGCTGGCTCACCCTCGGGCGCACGTTCGGCGGGATGACCAGCATCGCCGGGATGCTCGACCCCGAAGCCGGCATCCTGCTCACCGGCGCCCTCGACGCCCTCCTCGCCGCCAACCCCGCCACCGACAGCCGCTCCCGCGCGCAGCAACGCGCCGACGCCCTCACCGACCTCGTCACCGTCGCCACCACCCACGCCGCGCTGCCCGTCAGCGGCGGACACCGCCCCGAAATCGTCGTCCACGTCCCCGCCACCACCCTCACCGCAGGCACCACCGGCGGCGCCGGCGCGCCCGGCGCCGAGCCCGCCACCCTGGGCGACGGCACCCCGCTCACCCCCGCCGCGCTCGACCGGCTCACCTGCGACGCCACCTTCCGCCGCCTCGTCCTCGACGCCGACGCGGTGCCGCTGGAACTCGGCCGGGCCACCCGGCTCATCCCACCCGGCCTGCGCCGCTACGTCACCCTGCGCGACGGCGGCTGCCGCTACCCCGGCTGCCCCCGCCCCGCCGCCCACTGCGAAGCCCACCACGTCCGGTTCTGGCGGCACGGCGGACCCACCGACGCTGCCAACCTCGTCCTGCTCTGCCGCTACCACCACCACCTCGTCCACGACCGAGCCCACACCCTCACCCTCGCCCCGGACGGCACCGTCCAGGCGACCCGCCCGGGTGGCGCCACCCTCACCAGCCGACCACGCGGACCCACCGCCATCCCCGCGGCCTGACCGCCGCCTTCTGACACCCCGCCGCCGCAGGTGGGGCAGGGCGACCCGAGCCGGGTGCCGCCGTACGATGCGCGGGTGCTGTACGTGTGGGTGTTCGCCGGCTCGGTGTTCGCGGCCGGGTTGCTGCTGAGCGCGCTACTGCTGGTACGCGCGTTCCGGCAGGTCAAGCAGCTCGGCCGGACGGTCGCCGACGCCTCCACCCGGATCGCGGACGCGACCGCCGCGATGGAGGCGGTGCGGCCGCCGGAGCGCGCGGCGTCGTCCGAACGCGCCTGACGACCGGCCTGCGATGTTGCCGAGAGTCCTGTGTGGGCGAACCGGCGCGGCGTAGACTTGGCATCCCCGGCTGACGCGAAGGATTTCGGATGAACCTGCCCCAAGGCTTCGAGCTGTTCGCGATCCTGGCCGTCCTCGTGCTGCTGTTCGGGTCGAAGAAGCTGCCGGACGCCGCGCGGTCGCTCGGCCGCTCGATGCGCATCTTCAAGTCCGAGACCAAGGGGCTGCGCAACGACGACCAGCCCGCGCTGGCGGAGACCGACGCCGCGCGGGAGCAGCGGGAGTTCGAGGAGTGGAAGGCCACCCGGACGGACCGGTCCGAGACCCGCTGACCGCGATCGCCCGCGCCCGCCGCGCCACCACAGCCGGAGACCGACGCCGTGACCGCGACGCCGGCGCCGGCTGACCCGCGACCCCGCCGCCGGACGCCATGACCGAGACCACCGCCCGCCCGCGCCGCCGTTCCTCGGCGCCGGACGACTCGCGGATGACGCTGGTCGAGCACCTCACCGAGCTGCGCGCACGGATGATCAAGAGCGTCGTCGCGCTGACCCTCGCCACGATCGCGGCGTTCGTGTTCTTCGAGCCGATCCTCGCGTTCCTGCAACGCCCGTACTGCGACCTGCCCGCGCACCTGCGCTTCCCGCCCGGCGGCGGCGACTGCCAGCTCTACGTCACCGGCGTGCTCGACCAGTTCATGATCCGCATGCGGGTGGCCCTGCTGGCCGGCGCGGTCGTGTCGGCGCCGGTCTGGCTGTGGCAGCTGTGGCAGTTCGTCACGCCCGGCCTGCACCCGAGGGAACGGCGCTGGGCGGTGCCGTTCGTGGCCGCGTCGATCCTGCTGTTCGCCGGCGGCGCGGTGTTCGCGTACTTCACCCTCGCGAACGGCCTCCGCTTCCTGCTCGCGGTCGGCGGCGGCTCGATCACGTCGATCCTGACCGTCGACAAGTACCTGAGCTTCGTGACGCTGATCCTGCTGGCGTTCGGCGTGTCGTTCGAGTTCCCGCTGCTGATGATCTTCCTCAACGTCGTCGGCGTGGCCCCGACCGAGAAGCTGCGGCGGTGGCGGCGCGGCATGTTCTTCGGCCTGTGCGTCTTCGCCGCCGTGATCACGCCGTCGCAGGACCCGTTCACGTTCCTCGCCATGTGGCTGCCGCTCTGCCTGTCGTACGAGGTCGTCATCCTGTTCGGCCGGCTACGAGACCGGGTGCGCCGCCGCCGGGACACCGAGAGCACCGACAACTGGGCCGACGACGAGATCTCGCCGCTCTGACCGGGCACGGCCGCGGCTAGGCTCCGCGCCGTGGACATCGCGCTGGTCGTCAACCCGACCTCCGGCAAGGGCCGCGGCGCCGCGCTGCGCGCCACCGTCGAGGAACGCCTGCGCCAGGGCCGCGCCCACGTCCGCACGGTCGTCGGCGTGGACGCCGACCACGCCCGCGACCTGACGCACGCCGCCGTGACCGACGGCGTGGACGCGGTCGTCGCGCTCGGCGGCGACGGCATGGTGCACCTCGCGCTCCAGGCCACCGCCGGCACGAACACGCCGCTCGGCATCGTGCCCGCCGGCACCGGCAACGACCTCGCCACCTGCCTCGGCATCCCGGCCGACCCCGTCGCCGCGGTCGAGCTGGTGCTGGCCGGGAGCCGCCGGCGGATCGACGCGGTGCGGGCCAGCGATGCCGGCGGCGAACGCTGGTTCGGCTGCGTGCTCGGCGCCGGGTTCGACTCGGCGGTCAACGAGCGCGCGAACCGGCTGCGCTGGCCGAAGGGCGGCGCCCGCTACGACGTTGCCATCGCGCTGGAGCTGCCGCGGTTCAAGGCGCTTCCGTTCACGCTGACGCTGGACGGCGAGCGCTGGGAGACCGACGCGATGCTCGTCGCCGTCGGCAACGCGCAGTCGTACGGCGCCGGCATCCGGGTGACCCCCGACGCGATCGTCGACGACGGGCTGCTCGACGTCTGCGTGCTCGGCCCGGTCTCGAAGGTCGAGTTCGTGAAGACGCTGCCGAAGGCGCGGACCGGCGAGCACGTCCACCACCCGGCCGTCACGGTGCGCCGCGCGCGGACGGTCACCGTCGAGTCCGAGGGCGTCGTCGCGTACGCCGACGGCGAGCGGATCGGCCCGCTGCCGGTCACCTGCGCGTGCGTGCCCGGCGCCGTCGAGGTGTTCGCGCCCCCCGCGCCGCTCGCGCCGCTCGCGCCGGACCCCGGGGCCGGCGCGCCCGTGCCGTAGGCTGCGCCTCGCACCAGCCCCTCCCTCCCCTCAAGGAGCCCCTCATGCGCCGTGCCCTGTCGATGACCGTCGTGGCCGCGTTCGCCGCCGTCATGGTCGGCGGCCTCGCCGCCCCCGCCAACGCGGTGTGCGGCGGCGGCCAGCCGGGCGAGCCGTGCTACTGCCCCGAGTACCCGCTGCTCGAGAAGTTCGGCATCTCCTTCAACTGCTAGCCCGCGCACCCGCCGCGGCGTGGCGCTCCCGTTTGCGGGGCGCCGCCCGCGGCGGCCGCCGTTAGGCTGGACCGCATGTCCGAGCTGAGCAGGTTCGCGGCTCGGTACGAGTTCCCGCTCGACGCGTTCCAGGTCTCGGCCTGCGCGGCGCTGGAAGCGGGGGAGGGCGTCCTGGTCGCCGCGCCGACCGGCGCCGGCAAGACCGTCGTGGGCGAGTTCGCGGTCCACCTGGCCCTCGCCACCGGGCAGAAGTGCTTCTACACGACGCCGATCAAGGCCCTGTCGAACCAGAAGTACGGCGACCTGCTGGCCCGCCACGGCCCCGGCAGCGTCGGCCTGCTCACCGGCGACAACGCCATCAACGGCGACGCGCCCGTCGTCGTCATGACCACCGAGGTCCTCCGCAACATGCTCTACGCGTCCTCGGACGCGTTGCGCGGCCTCGGCTACGTCGTCATGGACGAGGTGCACTACCTCTCCGACCGCTACCGCGGCGCCGTCTGGGAGGAGGTGATCATCCACCTCCCGCCGTCGGTTCGCGTCGTCTCCCTCTCCGCCACGGTCTCCAACGCCGAGGAGTTCGCGGACTGGCTGGTCACCGTCCGCGGCCACACCCGCGTCGTCGTCGAGGAGCACCGGCCGGTCCCGCTCTGGCAGCACGTGCTCGTCGGCGGCCGGATGTACGACCTCTTCGCCGGCGACGGCGACCGGCCGCAGGTCAACCCCGCGCTGACCAGGCTGGCGCGGGAGGAGCGGCAGTTCGGCGAGACGTACGACCGCCGCCCGAAGCGCGGGGGCCACCGGCCGCGCAACAGCACCCCCGTCCCGACCCGGGCCGAGGTGGTCGAGAAGCTGGACCGCGAGGGGCTGCTGCCCGCCATCACGTTCATCTTCAGCCGGGCGGGGTGCGACGCGGCGGTGCAGCAGTGCCTGCGCGGCGGGCTGCGCCTCAACACCCCCGACGAGCGCATCAGGGTCCGCGAGTACGTCGAGCTGCGCTGCGCCGAGCTGCCCGAGGAGGACCTCGCCGTCCTCGGCTACTACGAGTGGCTGGACGGCCTGGAGCGAGGCATCGCGGCCCACCACGCGGGCCTGATCCCGACGTTCAAGGAGTGCGTCGAGGAGCTGTTCGTCCGCGGGCTGGTGAAGGCGGTCTTCGCGACCGAGACGCTCGCACTCGGCATCAACATGCCGGCCCGCTCGGTCGTCCTCGAACGCTTGGTGAAGTGGAACGGCGAGACGCACGCCGACGTCACGCCGGGGGAGTACACGCAACTCACCGGCCGGGCCGGCCGCCGCGGCATCGACGTCGAGGGTCACGCCGTCGTGCTCTGGCAGCCCGGGCTCGACCCGCTCGCGGTCGCGGGTCTCGCCAGCACCCGCACGTACCCGCTGCGGTCCAGCTTCCGGCCGAGCTACAACATGGCCGTCA
>DATLNJ010000067.1:0-21719 GCA_035536815.1 Frankiaceae bacterium
GACCGTGCTGACCCGGCTGTCCCGGCTCGCGTCGCTGACGCTGGCCGAGGAGGTGTTCGCGGAGCTGCGCGAGGAGTTCCTCGAGTCGGTCGTCGCGCTGCCGCTGTCCACCGTCGAGTCGGCCGGCTCCGGCGACCTGCTGACCCGGATGACCGGCGACATCGACACGCTCGCGCGAGCCGTCCGCTCCGCGATCCCTGAGTTCGTCGTGGCGCTGACGACGACCGTGCTCACCGTCATCGCCGCGTTCGTCGTGGCGCCGCAGGTCGCGGTCGGGGCTTTGATCGCGGTGCCGTCGCTGTGGGGGTTCACCCGCTGGTACCTGCGCCGCGCGCCGGCCGGCTACATCCGCGAGCGCGCGGCGTGGTCAGTCGTCAACGCGACCATCGCCGAGTCGGCCGAAGGGGCGCGCACCGTCGAGGCGTTGCGGATGGAACGCCGCCGCCGTGACCGCACCGACGACGACCTCGGCGAGGCGTGGGACGCCGAGCGGTACACGCTCCGGCTGCGCAGCGTGTGGTTCCCGGCCATGGACATCTCGTACGTCGTCCCGATCGCCGCCGTTCTCGTCCTCGGCGGGTGGCTGCACGCGCGCGGCCACGCGTCGCTCGCGCAGGTGACCGCCGTCACGCTCTACATGCGCCAGCTGCTCGACCCGCTCGACACGCTGCTGAGCTGGCTCGACGAGATCCAGGTCGGCGCCGCGTCACTCGCCCGGCTGGTCGGCGTGACCGCCGTGCCCGACGACCGCACGCCGTCCGGCGCGGAGCCGGCCGACGAGCGGTTGGACGTGGACGACGTGCGATTCGCGTACGTGGACGGCCGCGACGTGCTGCACGGCGTCGACCTCGCCGTCCGGCCCGGCGAGCGGCTCGCCGTCGTCGGCCCCAGCGGCGCGGGCAAGTCCACCCTCGGGCGGCTGCTGGCCGGCGTGCACGGGCCGCGTACCGGGCGCGTCGCGCTCGGCGGCGTTCCGCTGCTGGAGCTGCCGCTCGAACGGCTCCGCCGCGAGGTCGCGCTCGTCACGCAGGAGCACCACGTGTTCGTCGGGACGCTCGCCGAGAACCTCCGGCTCGCCGCGCCCGAGGCGACCGAGGAGACGTTGCGCAACGCCCTGGCGGCGGTGGACGCACTCGACTGGGCACTGGCGCTGCCCGAGGGGCTGGACACCAAGGTGGGCTCCGGCGGCAGCGCGCTCACGCCCGCGCAGGCGCAGCAGGTGGCGCTCGCCCGGCTGGTTCTCGTGGACCCGCACACGCTGGTACTGGACGAGGCGACGTCGTTGCTGGACCCGCGCGCCGCGCGGCACCTTGAACGCTCGCTCGCCGCCGTGCTGCACGGCCGTACCGTCGTCGCCATCGCGCACCGGCTGCACACCGCGCACGACGCCGACCGGGTCGCCGTGGTCGAGGACGGCCGGATCACCGAGCTCGGCGCGCACGACGAGCTGCTCGCCCGCGGCGGCAGCTACGCCGAGCTGTGGGAGTCCTGGCGGTCGGACTAACCCCGCGGGAGCCGCTCGAACTCCTCCTTCGTCAGGATCTTCGACGGGGGCGGCACCGTGATCGTGACCGGCTTGCCGTGGCCCGTCACCTCGATCGACGTCGGTAGGGCGCTGATCTGGTCGGCGGCGGCGGCGGTCCCGATCTCGGCGGCCGCGGCGGCGTACGCGTCCTTCGCGTCGAACGACACCGACGCGATGAGCCCGTCGACCACGCGGACCTCGACCGCGACCTCCTCCCCCAGGTTCTCGAGGTCCAGCCCGGCGGCGACCATCTTGCGCGTCGAGGACGACGGCAGCGCCAGCAGCGCGTACCCGGCCGGGACGGCCACGTGCGCGACGGCGGGGTCGTTGTCCGCTGTCGTGCTCGGGGAGGCGTGCCGCAGCATGTCGAGCATCGGCGGGAACACCGCGGACTCGAAGTCGGCCGCGACCCCGGTCGCCTGCTCGATGTCGCCGGCGTCGAACGCGAGCCAGCGCCCCCTGAACGCCGCCGGCCAGGCGGGCATGTTGAGGTACGCCTTGGTCGTCGTCACGACGCTGGTGCTGCGCAGGTCCGCGGCGTTCACGTCCTTGCCGGTGATGGCGCGCAGCAGGTCCGGCGGGTCGGGGATGAAGGTCGAGTCCGTCGACGCGCGGCCGGCAGCGACGTCGTACTCCCCGGCGCGGCGCACCGTGACCGCTCCGGCGGTTAGCACGGTCGAACCCTCGACGACGTACCTCCCGGTCTTCGCCGCGCGGGTCTTGCGCAGCGCCGCCTTCACCAGCACGTCGTCGGCCACCGCCGAAACCGTAGGGGTCGCCGACAGCGACGCCGGCCCCTCGGTCGTCCCCGCCCGTGGCGCGGCGCCGTCTCCCGCGCACGCCGTTAGCACCACCGCCGTCAAGGCCACCGCCACCGCGCGCATGACCGGCGTATCCCCTGCGACCGTCCCTGTTAGTCCGGGCGCGGGCGGAGGATGCAGAACTCGTTGCCCTCGGGATCGCGCAGCACCTGCCAGCGGTCGCCCTCGTACACGTCGTCGGCGCGGGTGGCGCCGTGGGCGAGCGCGGCCGCGACCGCGGCGTCGTAGTCGGTCGCGCGGATGTCGAGGTGCAGCCGGTTCTTGACCGTCTTCGGCTCGGGCACCCGGAAGAAGTCGAGGTTCGGCCAGCCCGGCACGCGCAGCGTCGCGCCCTCGTCGTCCACCTCGACCTCGCCGCCGAGCAGCCCCTGCCACCACCGCGCCAGCGCGGCCGGGTCCCCGGTGCAGTCGAACCCGATGGCGGCCAGCCCCTGCAGCGCGTTCATGAGGGCGAGGCTACCCCTTGACGCAGTCTGACTAATCTGTAATCTTCGAAGTCTGTCAGATTTCAGATTAGGAGTGACGTGAAGATCGACATCGACAACGACGTGTACGCGTACCTGGAGCGGCACGCGCGCGGGTTCGAGACGCCCAACGACGTGCTGCGGCGGCTGCTCGACGTGCCACCGGCCCCGGCGGGCGCCCCCGCCCGCGGGCCGCGCGGCGCCCTGGCGCCACTTCTCGACGCGGGGCTGGTGAAGCCCGGCGACTCGTTGGTGCACACCCAGGTCCGCAAGGGACGCACCTTCCGCGCCACGATCGACGCCGCCGGGTGGGTGACGACGGAGCAGGGGCGCTACCGTGCACCATCTCCCGCGCTGCGTGACTTCGTCGGCAGCGAGGTCGACGGCTGGGCGAACTGGCAGCACGAACGCACCGGACGGCGCCTACGCGATCTGCGCGCGCAGCTGCCGCGCTGACACTGCTGCGTTACTCCCATTCGATGGTGCCGGGGGGCTTGCTGGTCACGTCGAGGACGACCCGGTTGACCGCGCGGACCTCGTTGGTGATGCGCGTCGAGATGCGGGCCAGGACGTCGTACGGCACCCGCGTCCAGTCGGCGGTCATCGCGTCCTCCGACGACACCGGGCGCAGGACGACCGGGTGGCCGTACGTCCGCCCGTCGCCCTGGACACCCACCGAACGCACGTCCGCCAGCAGCACCACAGGGCACTGCCAGATGTCGCGGTCGAGCCCGGCGCGGGACAGCTCCTCGCGGGCGATCGCGTCCGCCTCGCGCAGCACGTCGAGGCGTTCCCGCGTGACCTCGCCGACGATCCGGATGCCCAGGCCGGGCCCGGGGAACGGCTGCCGCCAGACGATCTCCGGCGGCAGGCCGAGCTCCTCGCCGACCCGGCGCACCTCGTCCTTGAACAGCTTCCGCAACGGCTCCACGAGCGCGAACTGCAGGTCGTCCGGCAGCCCGCCGACGTTGTGGTGGCTCTTGATGGTCGCCGCGCCCTCGCCGCCGCCGGACTCCACGACGTCGGGGTACAGCGTGCCCTGGACGAGGAAGTCCACGCTCTCGCCGTGCGCGCCCGCCTCCTCGACCACCTCGCGCGCGGCCGCCTCGAAGACGCGGATGAACTCCCGGCCGATGATCTTGCGCTTGGTCTCCGGGTCGGACACGCCGGCCAGCGCGGAGAGGAACCGTTCGGCCGCGTCCACGACCTTGAGCCGCACGCCGGTCGAGGCGACGAAGTCGTTCTCGACCTGCTCGGCCTCGCCCTTGCGCAGCAGCCCGTGGTCCACGAACACGCAGGTGAGCTGGTCGCCGACGGCCTTGTGCACCAACGCCGCCGCGACCGCCGAGTCCACGCCACCCGACAGCCCGCAGACGACCCGCTTCCCGCCGACCTGCGCGCGGATCGCGTCCACCGCCTCGTCGACGATGTTCACCATCGTCCAGCTCGGCTGGCAGCCAGCGCCCTCGTAGAGGAACTGCTCGAGGACCTTCTGGCCGTAAGCCGTGTGCATCACCTCGGGGTGGAACTGCACGCCGTACAGCCGCCGGCCGTCGTCCTCGAACGCCGCCACCGGCGCGCCCTCGGACGTCGCCGTCACGACGAAGCCCTCGGGTGCCGCGGCTACGCAGTCGCCGTGCGACATCCACACGTCCTGCTCCAACGGCAGCCCGTGGAACAGCGTGCGCTCCTGCAGCACGCGCAACGGCGTGCCGCCGAACTCCGCGACGCCGGTCTTCTCGACGTTGCCGCCGAGCGCGCGCGCCATCGCCTGGAAGCCGTAGCAGATGCCGAGCGTCGGCACGCCCGTCTCGAACAGCGCCGCGTCCACCTGCGGCGCACCCTCGGCGTACACGGACGCCGGGCCGCCGGACAAGATGATCGCCTTCGGCCGCTTCGCCAGCATCTCGGGCACCGGCATGGTGTGCGGGACGATCTCGCTGTAGACCCGCGCCTCGCGTACGCGCCGCGCGATGAGCTGCGCGTACTGCGCGCCGAAGTCCACGACGAGAACGGTGTCGAAGCCGTTCGCGGAGATGCTCAAAGCCGGCCTCTCAGCCTCGGTCGGGATTGCCGCCATCGTACGCCGACGGCCCGGTCTCCCTGGGGAGCCGGGCCGTCGGGACGTAACGACGTGCGGGGGCTACGCCTTGCCGGTCGCCGAGCTGGCGCGGTAGCCCACGCCCGTGAACGACGCGACCACCTTGGTGCCGGGCTTCACGCCCTTCAGCACCGCGACACCGCGGGCGTCGGTCACGATCGCGGACCGCTTGCCGCCCGCGTTGAACGCGACCGCCTCACCGACGACCGGAACGCCGTTCGTCGTCAGCTTCGCGACGACGTTGCGGACCGCGCCGGCCTTGACCGTCGTGAGCGTGAGCTTGGTCGGCAGCGAGAAGCACTTGTTCTCGCCGGCCACCCAGCTGTACGGCTGCGCACCGGTCGAGGGTGCGGTGTCCGCGATCAGCGAGTTGCGGTAGAAGTCACCGGTCGCGCGGGCCGAGATGCCCGTGATCGAGGCGCCGTGGAACCGCGTGCCGCCGTAGCGCTGGATGTCGGCGATCGGGATGCCGAGGACGACCGTGCTGTTCGGCACGTCGAAGAACGCCTTCGAGTCGGACGGGACGTACGGCGGCGTGACGTTAGCCCGCGCGTACGCGACGTCGGTGCCGCTCGGCGTGTCGAGCGACATCTGCACCATCTTCCCGGAGAGCCCCGGGCCGGCCAGCCCCTCGCGGATCTGCTGAGACTGCGCGTTCTTGTACTGCGACGCCGCGACCGAGAACAGGTGGTTGTTGAACGTGAAGTCGACGCTGAACCGGTGCCCGTCGGCACGTGCCGGGCCGCCGTTCTCCAGCTTGTCGATCTTCAGGTACGCGTAGAGCATCCGGTCGGTCGCCCGCAGCGTCACGCCGAGGATGTCGAGGTCCGGGTCGGCCGTGGGGACCTGGGGGTTGACGTTCGGCAGCCGCCCGTCGCCCTTATCGTCGCTGACGCCGAAGCAGCCGGCCGCGGGGCGTTCCGCCGAGATCGCCGTGCCCGGGCCGACCGGGAGGATCGTCGCGGCGCCCCAGTGGCCGTCGCCGCACACCCGCCCGCCGACCATCGTCAACGCCGCCGGCGCCGGCGCCGAGTCCAGCGCCTCGGACATCGACACGGGCGCGAACGCGCCGCGCACCGCTCCGGTGAGGCCCTTCAGCTCCAGGCCCTTGAACGGCTTGCCGAGCGCGGTGTCGAGGGTGGTGTACGGCATCGTGATGACGACCCGGTGGCCGGTGATGTCGTACACCGCCTGGCCGCCCTTGGTGTACGTGCTGCCGACGACTGCACCCACACGGTTGCCCTGCTTCACGTCGTCGCGGTCCGCGACGAGCGCGACGGCGGTGCCGCCGGCGGTCATCGCCAGCTCGAAACGGTCGCCGGGCAGGTAGTTGTTGACGTTGCCGAGCTTCGGCACGGTGAGCGTCGCGCGCAGCTCCATCGAGCTCGCCTCGACCTTGACGGCCGTGATGTCCACCGACTCGTCGGCCAGCTCCTCGTGACCGCCGACGGACGCGTCGCCCGCGGCGTCGGTCCACGCCGGGCAGGCCGCGGCACCCGCCGTTCCGGCGAACGGCACCGCCGCGGTCAGGAGCAGGCCGGATACGAGCGCGGACGAGAACAGACCTCTGCGCATGGTCCCTCCGGGGCATGGAGGCGCCGCCGTCTGGGTGGCAGCGCGATCCGGGGACCTTCGCCGTCAGGGATCGAAGTCCCTGCCGTGGATCAGACCTTGACGGACGCGGTCGAGCCGACGTACTTCCCGGCGACCGCGGTGAAGACCGCCTTCACGGTCTGCGTCGGCTTCGCCGTGGTCAGCGTCACGACGCCGGCGGAGTTCGTCTTCGGGGCGCCGGACGCCTTGTTGTTGATGAACCACGCGACCGGCTGCGCGGCGAGAACCTTGCCGTCGTCGTCGACGAGCTTGGCGGTGACCGTGCGCTTCGTGCCGCTCTTGACGACCGACAGCGTGATCTTGGTCTTCTCCTGGGCGATCGTGAACGGCGTCGTCAGCGACGACGTCTTCGCCGACGCGTCACCGGCGAACGACGCCACGAGGTTGTACGCGCCCGCGACCAGCGGCGACGCCAGCGTCGCCTCGGCGACCCCGTCCGAACCGGTCGTCGCCGTCGTCGAGACCGCGCCGAGCTGGAACCGGACCGTCTTGCCCGCCAGCGCCTCGCCCGCCTCCGTGGTGAGCTTCGCCGCCACGGCCGCCGCGTCGCCGAACTGGGTCGTCACGGCGCCGGTGTTGACCAGCTTGCTCTTGGGCGGGCCGAAGCAGGGGTTGTCGCCGACCTTGTAGACCCGGTCGGCCTCGGCCGTCGCCTCCGCCCGATCGGCCGTCAGGTACATGCCGGGCTGCGCGCCGGCGGTCGTCACGACGACCTCGGTCAGCGTGGTGCCGTCGGCCACCGCGGAGCCGTTGACCGTGTTGAGGGCGGCGCGGTCGATGAGGATGACCACGGTGTTCTTCGGCTGGTCGAACACACCGCGTACCGCGAGCTTCTCGTCGGCCGCGCCGTCCACGGTTCCGCGCGTGGGGGCCGGCATGTTCAGGCTGCGGCCGAGACCGGCGCGCCCGGCGGAGAAGGTGTACGCCTTCGTCCCGGCCTTGAACCCGACCTCGAACCGGTCGCCCTGGTAGTTGGCGGGCTTGTCCGCGAGCGCGGCGACGGTGACGTACGCCATCAGGTGCTGCGGGGTGCTGTTGAAGACGACCGACCGGACGTCGAGCGAGGCATCGTTGCCGGTGCCGACGTCGCCGGGGCCCTTCGGCGTGCCGTCGTCGGCGGCGTCGGTGATGTTCGGCGTGCAGTCCACCGCTGGCTGCGGGATCACCACCGGAGTCCGCGGTGTGGCGCACGCGGCGCCGACGACGTACGTCAGCCCCTCGACGAGCTGCGTGTAATCGTGAGCGACGACCTCGGTGCCGTTGACCTGCATGGCCGTGGCGGCGTTGAGCGAGTCGGCCGCGACACCCGCGGCCGCCTTGCCCGCAACCTTGTCGAACTCGGCCAAGGTCGTCGCCATCCGCACGGTGTTCCCCGCGGGGTCGAACTGCACCGTCGCTGGCGCGGTCGCCACGCTCGACGTCAGCGTCGCGAAGTCACCGGCCTCGCCGCGGCCCGCGGCGAAGGTCATGCGAACGCCGCTGACCGTTACCGAGACCTGGAACAGATCACCCGTACCGGCGTAGGTGCTGGCGAGGTCGCTGACCTTCACCGTCGCGACGACATCACCGCCGGCGGTCTCCACCGCCGCACCCATGATGTCGAGAGCCGGGGTGTTCGGAGCGTTCTCGAACTCCATCGGCTTCGCGTCGCCCTCGGGATCGGCCCACGCGGCGCAGGCGTCGGCGTGTGCGGCCCCCACCAGCGGCAGCGCGCCGGACGTCAGGAGAGCGGTGGCGGCGAGTGCCGCGGTGGCGACGACACGGCGTGTCATACGAACTCCATGTCACGTAGGGATGGCCGCCCCCCCTGGGCCGGCTCGGATCTTTTCGCGTCCAGCGGACGCCTTTCCTCCTAGAGTCACGCAGCGTGACGAAGTTCGCTCAATGGGCAGAACTGGCCACTGCCGGTCTGCACGCTCATTGGCGCGCGCAGTGCGGCTACGTCGCGGGCGGCGAGGTGGCCGAGCGGCACGGCGTTCTCGTCACCGCCACCCGGCTGCCCGACGAGACCCTGAACGTCGCCTTCGCGCCCGGTCCGGTACCTGACCCGGCGGCCGCGCTCGACTGGTTGGTCGCCTGGTTCACCGAGCGCGGGCTACACCCCGGCATCGAGCTGCGGGCCGGCGAGCACCCCGAGATGGAGCGGCTGCTCGCCGCGCGGGGCTTCACGGTCGTGGTCCGGCGCCCCGCGATGGTGCTGTCACCCATCGAGGTCCCGTCCGCGGACGCGCGCCGCGTGGTGGTCACGGAGGTCGACACCGACGACGACCTGGCGGCGTTCCAGGCGATCCAGACCGAGGTCTTCGACATGACGCCCGAGGTCACCGCCGCGTTGCTGCCGCGCGCGGCCATCGAGACGCCAGGCATCCGCTTCTTCCTGGCGCGGCACGACACCGTCGCGTGCGGCACCGCGGCGGCCAGCGTCAGCGCCTACGGCGTCGGCATCGTCGGCGTCGCGACCCTGCCGGCGTACCGCCGCCGCGGCATCGGCCGGGCCGTCACGGCAGCCGCCGCGCGCTGGGGTGCTGCGGCCGGCGCTGAACTGGCGTGGCTCTACCCGAGCGAGATGGCCCGGCCGCTCTACGAGGGGCTCGGGTTCCGCGCGTTGGACGACACCCAGGTATGGGTCGCGCTGGCCCGTTAGCGCACGCCGCTGAGGTCGAGGTAGATCGAGACCGGACGCGCCAACCCGATCGAGCAGGGGTTGGTCAAGGGCGACGTGACGATTCGGGTCCCGGCTACGGCCGCCGCGGTTGTCCCGAGGAACGACGCCACCGCGGCCGGGCCGACCGAGGTGAGCGCGATCTGCACCGAATCGACCTGCGTCCCGTCCGAAACCGTCAGCGTGCCGCTCGCGCTCATGGTGGCCTGACCGTACGGGTTGACGCACGTCACGTTGGGCGCACTGATGCTGATCATCCCAGTCATGTTCGCCCCAGCGTAGGAGTGACCGTTGAGGACGCCGGTGAACACCCCTCGGAACGGTCCGGTCGACGGACCGCACCCGTAGCACTCCACCGTCAACGTTCCCGAAAGTCGCGCGACCGGCGCCACGGCGACGGGGACCGTCACGGTCTCGCCCCGGTAGGTGATGGTCGCGATCGCGCCGCCGCCCTGGCCCGCGAACACGCCCGGCACCGTCACCGGCGTGGGCCCGACGCATTGGCTGAACGCGCAGAACTGCGGCACCACGAAGGTCGTGCTGCCCGCGGTGCCGGTCCGCGGCGCGGCGTTCTGCGGGGTCCACGACGTGACGCAGATCCACGCCTCGGGGATATCAGGGAAGCCGACGCAGCCCTCCGGCGGCGCGGCGGTCGCGGGCGAGGAGACGACCGCGAGGGACGCGGCAACGACGCCGCGCAGGATCGTGCGCAGGACTGCGGACATGGCTGACGCCCCCAATGAAGGACCGCCGGAACGTCCGCGCGGCGCGGCACCGTAGCACGCGCCCGAGCGGGAAACACGGCGGTTCGTGACCGATTGACGGCATTTGCGCAAGTCGCCCAGGATGGGGCTCCCCCTACACCGCAGGAGCTCCTCGATGCCGTCCCGCCGCCTGCTCGCCGCGCTCGCCGTAGCCGCCGCCGTCACCGCCACCGCCACCGCACCCGCCGCGTCCGCGGCGCCGGTCTGCCGGGTCGTCAAGGTCGGCGATGGCAGCCTGGTGAGCCTCACCGTCTGCGTCACCGCGGAAGTCACCGGCTCCGGACTTTCCCGCTCGGCGACGGTCCACGTCACCTGCTCGGTGCCGCCGTTCATGGCGGAGCCGGAGGCGTGCGACGGCACCGGCGTCGACGTCGGTCGAACGGGCACGGACCCCGGCTGGTACACCCAGGCGCCCGAGGTCGACCCGGCGACCGGCAGCGTCCGCGTGTACGGCACGTCCGGCTGGGTCTACGTCAACGGCACGCCGCGCCTCGTGACGATCCCCGGCTTCTGCGTGGGCGACCCGGCGTTCTGCGCCTGAGCGGCCCGGCGCGTCAGCCGCGCGAGGAGACGCCCATCCCGATGCCCTGGTCGCGCTGCAACGACTTGCCTTCCGTCTGCAGCGCCGGCGCGACCATGACCTCGACCTTCTGGAACTCCTTGAGGTTCGAGTAGCCGGTCGTCGCCATCGACGTGCGGAGCGCGCCGAACAGGTTCATCGACCCGTCGTTCACCGGCGCCGGCCCGACGAGGATCTCGCGCAACGTCCCCGCGGTCCCGACGCGCACCCGCGCCCCCCGCGGCAGGTCCTTGTGGAACGTCGCCATCCCCCAGTGGTAGCCGCGCCCGGGCGCCTCGACGGCGCGCGCCAGCGGCGAGCCGATCATCACGGCGTCGGCACCGCACGCGATGGCCTTCGCGATGTCGCCGCCGGTGCGCATGCCGCCGTCGGCGATGACGTGGACGTACCGGCCGCCGGACTCGTCGAGGTAGTCGCGCCGCGCACCGGCCGCGTCGGCGATGGCGGTGGCCATCGGGACCCCGACGCCGAGCACGCCGCGGGTCGTGCACGCCTGGCCGGGGCCGACGCCGACGAGCAGGCCGGCCGCGCCGGTCCGCATGAGGTGCAACGCCGCCTGGTACGTCGCGCAGCCGCCGACGATGACCGGCACGTCGAGGTCGGCGATGAACTTCTTGAGGTTCAACGGCTCGGACCGCTTCGACACGTGCTCCGCCGAGACGACGGTGCCCTGGATGACGAAGATGTCCACGCCCGACTCGAGGACGGTCTCGTAGAACCTTACGGTCTTCTGCGGCGTGAGCGACGCGGCCGTGACCACGCCGGCCGCCTTGACCTCCGCGATCCGCGCGCGGACGAGGTCCTCGCGGATCGGCCCGGCGTACAGCTCCTGCATCCGCTTGGTCGCGGTCACGTCGTCCAGCGACGCGATCTCCTCGAGGACCGGCTCGGGGTCGTCGTACCGGGTCCAGAGCCCTTCGAGGTTGAGGACGCCGAGCCCGCCGAGCCGGCCGATCTCGATCGCGGTGCGCGGCGACACGACGCCGTCCATCGCCGAGGCGAGCAATGGCAGGTCGAACCGGTAGGCGTCGATCTCCCAGCCGATCGACACCTCCTCGGGGTCGCGGGTACGCCGCGACGGCACGATCGCGATGTCGTCGAACCCGTACGCGCGCCGGCCGCTCTTGCCGACGCCGATCTCGACCGCGGCCAACTCAGCGCTCCGAGAAGTAGTTCGGGGCCTCGACCGTCATCTGGATGTCGTGCGGGTGGCTCTCGCGCAGCCCGGCCGACGTGATCCGGACCAGCCGGGCGTTCTCCTGCAGCTCGGCGATGGTGCGGGTGCCGCAGTAGCCCATCGCGGCGCGCAGCCCGCCGACGAGCTGGTGCGCGACGGAGGCGAGCGGCCCGCGGAACGGCACCCGCCCCTCGATGCCCTCGGGCACCAGCTTGTCGTCGGTCGACACGTCGTGCTGGAAGTACCGGTCCTTGCTGTACGACTTCGCGAGACCGCGCGACTGCATGGCGCCCAGCGACCCCATGCCGCGGTAGCTCTTGAACTGCTTGCCGTTGATGAACAGCAGCTCGCCGGGGCTCTCCTCGACGCCCGCCAGCAGCGAGCCGAGCATCACGGTGTCCGCGCCGGCCGCGATCGCCTTGGCGATGTCGCCGCTGTACTGCATGCCGCCGTCGGCGATGACCGGGACCCCGGCCGGGCGCGCGACGGTGGCGACGTCGTAGATGGCGGTGATCTGCGGTACGCCGACGCCGGCGACGACCCGGGTAGTGCAGATGGAGCCTGGGCCGATGCCGACCTTGACGGCGTCCGCGCCGGCGTCGCAGAGCGCCCGCGCCGCCTCGGCCGTGGCGATGTTGCCGGCGATGACGTCGGCGCCGCTGTGCCCCTTGAGCCGGCGCACCATGTCGATGACCGCCTGCGCGTGCCCGTGCGCGGTGTCGACGACGAGGAAGTCCACGCCCGCGTCGAGGAGCAGCTCGGCGCGCTTGAACGCCTCCTCGCCGACCCCCACGGCCGCGCCGGTGACGAGCCGCCCGCGCGAGTCCTTGGTGGCGAACGGGTACTCGACGCTCTTGGCGAAGTCCTTGACGGTGATGAGGCCGCGCAGCTTGCCGCCGTCGTCGACGAGCGGCAGCTTCTCGATCTTGTGCTTGGCGAGCAGCGCCATCGCGTCGTCGCCGGAGATGCCAACCGGCGCGGTGACCAGCGGCATCGGCGTCATGACGTCGCGGACGAGCCGGGAGAAGTCCTGCTCGAACCTGATGTCGCGGTTGGTCACGATGCCGACGAGCGTGCCGTCGGGCAGCGTCACCGGGACGCCGGAGATGCGGTACCGGCCCATGAGCTCGTTCGCGGTGGAGAGCGTGTCGTCGGGGCCGCAGGTCACCGGCGCGGTGACCATGCCGGCCTCGGACCGCTTGACGATGTCCACCTGCGCGGCCTGCTCGTCGGGCGGCAGGTTGCGGTGCAGGACGCCGACGCCGCCCTGGCGGGCCATGGCGATCGCCATCCGCGCCTCGGTCACGGTGTCCATCGCCGAGGAGAGCAACGGCATGCGCAGCGTGATGTTGCGCGAGAGGCGGGTGGTGGTGTCCGCCTCGCTGGGGAGGAGGTCCGACGCGGCGGGCTGCAGCAGCACGTCGTCGAACGTCAGGCCGAGGGTCGCGAACTTGTCCGGGAGGCCGATGTCGCCCATGCACCACTTCCGTTGTGCGGGAAAGAAGCCATCCTACCGCCGACGCGTTACGGTTTCCGGGTGGAAGACGAGCAGCCGCGCGACCCGTTTCTCGACGACCCGGCCGACCCGGCGGGGATGCTCGACGACGAGGAGGCCGTGGCGCCGTTGAGCCCGGAGGAGCGGGAGGACGTGCTCGCCGACCTCTCGGACCTCGAGGTCTACCGCGCGCTGCTCGAACCGCGCGGCGTGCGCGGGCTCGTCGTGGACTGCGACGACTGCGACGAGCCGCACTTCTTCGGGTGGGACCTGCTTCGCGCGAACCTGCGCCACCTGCTGGACGAGGGGCAGACGCGCGTGCACGAGCCCGCGTTCTCGCCCGACCCCGCCGACTACGTCTCGTGGGAGTACGCGCGCGGCTACGCCGACGGCGCGCTGGAGGCCGCGGAGTCGGCTTCCGACGACGACGACGGCTGACGCACCAGCGCGCCGGCCCGCGACGGCGGGTCGCCCGGCTCCTCCCGCAGCCCGCGCTTGCGGGCCGCGATGACGAGCAGCGTCGTGATGCTGAACACCGCGAGGATCGCGGCCAGCCACTGCGTACCCGTCAGCCCGCCGATGCGTTCGTCGATCGAGCGGGTGAAGTCGATCGAGAAGCGCTGGACGCCGTACCACGCGCCCCACGTGAGGATCGACACCCCGGCCCGCGCCCTGGCGCGGCGGCGGATGAGCAACAGCACGCCGAAGAGCACCAGCGCGCCGAGCAGGTCGTACATCGCGGGCTGGTGGTACGTGCAGCCGGCGTAGAAGCGGGTGCTCTGCTCCAGGGCCTGGTCGCACGTCGTACCGGCGGGCAGCGGCACGGCCGGCGACGGGCCGAAGCCGGGCGCGAGGTCGTACCCCTCCTTGATGGTGAGGCCGACGGTGCGCCAGGCGCCGTGCGCGACGTCGCCGAGGTGGTCCCAGATCACCAGGTCGCCGATCCGCCCGATGACGACGCCGAGCGCGAAGCCGGGCGCCGCCGCGTCGAGGAAGCGCGGCAGGTGGACCTTGGCCCGGATGAGGATCGGCAACGCCGCCAGGACGCCGCCGATGAACCCGCCGAACAGCGCCAGCCCGCCCTCCCACAGCGCCAGCGCGTCCCAGACCGACTCCCAGTCGCCGGGGTGCGAGACGACGTAGTCGAGGCGGGCGCCGACGATGGCGCCGAACGCGGCCCAGGTGAGGGCGCGGACGACGACCTGCTCGTCGAGGTCGCCGCGGCGGCGTACCTCGCGCAGCAGCAGCGCCGCGCCGGCGAGGAAGCCGGCCGCGGAGCCGATGCCGTGCGGCGAGACGAAGAGGATGCGCTGGACCGGCGGCCAGCTCAACGACGCTTGGGGCAGCACGCGACGCAGCGTACGTGACCCGGCCGGTCGCGCCGCGCGTCAGTCCTTGCCGCTCCCGCTCCCCGAGCTGTCGTCGGGGTCGAGCGTCTTCAGCACGTCGTCCGAGCCCTTGCCGGACGAGTCGCTGCCGGAGCCGCTGTTGTCGCTGCCGGAGCCCGAGTTGTCGCCGTCGGTGCGGTCGTCCGACCCCGACCCGCTGCTGTCGCTGCCCGAGCCGGAGTTGTCGCCGTCCGGCGACTCGGTCTCGGTCTCGCTCGGCTCGGGCGTCTCCGTCTCGGACGGCGTCGCCGACGGCACCGGCGTCGTTGCCGCGAGGATCCCGCGCAGCCTGGCCATCCGGTCGGCGAGCGCCTCGCGCTCGGCGCCGTCCTCGACCTCGCGCAGCGCCTCCGCCGCGCGGTCGAGCCCGCGCGCGGCCTCCCTGCGGTCGCCCTCGGCGAGCGCCTCGGCGGCGTCGTCGAGCAGCTTCGTGACGCGCTCGGCGGCGTCGGGGTCGCCGAGCACGGCCTTGTGGGCGGCGTAGAAGAGCTGGCCCGGCCGGTCGGCGCTGACCACGGCGCCGGCCGTGAGGCCGCCGACGATCAGGCCGGCGGCGGCGGACAGGCCGACGAGCGCGGCGCGGCGCGACCGGCGCGGCCGCAACGGCACCACGGCCGGCGCGGCGACGGGCGGCGCGGTGGCGTCGTCGAGGTCGGTACGCAGCGCGTGCAGCAGGCCGAGCACCTCGTCGCCGTTCTCGGGGGCCCGCCCCGCGGCCAGCGCGTCGAGCGCGAGGTCGTCGAGCGCTGCGCGCGTCGGGTCGATCATCGGGTGCCTCCGGCGAGCTCGCGGAGCCGGTTCAGGGCGCGGTGCTGGGCGACGCGGACGGCGCCCGGCGACATGCCGAGCACGCTGCCCACCTCCTCGGCCGACAACCCCGCGGCGACGCGGAGCAGGAGCAGCTCGCGCTGCTCGCCCGGGAGGAGGTCGAGCAGCGCGAGCGCGCGGCGGCCCTCGTCGGAGCGGACCGCCAGCTCCTCCGGACCCGCGGCGTCGTCCGGCGCGTCCGGCAGGTCCTCGGTGACGACGTCGCGGCTGCGGTACGCGGCCCGGTGCGCGTCGGCGACCTTGTGCGCGGCGATCCCGAACACGAACGACCGGAACGGCCGCCCCGTGTCCTGGTATCCCGGCAACGCGGTCAGCACGGCGAGACACACCTCCTGGGTCACGTCCTCGGCGACATCGCGCCTGCCCAGGCGCGCGGTGGCGTAGCGGAGCACCGCCGGGCGCACCTGACCGATCAGGTCGCGCACGGCGTCCGCACTGCCTCGTTGCGCTCGCCCGACGAGCGCGGCGTCGTTCACCACAGGGGACATCGCCCCCGGGGCGGACGGCGTTACATCGGACACGAACGCTGCCAACGCCGTAACGGCCGCCGCTGTTTCCGCGATGCCACGGGTGACCGTGCAGCCGCACCCCGGAGGACACCATGCGCCGCTACGCCTTCCCGCTCGTGCTCGCCGGAACGTTCGCCCTCGCCGCGCTGGGCGCGCACGCCGTCGGCTCGGACCCGGCCGGCGTGGTGGACGTCCGCGACGCCTCGAACGACGACGACAGCACGCCCAGCGCCGGCCCGACGCCCGAGCCGACCGAGACGCCGTCCGCGCCGGACGCCACGGAGACCCCGGACGGGCCGGACGGGCCGGACGACAGCGACGCGCCCACCGCACCCGGTACGCCGTCCGCGCCGGACGCCACGGAGACCCCCGACGCGCCGGACGACAACGACGGCCACGGCGACGACGACAGCGGGCCCGGCGGCGGGGACGACGACGGCGACGGCGACCGCAGCGGCTCGAACTCCGGCCGCGGCTAGCACGCACAGCGGTTCGCCCTGAGCTGTGGATAACCGCGCTACTGGCCGTGCGCGGGGGTAATACTGGGCTGATGTCGCCGAAAGCCCTACGAGTAGACCTGACCCGTATCGGTCCTGAACATCCGCTGTATCCGGATGTCATCGCACTCGGAGATCGCAACCGGCGCTCGCTCGGCCTGCTGCCGCACGACGCGTACCGCGATTACGCCGAGAACGGTCGACTCCTGATTGCGACCGCCGACCGACGCGACGGCTCGCAGCGCCTGCTGGGGTATGCGCTGTACCGACTGCCTCGCAACGAAGTCGTTCTTGCGCACTTGGTAGTTGCCTCCGACGTACGTGGCGGTGGAATCGCGCGCAAACTGGTGTACGAACTCAGTGAGCGTTATGCCGCGCGACGCGGAATCCTCGCGCAGTGCCGCCGCGATTGGGCGGCGAACTCCATCTGGCCACGTCTCGGGTTCGTCGCGTGGGGCGAGCGACCCGGCCGAGGCGCCAAGGCGATGCCTCTCACGCTCTGGTGGCGCGATCACGGTCACCCGGACCTCATGACGTGGGTCGGCGCCCAGGGAGGCTCGCTGCCGGTCGTCATGGACGCGAACATCTTTTTCGATCTTCACGCGGACGAGACAGCGTCAGATGTCGTTACAGCGACCAAGAACATTCTGCTGCGACGGCTCGGTGACCGCGTGGAGCTTCTCACGACGCCTGAACTTCACAATGAGATAGACCGGCACGCCGACAGTAGGCACCGGTCAAGACTGCACGCGCTCGCAAACTGGTACCCGCGGCTCGCGGTGCCCGCTGGGGCTGTCGACCACATAGCAGACGAGCTGCGCGCGCGAGCGCGCGCCAGCCACAACCCGCGGGATGATAGCGACCTCCGACACGTGGCGTACGCCTCAGCCGCGGGGCTGGACATCGTGATCACACGCGACCGCCCAGCGTTGAAGCGACTGAAAGGTCCGGCCTTCGACGTGGCCGGCGTTCGCCTGCTTTCACCGTCCGAGCTAGTGACGCGTATCGATCAACTCGAGGACGCGGCGGCATACGCGCCCGTGGCGTTGCTGGGCACGGGCTACAGCACTGTCGAGGCCGAGCCGGACGATCCGCGGCTCGCCCAGTTCTTGATGAGCCCGCTCGGTGAATCACGAACATCCTACGAACAGACGCTCGCGACACTCGCGGCAACCAGGCCCGCGTCCCATCGATTGTTCGTCATCGATCCAGACGGGATGCCTTGCGCACTCCTCGGCTGTCGCCCGTGCGGCGATGTCTTGGAAGTGGCCCTCCTGAGGCTACGCACCTCCGCACTCCGCGCCACGCTCGCGACGCAGTTGGTGCACCGACTCCGCGAGATGGCACGAATGGCTGAGGTCAACGTGCTTCGCCTCGCCGACCCGCACCTTGATCCCGCCTTTACCGAGGCGGCGACCGGCGACGGGTATCGCCACGCTCCCGGCGGCCTGGTCGCGGTGACGCTTGATCGCCAGGCAACCGCGCACGACCTAGCAGCAACGCTCGACTCGATCGCGGAACGTGTGGGCGAGGCTGCGCTCAGTCAGACAGCCGCCGAGCTCCGGCACTGTGCCGATGACCGGGTTCTGGAGCGGTTGGCGGCGTTAGAGCACCACCTACGCCCCGCCTCGATCACAGACGCACCACTTCCCTGTTTCGTCGTGCCGATCAGGCAGCGGTGGGCATCCGAGCTATTCGGGGTGCCGGACCAACTCTTCGTCCGGGACGCGTTCCTCGGCATCAGCGTCGAACACGTCTACTACCGAGCAACGCGGCCGGCCCGAGAGTCCGCGCCGGCGCGCCTCCTCTGGTACGCGAGCGGACGAGGGCCGATTCCGAACGCGCTCATTGGTTGGAGCCACTTGATCGAGGTCGTCGATGACGACGCCGACCGGCTCTGGCGGCGCTTCCGTCGTCTCGGCGTGTACGGCAGACACGACGTTGCCGCGACAGCGGACCCCCTCGGCCGGGTTCGGGCTCTGCGCGTCGCAGACACCGAGCTCTTCAAGAAACATGTCCGCCTCGACCGCTACCGCGTGCTCGCGCAAGGTTTTGGTCACAGCGTGTCTCTACAGTCTCCGCAGAGGATCCCGGCCGAGTTGTTCGGCGCGATCGTGAGGGAGGCACAGCAGTGACGGACGTCAAGGACGGCCAAACTGTTCGGTGGACCGCGCCGTCGGTCATGCTGTTGTCGGTACGTCCGCCGCACGTGGACCGCATCCTCGACGGCACCAAGACCGTCGAGCTTCGCCGCACCAGGCCGTCTGTGCGTCCACGGCAACCGGTCCTGCTGTACGCGACGCAACCAGTAGGCGCGATCGTCGGCAGTTGCCGCATCGGCGGGGTCCGCCAAGCGGCATCGGAGGCCATGTGGGGCGACATAGCGTCCTCGGCCGCGGTCTCACGCGGCGAGTACGACCGCTACCTCGCAGGTCGCGACACTGTCGTCGCTCTGTTCATCGAGGACGTCCGCCCACTCGTGGCACCGATCACGCTTGACCAGATGCGTGCCGCAGCGCCCTTCCAGCCACCGCAGACATGGCACTTTCTTGGCGCCGACCGGCTAGCGCAACTGACCGCCGCGCACCCGGCTGCTGCCGAGCTTCAGGCATTGCTTGCAGCGCAGCAAGGACACCAGATCGCGCGTCGTGCTGAATCCGGCATGCCCGCAGTGCGAACGCTTGCGCGCGGCTAGCCCCCGGACACCGCGCCTCTAGGTGACGAGGCCGCGCCGGAAGCCGGAGGCGACCGCCTGCGCCCGGTCGGTGACGTTCATCTTGCGGAACAGCCGCCGGGCGTGCGTCTTCACGGTGTCCTCGGAGAGGAACAGGTCGCGGCCGATCTCCGCGTTGCTCTTGCCCTGGCTCATGCCGGTGAGGACCTGCAGCTCGCGCTCGGTGAGCTGCGCGACGGTCGTCTCGCGACTTGCGCGCTCGGTGATCGCGCGGCGCAGCGTCGGCTCGACCAGGTCGCGGCCGGCCAGCGCGTGCGCGACGGCCGCGCACAGCTCCTCGCGGGACACGTCCTTGACGAGGTAGCCGCGCGCGCCGGCGGTGACGGCCGCGGCGACGTGGTCGCGGTCCTCTTGCGCGGTGAGCATGACGACGTTGGCGGTCGGGTTGCCGGCGATGAGCCGGCGGGTGGTCTCCAGGCCGCCGAGGCCGGGCATCGAGACGTCCATGAGAACGAGGTCCGGGTGCTCGGCGGCGAAGCGCGCCAGCGCCTCCTCGCCCGAGGCCGCGGTCACCACGCGGTCGACGCCCGGCACGTCCGCCACGAACTGCCGCAACCCCTCCCGCACGATGCGGTGGTCGTCGCAGATCAGCACGGTCGTCACGTAGCCACCTCGTTCAGCGCGTTCGGGATCTCGAGCCACAACGTCGTTCCGCCCGCCGGGCCCTCGCTGACGCGGGCGCGCCCGCCGAGGGTGCCCGCGCGGGCCAGCCAGCGAGTGAGGTCGCTGGCGGGTTCGTAGGCCACTGCGTCGTACGGCGGCCCGTCGTCGGCGACGGACACGGTCAGCACGTCGCACACCAGGGAGACGCGGACCTGCAGCGTCGTGCCCTCGCAGGCCGCCGCGGCCGCCTGCACCACGCGGAACGCGACCGTGGCCGCGGCCGGGTCGATCCGTTCGGGGAGCCCGTCGGCGCGGAACGTCACGAGCGTTCGAGGCCCGGTGCGTGCCGCGAGCTGGTCGAGCGCGTCGAGCAGCTGACCGTCGGCGGTCCGCGGCCGCAGCGCCCACATGGCGGCCTTCGCCTCGTCGATCGCGCCGCGGATGGCGTCCACGACGTCGCGGGACGCCCCGGTGAGCTCGGCCGTGAACCGCGCGGCGAGCATCGACTGGAGCACGTCGTCGTGCAGCAACGCGCTGAGCGCGGCCCGCTCCTCCTCGACCTCCGCGAGCGCCGCGAGCGCGGCAGCCGCCTCTGCGGCGCGCGCTCGCGCACCCGCGCGAGGCGGGGCAGCGGAGACCGTGCGGGCGTTCACACACTGCACATCGGCACCGCACGGGGGCGGGTGGAGCGCTGCGGCCGAAAATGGTCCGTCCGGGCCATCGCGCGGGCGCTACGCCCCGAGCAGGGCCGCGATCTCGTCGCGCGCGAGCCAGTCGCGGCGCAGCTCGTCCGGCAGGTCCCCCGCGATGGCCAGCACGGCGCCGCGGGCCGCGCCGAGCGACGCGGCGCTCTCCTTCGGGTCGCTGTCGGCGAGCAACGCCCCCAGCAGCGCCCGCGACGGCCAGACCAGCGGCAGCGCCCCGAGTCCCTCGGCGAGGGTCGCGGAGCGGCGCAGCGCGGCGGCCCCGTCGAGGTCGGCGTTCTGGATCTGGGCGACGCCCTGGAAGAGCAGGCTCTTGGCGACGTGCCGCGGGGCCCGGGCGCGTTCGGCCCGCTCCACGGCCGCCTCTGCGGCGTCCACGGCGCTGTCCGGGTCGCCTTCGAGCAACGCGACCTCCGCGCGTACCCAGTCCAGCCGCACCCGCTGCCGCCACCACTCGGTCGGGCGGTCGGGCAGCAGCGCCTCGGCGGCGTCGGCGTTCTCGTGCGCCGCCTTGGACTCGTTGAGGCCGACCGCGTCCGCGGCGAGGCCGAGCAGGCAGGCGAACGCCGCCTCGCCGGTGCCGTCGGTGAGCTTCAGCCCGCGCTGGTCGAGCTCGCGCGCGTCGGCGTGCCGGCCGAGCTGGCGGCGGATCGAGCCGAGGCTGGCGCCGGCCATCGCGCCGAACAGCCGCGCCGACCCCTTGCTCGCCGCCTCACCAGCCTCCAGGACCGGCAGCAACGTCGTCATGGCGGTGCCGTAGCGGCCGGAGGCGCCGAGTGAGACGCCGAGCAGCCACAGCGCGGCGGTGGAGGCGTCGCTGTTGCCGGCCGCGTGCGCGACCTCGACCGCGCGGCTGAGCGCGTCGACCGCCTTGCCCGGCGGGCCGTGGAACGCCGCCCGCTCGCCCTGGGCAAGCAGTTGCCCCAGGTCCTCGTCCGCCACCAGTGCCTCCTGTGTCACGCGGACCATATCGGCCGCGTCAGGCCGTACCCGTAGCCACGAGCACGAGATGAACGGCTTCGCCGAGGTCGTGCACGTACGTCACCCGCTCCGGCAGCGTCTCGGGTGCCCAGCCGGCGCCGCCCGCGAGCACCGCCGTGGCGGGCCGCAGCACGGGCACGGCCGCGAGCAGGCTGCCGACCGCGTGCTCCGGCTGCTGCGCGTACACGACGAGCGCGGCGGGGCCGCAGCGGCGGACGGCGGCGGCGAGCGCGGCGGGCGGCACCGCGGCGCCGAGCATCCGCGCGGCCACC
>DATLNJ010000068.1:0-3983 GCA_035536815.1 Frankiaceae bacterium
GACACCAGAAGGCCTCGGCCGGCGCAGCGGTGGCCACGAGGCCGACGGTCGGTGCCGCAGCGATGACGGCGGCGGCGAGCAGGCGACGTACGCGCATTGGGTGAGACCTCCGGGATCGGCGCCACGCCACGCTGCGCGGCCGGGCGAAGGATAGCGGGCGGCCTCAGATCACGTCGCGGAGGCGCAGCGTCTGCTCGCGGCCCGGGCCGACGCCGACCGCCGCGACCGGCGCGCCGGACATCTCCTCCACGGCGTGCACGTAGGCCTGCGCCGCCTTGGGCAGCTCCTCCAGCGAGCGGGCGCCGGAGATGTCGTCATCCCACCCGGCCAGCTCCTCGTAGACAGGTACGGCGGCGTGGAAGTCGCTCTGGTGCATCGGCAGCTCGTCGTACGTCGTGTCGCCGACGCGGTAGCCGACGCAGACCGGGATGCGCTCGAAGCCGGAGAGCACGTCGAGCTTGGTGAGGAAGAAGTCGGTGAGGCCGTTGATGCGGGCGGCGTAGCGGGCGATGACGGCGTCGAACCAGCCGCACCGGCGCGGCCGGCCGGTCGTGGTCCCGAACTCGCCGCCGACGTCGCGCAGCCGGTCGCCCCACTCGTCGTGCTGCTCGGTCGGGAACGGGCCCTCGCCGACCCGGGTCGTGTACGCCTTGAGCACGCCGATCGAGCGGGTGATGTGCCGCGGGGCGATGCCGGAGCCGGTGCACGCGCCGCCGGTCGTCGGGTTGCTGGACGTGACGAACGGATACGTGCCGTGGTCGACGTCGAGCATCGTCGCCTGCCCGCCTTCGAGTAGCACGGTCTTGCCGTCGAGCAGCGCGCGGTGCAGCAGCAGCGCGGTGTCCGCGACGAGCGGCCGCAGCCGGTCGGCGTACGAGAGCAGGCTCTCGACCACGGCGTCGGCCCCGATGGCCTTGCGGTTGTAGACCTTGCCGAGCAGCTGGTTCTTGGTCTTGAGCGCGCTCTCGACCTTCTGCCGCAGGATCTTCTCGTCGAACAGGTCCTGCACCCGGACGCCGATCCGGCTCATCTTGTCGGCGTACGCGGGGCCGATGCCGCGGCCGGTGGTGCCGAGTTTGGCGTTGCCGAGGAAGCGCTCGACCACCTTGTCCATCGTCGTGTGGTACGGCGTGATGACGTGCGCGTTGGCGCTGACCAGCAGCCGTGAGGTGTCCACGCCGCGCGCGTCCAGCAGGTCGATCTCGGAGAACAGCACGCCGAGGTCGACCACGACACCGTTGCCGATGACGGGGACCAGCGTCGGCGTGAGGATGCCGGTCGGGAGCAGGTGCAGCGCGTACTTCTCGGCCCCGATGACGACGGTGTGGCCGGCGTTGTTGCCGCCGTTGTAGCGGACGACGTAGTCCAGGCGGTCCCCGAGCAGGTCGGTCGCCTTGCCCTTCCCCTCGTCCCCCCACTGCGCCCCGACGATGACGACGGCGGGCATGCTGACTCCCTCGGACAAACGGAAAGACCCCGGGCAAGCGCCAGGGGCCTCTTGCGGAGAGATGCTACCCGAACCCGTACGCTCGGTGCCATGCCCAAGCTGCCCGTCGTGTCGGAGATGCTCGACCTGCTGCAGACCCAGACACAAGCGCTGCTCGCCGTACCCGACGCCGTCCGCGCCGTCGTCACGCTCGCCGTCGACGCGCAGCGCGTCGTCCGCCGCGTGGACGGGCTGCTCGACGAGCTGGAGGGGCCGCTGCGCGAGCTGGCGCCGGGGCTGCAGAAGCTGGCCCGCACGCTGGAGGGAGACGAGGTCGACCAGATCGTCACCGGCATCAACGAGACGCAGCGGCAGGTTGCCGCCATCGCCGCCACGACCGGCCGGATCGTCAACGTCATCGACGACGTGGGGACGCGGATGGCGGCGTTCCCGATGGCGCCGCTGCTCGGGGCGCGCCGGCGCCCGAAGACCGCCGAGTGAGCTAGCGGGACTCGCTCAGCACGGTCGACGCCGCCGGGTCGCAGTCGCGCAGGAACGCCGCGCAGCGCTCCGCCTCCGGCGCCTCGCCGATCGCGTCCGCCGCGCGGCCGAGCGCGTGCAGCGAGCGGAGGAAGCCGCGGTTCGGCACGTGCGACCACGGCACCGGGCCGTGGCCCTTCCAGCCGTTGCGGCGCAGCGCGTCCAGGCCGCGGTGGTAGCCGACGCGGGCGTAGGCGTACGACGCGACCGGGTCGCCCGCCGCGAACGCCCCGTCGGCCAGCGCCGCCCACGCCGCCAGGTGGGCCGGGTGCGCGGCGGCCACCTCGGCGGGGTCGTTGCCGTTCGCCAGCGCGGCGTCGGCGGCCGCGTTGTCGTCGGGCAGCAGGGTGGGGGGCGGGCCGGCGAGGAGGTTGTTCTGGTCCATGCGAGGAATGATGCCCGGGTGGAGCAGAAGGAGCGCTACGTCGACGTCCGCGACACCCGGTTGTTCGTGGTGGAACGCGGCACCGGGTTCCCGCTGGTCGTCCTGCACGGCGGCCCAGGGCTCGACCACCACGAGTTCGCGGACTACCTCGACCCGCTGACCGACCACTACCGGCTGGTGCTCGTCGACCAGCGGGCGCAGGGCCGGTCGGACGAGGCGCCGCCGGAGACGTGGACGATCAAGCAGATGGCCGCCGACGTGAACGCGCTCGGTGACGCCCTCGGTTACGGCCCCTACGCCGTGCTCGGCCACTCCTACGGCGGGTTCGTGGCGCTGCAGCACGCGGTCGACTTCACCGGCGAGCCGGCCGGCACGATCGTGTCCTGCGGGCTGCCGTCGGCGCGGTTCCTCGACGGGGTCACCGACGCGCTGGCGGCGTTCGAGCCGGTCGAGCTGCGCCAGCAGGTCGCGGCGTCGTGGGAGGCCGAGGAGGGCGTCGAGACGCCTGAGGACGTCAAGAAGCTGCTCGACGACCAGATGCCGTTCCACTTCGCCGACCCGCGCGACCCGCGGATCAGCGACTACGCCGCCCGCACGTCGCAGATGGAGCCGGCGCCGGACGTGCTGCGGCACTTCGCCACGCGCGCGTACGGCGGCATCGAGGTCGAGGCGGCGCTGCCGACGGTGGCGCACCCGGTGCTGGTCCTCGCCGGGCGGCACGACCGGGCGATCCCGGTCGAGGGTGCGCACGCCATCGCCGACGGCATCCCCGGCTCGGAGCTGATGATCTTCGAGCACAGCGCGCACGTGCCGTTCGCCGAGGAGCAGGACCGCTACCTCGAGGTGGTCCGCGACTTCCTGGACCGGGTCAGGCGATAGCGCCGAGCTGGCGGAACAGCCACGGCCGGAGCAGCCGGGCGCCCGCGGCGCTGACGTGCACGCCGTCGTAGCGGATCAGCGTGCCGTTGATATGCCGGGTGAAGGTGCCCTCCGGCGCGAGCGCCGCACCGAGCTCGACAACCGCCACGCCGCGGCGCGCGGCCACCTCGCGGAGCAGCGCGTTGAAACGGTCCACCCGCGCCGGGTCGTCCTCGGGGAAGCGGCCGCCGTCGGGACGCTCACCCCGCAGGTAGTAGGGCGCGGTGAGGAACGCCACCTTGGCGCCGCCCGCGCCGAGGACGTCGACCGCGCGGTCGAGCTGCGCGGTGACGTAGCGGTCGAACGCCCGGTCGCCGAGCCGGCGCCACTCCCCCTCGTGCTTGCGGTCCATCACCTCCCACCGCCCGACGAGCACCGCGACCAGGCCGGGCCGGTGCCGGTCCACGGCGGCCCGCCAGGTGTCCGGCCAGGTGGCGCACTGCGGGAGGTCGCGGAACTGCCCGCCGAAGTAGCGGTACTCGCCGGTGACCAGGCCGCAGCCGAGCTGCGCCTCGTTGACGACGTCGAAGCCGTCGCCGTCGGGCAGGCCGGCCGCGAGCGTCTGCGCGACCGAGTCGCCGAGGAACAGCACCTTCGTCGCCCCGCCGGGAGCTCGCGCGGCGATCGCCGGTGCGGAGGTGGCCGGCGCGGGGGCCGTCGCGGCGGGCCGCGCGGGCGTGCGGGTGGTGGGCGCGGCCGCGCTGGGGCGCGGCT
>DATLNJ010000069.1:0-15334 GCA_035536815.1 Frankiaceae bacterium
GGTGGCGCCAGGCGTGGGACGCTTACCGCGATGTCAACCACACCTTTGCGGCAGCCCTCATCGATCACGCGCCGGAAGGTGCCATCGTGCTCATCCAGGACTACCACCTGGCCCTGGTGGGCACCTGGCTCGCACAGAAGCGCCGGGACCTGAGGGCGGTCCACTTCACCCACATCCCCTTCTGCGAGCCGGGGCACCTCCGGGTGTTGCCGAGCGACGTCGCCGACGAGCTGATGGTGGGAATGAGCAGCCACGTATCCTGCGGGTTCCACGCGCAGCGCTGGGCCAACAACTTCGCCGACTGCGGCGAGGCGGTGCTGGGTTGGAGGCCCTCGACCTTCGTGTCGCCCATCGCGCCAGACCACGAGGACATCGCCGGCGTGGCCGCCACGGTGAAGTGCGAGCAGGAGTCCGCCCGCCTCGATGAGGCTCTCGACGGGCGAATGATGATCTTGCGAGTCGATCGCATCGAGCCGTCGAAGAACCTGCTCCGCGGGTTCCTGGCCTACGACGACCTCTTGCGGACCCATCCGGAGTGGCGGGGACGGGTCGTGTTCGTCGCGCTGATCTATCCCTCGCGGGAAGGCTTGCCGGAGTACCTCGCCTACCGCCAGGAGGTGCAGACGCTGGCCCAGCGGGTCAACGACGTCTGGTCGACGCCGGGATGGACCCCCGTGATGCTCGACACCTCCGACAACTTCCCCCGTTCGGTGGCGGCGCTGCGGCGCTACGACGTGCTGCTGGTGAACCCCGTGCGCGACGGGCTGAACCTGGTTGTCAAGGAGGGTGCCCTGCTGAACGAGAAGGACGGCGTCCTCGCCCTGAGCCGCGAGGCGGGTGTCTGGGAAGAGCTGAGCCGGGTAGCGCTGGAGGTGAACCCCTTCGACATCGCGGGTACCTCAGAAGTGCTCGCCACCGCGCTCACCATGGGCCCCGAGGAACGGGCGTTGCACGCCGCGGAGCTCCGCAAGGCCGCCTCGGTGCGGACGACCCGCGGCTGGCTCGACGACCAGATCCGGGTGGCCGCCGAAGAGTGAGCGCTGAGAGCGCGTGTCGGGCGGGCCTTGCCGGCCCGGAGTAACATGCGATGTTCAGCGCGCGACTTCCTAACTACGTGCCACGCTGGTACCCAAGTCGCCGCAAGAGAATCCCACTAAGGAGCAGCGCATGAAATCCAAGTCCGGGGGGATGGGCCTGCGGGTCCTGCTCATCAGCCTGTTGATCCTGAGCCTGATCTTCGTGTTCATGGTCAACATCACGTTCAAGTCGCCGTCGTCGGGCACCAAGCTCAGTCTCGACAACGTCTACCGGATGGCCGCCAACGGCCAGATCGTGCGGGCCCGCTTGCTCGACCAGGACGCAGTGGTCGAGGGCACCTACTGTCCCGAGGGCGTAGCGCAGGGCGGGAACTGCCGTGGGGGTAAGGCCGCCACCTTCCACGCCACCTACCCGCGCTCCGACGTTTCCACCCAGCAGCTGATCGACCGTATCGGAGCCCGCGCACCGGTGGCCGTCGACCACCAAACCGGCAAGGAGGTCTCCAGGCTGGTGCTGACCTTCGTGCTGCCGCTGATCATCCTCGCCAACCTGTTCGGCCTCATCCTCTTGTCCAAGGGAGGCGACGCCTCACTGGGCGAGATTGCCGGCTTCGGGCGGGTGGGGAAGGACCGCCAGCGCAAGAAGGCGACGGTCACCGGCGTGAGCTTCAACGACGTGGCCGGGGCCGGCGAGGCCGTAGCCGAGCTGAGCGAGGTCTTGGACTACCTCAAGGACCCGACCAAGTTCGAGGCCTACGGCGCAACCGCCCCCAAGGGCGTGATCCTCTTCGGCCCCCCCGGGTGTGGCAAGACGCTCCTGGCTCGGGCCGTGGCCGGCGAGGCCGGGGTGCCCTTCATTTCGGTGTCCGGAACCGAGTTCGTCGAGTCGTTGGTCGGCGTCGGCGCCGCCAGGGTGAGAGACCTGTTCAGCCAGGTGCGTGCGCTGTCCCCGGCCATCTGCTTCATCGACGAGATCGACGCCGTCGGACGCCGCCGTGAAGGTGAGGGGGTCTCCGGTGGTGAGCGCGAGCAGACGCTCAACCAGCTCCTCGTCGAGCTCGACGGCTTCGAGGTCACCGCGGGCATCGTCGTCATGGGCGCCACCAACCGCCCCGACATCCTCGACCCCGCCCTCATGCGTCCCGGCCGGTTCGACCGGCACATCACGATCGACCGCCCGGAGCTCGAGGGCCGCATCCACATCCTCAAGATCCACGCCCGCGGCAAGCCGATCGGTCCGGACGTGGACCTGGAGTTCGTCGCCAGCCGCACGCCGGGCTTCACCGGCGCCGACCTGGCGAACGTCGTCAACGAGGCCACGCTGCTCACGATCCGTGAGTACCGCACCGAGGTGACGGCGGCGGACTTCGAGGAGGCCATCTTCCGCGTGGTCAACGGCCCGAAGCGCCGGGGCCGCGTGCTCAGCGTGGAGGAGCGCCAGCGCACGGCTTTCCACGAGGCGGGCCACGTCATCGTGGCCGCGGCCGCGGGGCGCGCCGACGAGGTGCACCGCGTGTCGATCCTGGCCCGCGGCCGCGCCGTGGCGAGCGTCCAGATGGGTGCCGACGCCGAGGCGACGCTGCTGTCCCGTACGCAGCTGCGCGGGAAGCTCGTCACGCAGATGGGCGGCATCGCGGCCGAGAACCTCATCTTCGGTGAGGGCTCGACCGGCGGCGAGCAGGACATCGAGCAGGCGACCGACCTCGCCCGCGACATGGTCACCCGCTACGGCATGAGCCCCGAGCTCGGCCCGGTGCGGTACCTGGCGCACGCCGCCGAGGGCTTCCTCGGCAACGACATCCCGCTCGGCGAGATCTCGATCGAGACCCAGACGGCGATCGACAAGGAGATCCGCCGGCTGGTCGCGGAGGCCCAGGCCGAGGCGACGGCGATGCTGTCGCGGCACCGCAAGACGCTCGACGCGTTAGCGAGCCGGCTCGACGAGGAAGAAACTCTCGAGGGTGAGACGTTGCAGAAGGTGATCGCCCCGATCGAGGCGGAGATGGCAACGGAGCGGATCGGCGCGACGGGCAAGGTCGCCTCGCGGGCCAACGGCACGCGGACGCGACGCAAGACGCCCGTCGGCTGACAGCATCGGGGGACGGCCCACGAATCCCGGAAAGTAGAGGTCCGCGTACCGGATGACTCGGTTCACGACCCTGATCCAGAGCACGACGTTCCGCGTGGCCGGGGCGGTGGCGGCGGTTGCCGTCGCCGCCCCGCTCACTGTGCCCGCGGACGCCGCGGAGGGGATTCACTCGATCCGCTGCGGCAAGGCGCAGACGGTGTCCGGCAGCTCGACGGAGTGGCAGCGGTTCCCGGCGCCGGTTTTCCAGCCCGGGATCGGGATCGACACCACGCCGCAGGAGATCGTGTCCTACGCCGTCTCCCCGACGAACACGAACTACCTCGCGGTCACGAACGGCAAGGCGGTGTACACGTCCAAGGACGGCGGCTGCGACTGGAGCCTCGGCTTCCGGCTCGGCCGGCTCCCCGAGGACCCGCAGCGGATCCCGCTGTCGGGACTCGTGACGAACATCCTCAGCGTGTACGTACAGCCGGGCACGAACGCGTTCTTCGCGCTGGCCGAGGAGTTCGAGACGGGTGCGACCGTGGGCCGGCCGCACGTCCTGCGCAGCACCACAGGCAACCCGTCGAGCTGGCAGGTCGTCGACGAGGGGCTGCCGCCGCTGGGCAAGCCGCGCACGCTGCGCGGCCACCGGACCAACGGCAACGTGCTCTACCTGTCGTTCCAGAACGCCCGCGAGGAGCAGGCGCAGTGCCCGCCGGAGCCGGTGCCGTGCGACCGCTCGCAGAACGGCGAGCCGCTCGGCCTGCTCTACGCCTCCACCGACGGCGGCCGCACGTGGAGCACCCGCACCGACCCGGGTGACCTGAACTCCGCGTCGACGATCCGCTACTTCTCGGTCGACGACAACGACTCGGGTGGCAACACCCTCTACGTCATCGCCAACGGCCTGCTGCGCAAGAGCACCAACGGCGGCCGCGCGTACGCCGTGCCGCAGGGCGTCCAGCAGAACGGCTTCCGGTTCACCGCCGTCGAGTCGCTCGCCAACACGCCGGCCTCGTACGGGCTGGAGGTCGTCGCGTTCGGCGCCAACGCCGACGGCCCGGCGATGATCCGCCTGCACAACGGCGAGTGGCTCACGACGAACCTGCCGTTCTTCGCGTCGGTCGCGTCGGTCGCGCAGCGCTCCGACGGCGACATCGCCGTCGCGACGGCCACGGACCAGGGCCCCGCGTCGCTGTGGCGCATCTACCCGCGGGACTTCATCGACTTCGAGGAGGGCACCGGCCAGGCGGGGCGGACGTTCAAGGCCACCCTCGGCTGGGAGCCGATCACGCCGTCCATCGGGGCGTCGGCGGACAGCCTCGACATCCAAGGCGGCAAGGCGGCGACCGGCAAGGGCACGTACTACGTCCGCGAGAAGAACGCGCTGCTGCGGTTCCTCGGCTCGACCGGCCGGCTCACCGACCCGACCGCCCCCGGCGTCGACCTCGACCCGCCCAAGCCGCCGCTCGGCCGCATCTCGCCGGCCAGCCTCGAGCTCGACCTCGGGCTCGGGCAGACGCGGACCGTCGACTACACGCTGACGCTGCCGCCGTCCCCGACGCCGCTGGACGTCTACCTGCTGGTCGACAACTCCGGCTCCATGATCCCGTTCATCAACGACCTCAAGGCGAACCTGCGCGACGTCGCACTGTCGCTGCACGAGACCGGGGTCAACGTCGGCATCGGCGTCGGGCAGATCAACGTGCAGCCGGAGCGTGACACGCTGCCGGTCGACGACCCCCGCACGCCGGACGAGGACGAGAGCAAGGGCAAGCCGATCTACCGCAACCTGTGGAAGATCGGCCCGGTCAACGACGACCTGTTCGAGCAGCTGTCCCGGCTCAACGGCAACTCAGGCGCCGGCGACGAGCCCCAGCTCGAGGCGCTGTACCAGTCGGTGACCGGCGAGGGCCTGACGTTCGCCGGGCTGCCGTTCCTCGGGCCGCACCGCATCCCGCCGGGTCACGACGCGGGCTTCCGCGACGAGCTGGGGCCGATCAAGGTCATCGTGCACGCCACGGACGAGAACTTCAGCCAGAACATCCGCGGCGGGGCGCGCAACGACTTCGACCAGGTCGCGCTGGAGTTGAACAACCACGGCGTCAAGCAGATCGGGCTCTCGCAGGGCCAGACGGCCGCCGCCGAGGACCTCGCGTACATCGCCAAGGCCACCGGCGCGATCGCGCCGCCCGGCGGCACCGACTGCGACGGCGACGGGCGGATCGGCTACGAGGACGTCCCGGCCGGCGAGCCGCTGGTGTGCGGCCAGAGCGAGGGCCTGGACCGGACGCTGGTGAACCTGCTGCAGTCGCTGTCCGACCCGCAGACGATCACGCTGTCCAAGAAGGCGTCCCCGACGATGGTCGAGGTGTCGCGCGAGGAGTTCCGGATCGACGCGAAGCAGACCACCAAGGTCAGCTTCAGCGTCACGTACAGCTGCAAGGGCCTGGCGCCCGGCCAGTACGAGAACGACCTCACGGCGGCGCTGCGCGGCGACCTCATCGCCAAGGCGGTCGCGACCGTGACCTGCGGCGGGCTGGCCGTTCCGGTGAAGCCGCCGGGCGTGGCGCTGCCGGAGGAGCCGGCGTCGAATCCGCCGCCGGTGCAGCCGCAGCCGATCGTCCCCGCCCCGGTCCCGGTCAACCCGGTCCCGCAGCCGCAGACCCAGGTCCAGACGCAAACCCAGGTGAACCCGCAGGCAGGCATGGCCGACCAGGAGGAGCAGCAGTTCCAGCTGGCCGGCGTCACCAACGACCTGCGCGACGAAGGTGAGCTCTCCGGCGACCAGCTGGCGATGTCCGGGCTGTCGTACGACGACGCGGCACTCGGCGTGATGGCCGTGGGCATGGGCATGGCGACGGCGTTGGGCATCGGCCTGTCGGTCCGCCGCCGGCACCGCCCGGCCCTCGCGAAGGTGCGCGCCGGCCGCTTCTAGCAGCCGGTCGGCGCGCCGCGCCCGACGCCGCGGCGGTGGCCGCAACTTCCAGTGCCACCCGCTCCTGCCCGCGCTCGACCGCACGGGAAGTTCGCGGGGCGGGGCCCTAGTACCGTCCTCGCTATGCGGGCGCGGGCGGCGTACGAGGGCGACGCGGCCCTCGCAGCGCTCGCGCGGCTCGGCTTCGCCGACGTGGCGCGCGCCGCGATGCTGCTCGGCCCGGACGGCGCGCTGCGGCTGTGGGACGGCGGCCCGGTGGACGCCGGGGCGGACGCGGTCGTGCGCGCGCTCGGCGACAGCGCCAACCCCGACCTCGCCCTGGCCGGCCTGTGCCGGCTGGCCGAGACGGTGACCAAGCCGGCCGTGCTGCGCGCCGCGCTGCGCTCGGACGTGCTGCTGCGCGAGCGGCTGGTTGCGGTCCTCGCCTGCTCGACCGCGCTCGGCGACCACCTGGTACGCCACCCGCGGGACTGGCCGATGCTCGGCCGCCCGACGTTCGGCACCACCCGGCCGACGGCGCTGGGGCTGCGCGAACGGCTGCTCGCCGCCGTCGGCGCCGGCACCACCGAGCCGCTGTGGGGGGTCCAGCCGCGCGCGGCGGGCGCGGAGGTCGAGCACCTCGACGCGCTGCGGGCGGCGTACCGCTCGCTGCTGCTCGACCTGGCCGCCCGCGACCTGGCCGGGCCGCTGGCGCTGGACGACGTCGCGGGGGAACTCGCCGACCTGGCGGCGGCGGCGTTGGAGGCCGGGCTGGCGATCGCGGCGGCCGGGCTGCCGGACGGCGCGACGCCGTGCCGGCTCGCGGTGATCGGTATGGGCAAGACCGGCGGCCGCGAGCTCAACTACGTCAGCGACGTGGACGTCGTCTTCGCTGCGGAGCCGCTCGACGGCGCGGACGAGGCGGGCGCGCTGCGGACCGCGACGCTGCTCGCCAACGGCGTCATCCGGGCCTGCGGGGCGCCCACGCCGGAGGGCGCGCTGTGGCCGGTGGACGCGGCGTTGCGGCCGGAGGGCAAGGCCGGGCCGCTGGTCCGCACGCTCGCCAGCCACGAGGCCTACTACCGGCGCTGGGCGAAGACGTGGGAGTTCCAGGCGCTGCTCAAGGCCCGCCCGGTCGCCGGCGACGTGGATCTGGGCCGGGCGTACTGCGAGGTGGTCGCGCCGCTGGTCTGGTCGGCGGGGGAGCGGCCGGACTTCGTCGAGGACGTGCGCGCGATGAAGCGCCGGGTCGAGGACTCGGTGCCGGCCGCCGAGGCGCACCGGCAGCTCAAGCTGGCGCCCGGCGGGCTGCGGGACGTGGAGTTCGCGGTGCAGCTCTTGCAGCTCGTGCACGGCCGCGCGGACGAGTCGCTGCGGGTGCGGGGGACCTTGGAGGCGCTGGACCGGCTCGCGGCCGGCGGTTACGTCGCGGAGGACGACGCGACGGCGCTCGCGGCGGCGTACCGGTTCCTGCGCAAGGTGGAGCACCGGCTGCAGCTGCAGCGGCTACGCCGCACGCACACGTTGCCGACCGACCCGGCGGCGCTGGAGTGGCTGGCCCGCAGCCTCGGCTACCGCCGCGACCCGGTGGCGGAGCTGCGCGCGGAGCAGTCGCGGCACGCGGTCGAGGTCCGCCGGCTGCACGAGAAGCTGTTCTACCGGCCGCTGCTGTCCGCGGTGGCGGCGTTGCCGGCGGACGCGCTGCGGCTGGCGCCGGCCGCCGCTCGGGAACGCCTCGAAGCGCTCGGCTTCGACGACCCGGCCGGCGCGCTGCGGCACCTCGAGGCGCTGACCGGCGGGCTGTCCCGCCGGGCCAAGGTGCTGCGCACGATGCTGCCGGTGATGCTGCCGTGGTTCGCCGACGCGCACGACCCCGACGGCGGGCTGCTGGCGTTCCGCACGGTGACCGAGGCGGTCGGGTCGTCGCCGTGGTTCCTCGCGCTGCTGCACGACTCGGACCTGGCCGCCGAACGCCTCGCCCGGCTGCTGTCCGCGAGCCGGTACGTCGCCGACCTGCTGGTCCGCGCGCCCGAGGCGGTCGGCCTGGTGGCCCGCGACGCGGACGTGGGGCCGCGGCCGCCGGAGGCGACGGTGGCGGAGATGGGCGCGGTCGTGGCGCGGGCGCGGGACGCCGTGGCGGCGGCGGCGGCGATCCGTGCCGTACGGCGGCACGACGTGCTGCGGATCGCCTGCGGCGACCTGCTCGGCGCCGTCGGCGTGGACGACGTGGGGCGCGGCCTGACGTCGGTCGCGGACGCCGCGCTCGGCGCGACGCTGGACACGGCGATCCGGTTCTCGCCGGTGCCGCTCGCCTGCCGGATCGCGGTGATCGGGATGGGCCGGCTCGGCGGCTGGGAGCAGGGCTACGGCTCCGACGCCGACGTGCTGTTCGTGCACGAGCCGCTGCCCGGCGCGTCGGAGTCCGAGGCCGCGGCGTCGGCGAAGACGGTCGCGGAGGAGCTGCGCCGGCTGCTCGCGCTGCCCGCACCCGACCCGCCGCTGGTCGTGGACGCCGACCTGCGCCCGGAGGGCAAGCAGGGGCCGCTGTCGCTGTCGCTGGCCGGCTACGCCCGCTACTACGAGCGCCGCGCGGCGGTCTGGGAGGCCCAGGCCCTGCTGCGCGCGCGGTTCGTGGCCGGCGACGCGGACCTGGGCGCGCGCTTCACCGCGCTGGTCGAGCCGGTGCGGTGGCCGGCGGAGTTCAGCGCCGACCAGGCGCGCGAGGTGCGGCGGATCAAGGCCCGGGTGGAGGCCGAACGCCTCGACCGCGGCGTGGACCGGACCCGCCACACGAAGCTCGGGCCGGGCGGGCTCGCGGACGTCGAGTGGACCGTGCAGCTGCTCCAGCTGCAGCACGCCGCGCGGGTCCCTGGCCTGCGGACGACCTCGACGCTCGCCGCGCTGGCCGCCGCCGCCGAGGCCGGGCTGCTGGACGGGGAGGACGCGGACACGCTGCGGGCGGGGTGGTGCGTGGCGAGCCGCGCGCGCAACGCGTTGATGCTCGTCCGCGGCCGTCCCTCGGACGTGCTGCCGGACGACGTCCGCACGCTGAACGGCGTCGCCCGCGCGGTCGGCTACCCTGCGGGCAGCCGCGTCGAGTTCCTCGACGCCTACCGGAGAGCGACCCGCCGGGCGCGCGCCGTCGTGGAGAGGGTGTTCTACGCGTGACGAGTCCCCCGGACGTTGCCGGAGCCGTGTCGCGGTACGTCGCGGCGGGCGGCGTGCGTTTCCACGTCTACTCGGCCGGCCCGGCCCGCAAGCGCAAGACCACGCCCGCGCTGCTGCTGCACGGCGTGCCGCAGACGGCGGCGACGTGGGGGCCGTTGCTGCGCGAGCTGGCCAAGGACCGGGTCGTGCTCGCGCCCGACCTCAAGGGGCTCGGCGCCAGCGAGGCCAAGGGCCCGTACGACATCGCCACGCTGGTGGCGGAGCTGGCCGCACTGGTGCTGCACGAGGTGGACGGGCCGGTCGACGTCGTCGGCCACGACTGGGGCGGCCCGCTCGCGCTCGCGCTGTCGGGGGCACGCCCTGAGCTGGTGCGCCGGGTCGTGGACATCGCCGGTCCGTACAAGGAGATCGACTACGGAGCCGCCTGGTACATGGGTGTCGCCGCGCTGCCGCTGCTGCCCGAGGTGGCGTTCCGGCTGTCCGCGCCGTGGATCATCAGGGACGCGTTCGAGCTGATCTGGAAGGCGCCGGGCCAGTCCGACCTGCTCGACCACTACGTCGCCGCGTACACGCCGCCGGAGCGGTGGGGCGCGATGCTGTCGTACTACCGGGCTGCGGTCAGGCCTCGGGTCACCTCAGCGATAACTTCCCAGTTGCGTAGTGAGAAGGCGCAGACCGGACTCGGCCGCGCGAACCCGGAGCGCGCGCTGGTCGTCTGGGGCACTGAGGACCCGCCGACCCCGCTGCACGTCGGCGAGGCGGTCGTCCGCGACCTCGGCCCGCAGGCCACGATGCTCAGCCTGCCCGGCGTCGGGCACTTCCCGCACGAGGAGGCGCCGGACGTCGTCATCCCGGCGGTCGCGGAGTTCCTGAGGGCGACGTGACGCAGGGGCACGACGACCGGCCGGCCCGCTTCCGCGAGGTGCTGGCGGTCCGCGAGTTCCGCGCGCTGTACGCCGCGCAGATCACCTCGCTGCTCGGCGACCAGGCGGCGAAGGTCGCCCTCGCGGTCCTCGTGCTCAACCGCTCGGACAGCCCGCTGCTCGCCGCGCTGGCGTACGCCGTCGGGTACCTGCCGTGGATCGTCGGCGGGCCGGTGCTGTCGCCGCTGGCCGACCGGTGGCCGCGCCGCGAGGTCATGGTCAGGGCCGACGTGGTCCGCGCGGCCGCGGTGGGCGCGATGGCGCTGCCCGGCATGCCGCTGTGGGCGCTGTTCGCCCTGCTGCTCGGCGCCTCGCTGCTCATGCCGCCGTTCGAGGCGGCCCGCGCCGCGACGCTGCCGGACGTGCTGACCGGCGACCGTTACGTCGTCGCCAGCTCGCTGTCGAACATCACCAACCAGCTCTGCCAGGTGGCCGGCTTCGTGCTCGGCGGCGCGGCGGTCGGCATCCTCACCCCGCGCGGGGCGCTGGTGCTCAACGCCCTGACGTTCCTGGTCTCCGCGGCGTTCATCGCGCGCGGGGTGCGGCACCGGCCGGCGGCGGCGCGGGACAGCCGCCCCACGCTGCGGGCCGACGTCGTCGAGGGCGCGCGGGTGGTGTTCCACAACACCGTGCTGCGCTCGATCCTGCTGCTGGCCTGGACCGGCGCGGCGTTCGCGCTCGTGCCCGAGGGGCTGGCGGTGACGTACGCGCGCCGGCTCGGCTACGGCCCCCTGGCCACCGGCCTGCTCACCGCGGCCAGCCCGGCCGGGCTGGTGGTCGGCGCGCTGCTGATCAGCCGGCTGTTCGCGCCGCGCACCCGGCTGCGGCTGATGCTGCCGCTCGCCGTGCTGACGTTCGTGCCGCTGATCCTCACCATGCTGCACCCGCCGGTGTGGGGCGCGGTGCTGCTCTGGGCGCTGTCGGGGGTCGGCCTCGCGTACCAGGTCCCGGCGAACGCGACGTTCATGCAGGTGGTGCCGACCGGCGCGCGGGGGCGGGCGTTCGGGCTGGCGCAGAGCGGCATCCAGGCGTTGCAGGGCATCTTCATCGCGGCGGCGGGCGCGCTCGCGCTGGTGGTCGAGCCGCACGACGTCGTGGCGCTGGCCGGCGCGGTCGGGCTGGTCGTGGTCGCCCTGCTGGTGCTCCGCTGGCCGCACGCGGAGCTGGCTGCGCTGCACCGGCCGGCCGCTCCGGCGGGCGCGCTGATGGCGTTCGGGGAGATCCCGCTCGAAGGCCCGGCGCCGGTGGTGCCGGATGTGCCCGGGCTGTGGAGCGGGCCGTACCCGCTCAAGCCGCGCCGCCGCGTCCTCGTCGCGCGGCTGGTCGAGGACCCTAAGCGGGAGTCGTCAGCGCCGTCGTCGTGAGCGGCGGCTGGGCCACCGCCTGATCGACCGCGGGCTCGCCGGAGAGCAGCCGCTGCGCGCCGAAGCCGAGCGCCAGCGCCAGCGCGCCGCCGACGGCGTCGAGGATGAAGTGGTTGGCGGTCGCCATGATGACGACCAGCACGACGATGGGGTACCCGATCCCGGCCCAGCGCAGCCACGTCCGCCGGGTCAGCCAGAACACCGCCAGGCCCGACCACAGCGCCCACCCGATGTGCATGGACGGCATCGCGGCGAACTGGTTGCTGGCGTGGCTGAGGTCGCCGGACGCGTAGCTGCCCCAGGTGCCGAAGACCCGCACGGTGTCGACGTACCCCTCGTCCGGCAGGAACCGCGGCGGTGCGAGGGCGTAGAGCCAGTAGCCGAGGAGCGCGATGGTGTTGGTGACGTAGAGCGCGGTGCGCATCGGGCGGTACTGCAGCGGGTGCCGCTTGTAGAGCCAGACCAGCACGCCGATCGTCACGACGAAGTGGGCGAGCGCGTAGAAGTAGTTGGACAGGACGGCGAACCACTCGGTGCCGACCGCGATCCGGTTGAGCGCGTGCTCGACGTCGATCTTCAGCGCGCGTTCGACGGCGAGCAGGTCGCGAGCGCGGTCGCAGGCGAGCCCCTGGAACTCCGTCAGGACGGGCGCGCCGCAGTCGACCGGCTCGGGGTTGCCGAAGTGGTTGCGCAGCGCGCCGTAGACGCCGTAGCTGATCCCGATGAACGCCAGCTCCTGCCACCAGCGCGGTGGGCGGCGTTCGCGGTGGAACAGCGGGAACGGCCCGCGCCGTCGCTGCGGCGCGGGCGTCACCGGGGCAGCCGGAACCGGCTGCTGCGTTGCCGCCACGCAACGGATCGTCGCACGTCGGTGACCCGTTCGTGGCCATCGGGGCACCTCCCGTCGTTAGCGTCGGGTGGCATGAAGATCGCGGCGTTCTGGCTGTGCGCGAGCCTGGTCGCGACCGGCTGCGCGGAGCGGGTGACCCCGGTCACCGCGCCGCTGCCGGCGCCGAAGGCGGGGGAGTGCCTGGACCGGAGCATGCGGCTGGTCCGCGTCGCCGGCGCGGCGGACTCGAAGCCGTCGCTGACCGGCGCCTGGGCGTCGGTGGGCTGGGTCTACGTCGGCGCGGACCGCCGGGCGCTGCCGGGCCGCCGGCTCGGCGCGCACCGCCCGCCGTCCGGCGACATCGAGATGGAGGACCGGGCGGCGGCGTCGCTGCGCGCCGAGATCGACGCGGGCGGCGAGGTCGTGGCCGGCGTGGAGGGCAGCCGCGCGTGGTGGGTCGCGGCGTTGCGGCCGGACGGCTCGGTGGTGTTCATCGGGGAGTGCGCGTACGCGCAGGTGACGAGGCCGCTGGAGCGGTACGTCGCGCATCGGGCCGGCGACGCGCCCGCGCGCGAGGTGTTCCTGCGGATCGTCGCGCAGCCGCAGGGGGCGGAGGCGCGCGCGTTCGCGGCGTTCCTCGACGGCGGCCCGGGACCGTCGTGGCACAAGCTGCCGCCGGACCGCCGGGCCGTGGGGTCCGGCGCGCTGCCGCCCGCGCCGCCGGAGGTGCTCGCGCAGCTCACCGAGGTGCTGCTGCGAGTGGACATCCCGCCGGCCTGGCGCACGATGCCGGGGACGCTCTGCCCGCGCATCTCGCTGGGGTGGGGCGCGGAGTGCCTGTCGCTCGGCGCCGGGGAGAGCGTCGGCGTGACGGCGTACCTCAAGCCGGGCGAGGACCTCGAGGTCTGGCTGATGGAGCCGGGGGGCGACTACCGCGCGCGGATCGGCGTGCTCGGCCGGGTGCCGGCGCGCGCGGCGGCGCCGGGAGACCTGGTCGAGGTGGCGGGCGACCCGCGGATCACGACGTTCGCGCAGCTGCGCCGGGTGGCGACGGCGACGCACGACGGCCTGCTGGTGCGCTGACGCCGTTCACCGGGTCGTCGGTTCGCTGCCGGGCGCCCGGGTAGGGGCGAGCCGTGTTCTTCTTCTTCAGCAACCGGCTCGGTTGCCTCGGGTCGATCGCCGTCTCGGTCGGCGTGACCCTCCTGCTGCTCTTCCTGCTCGGCGTGTTCCGGTAGCGCACCCGGCTAGCACCGGAATGTCTTCGCGACCGTCCGCGGCCGGGCGTCCGCCGCGGCGCCGAACGTGCGGGTCCAGAGCAGCCGCCCGGTCCGGTCGAACAGGGCGGTGACGACCCGGTAGCCCGCGCCGGTCCCGATGTAGTAACCCGAGACGAGCAGCCGGCCGCACCGGCCCGGCGTCCCGTCGGTGTCGGCCACCGCGGCGAACACCGGCCGGCCGAAGTCGACGCGCCACAGCGGCCGTGCCGTCTGCCCCGCCCGCACCGTCACGCCGGTGGCGTGCGACGTGAACGCGTCGGCGCCCCGCCGGTCGAGGGGGCCGGACATGACCTCTTCGTCGCGTACCCGCGGCAGCGCCCGCCCGGTCCGGCCGGAGACGAACGCCACGCCGAGCACGTCGACGACGGTCGTCCGCCCGAGCGTCGTCACGACCACCGCGCGCACGTCGACGTCGGTGACACCGTCGGCGTCGAGGTCGCCGGCGCCGTAGACGTAGGCTGCCGCGACCTCGGCGTCGCCGATGCCGCGGACCGGGACCTCCGACGCCCACGTGCGCGCGCCGGCCGCGTCGTACGCCGCGACGGTGACGCGCGCGCCGGTGACGCCCGCCAGCACGACCGCGGCCCGGCCGGTCCTTGTCGCGTTCCCGACGCCGAGCGCGGTGTGCCCCTCCTTCTCCCACGCGACCTGCCCGGTCGCGCCGTCGAGCAGCACGAGGGGCGGGGCGCCGTCGCCCCCCGCGCGCAGCCGCACCGCGACGTCCGTGCGGCGGTCGCCGGTCACGTCGCCCACGCCGGTCACGGCGACCGGCGTGGCCGTCAGCGCCGCCGCGCCCGCCGCCGCGCGCCAGAGGGTCGTGCCGTCGCTGGACCGGATCGCGCTGACGAGGCCGTCGCCGGCGCCGTTGCGGTTGAGGTGGAACCAGTCGTCCGCGGCAGGGTGGGTCTCCACCAGATCGTCTCTGCCGTCGCCGGACAGGTCACCGACCGGCGCGAGGTCGCGTACCGCGGGCAGCCCGTAGGCCGGCGGCCCGACGTCGCGGATCGCGCCGGTGCGGCCGTTCACGACGACGGCGCGCGACGAGAACAGGTGCCCGTCGGGGACGAACGGCGCGACTCCAGCCGGCCCGAGCGCCTGCGCGAGGTTCATCCGGGTCGTCAAGTTGGAGACCAGCAGGCCGTCGGACACGGTGAGCACCCAGTCGAAACCCTTGCTCTCGATCAGGCCGGCGCCCTGGACGACGGGCACGTGGGTCATCGTCACCCGCTGCCACTCGACGTCGAACCGCCCCTCGAAGTGGCGCGACCACGCGGTCCCGCCGCGCCGGTCGAGCCGCGCCACGTCGAACGCGACGGTGAAGCCGTGGCTGCTCACCGGCCACGTCGCCGGGTTCCCCGCGTCGTACGTCCCGGGGTGGTCGCTCAGCACGCTGAACACCACCACCTCGATGCCCGCGCCCGCGGCGGGGTCGGTGGCGTACGCGTAGCCCTCGCGGTAGACGTAGCCGCACGTCCGGTGCCGGCACGCGAGCTCCGGCGCCGTGACGCGCGACCGCCAGAGGCGCCGGCCGGTGTCGCCGTCGAACGCCGTGACGTCGAAGTGGGCAGAGACCGACGTGCCCTCCTGCCACCGCACCGTCTGCGCCAGCTCGACGACGTCGCTGCGGGCGTCGCCGTCGAGGTCGCCGGCGAAGCCCACCTCGCGGAACACGCTGACCGGGTCCGCGCGCCGGGCCTGCGGTGCCTCCGTGACGCCGGCCGACGCGAACGGCCGCCCGGCCCGCG
>DATLNJ010000070.1:0-24684 GCA_035536815.1 Frankiaceae bacterium
CGCGCCGGCCGGCGCGACCACCGGGGCGACCACCGGCGGCGGGACCGCCCCGGCGAAGCAGCCGTCCGCGGCCGGCAGCGTCGCCGCCGCGTCCCGGGCGCACCTGCGCGGCCGGACCGAGAAGCTGTCCCGGCTGCGCCAGGTCATCGCCTCCCGGATGGTCGAGTCGCTGCAGGTCGCCGCGCAGCTCACCACCGTGGTCGAGGTGGACGTCACGCGGATCGCCCGGCTGCGCGAGCAGGCGAAGGCGACGTTCGAGCAGCGCGAGGGCGTGAAGCTGTCGTTCCTGCCGTTCTTCGCGGTCGCGGCCATCGAGGCGTTGAAGGCGCACCCGGTCGTCAACTCCAGCATCGACCTCGAGGCCGGGACGGTGACGTACCACGACGGCGTGCACCTCGGCATCGCGGTCGACACCGAGCGCGGCCTGCTCGTGCCGGTCATCCAGGACGCCGGCGACCTCAACCTCGGCGGCATCGCGCGCAAGGTGGCGGACCTCGCGGACCGCACCCGCAGCAACCGCGTCACGCCCGACGAGCTGGGCGGCGGGACGTTCACGCTGACCAACACCGGCAGCCGCGGCGCGCTGTTCGACACGCCGATCATCAACCAGCCGCAGGTCGCGATCCTCGGCACCGGGTCGGTCGTGAAGCGGCCGGTCGTCGTGGACGACCCGGACCTCGGCGAGGTCGTGGCGGTGCGATCGATGGTGTACCTGGCGCTGTCGTACGACCACCGGATCGTGGACGGCGCGGACGCCGCGCGGTACCTCGCGGACGTGAAGGCCCGGCTGGAGGAAGGCGCGTTCGAGGCCGAGCTGGGCCTCGACGGCGCGTAACCACGTCGCGAGACGGCGCCGGGGGGTGTCGCCGCGGCGCCGTTGTGCTTACCCGGGCCGTTTCGAGTTGCCGCCGGTCCGCGCAGACCGCAGAGTCGAAGCGTCATGACCCGGCCGCCCCCTCATAACGGCCGGGCCCCTCACTGTGTCTGGAGACACCCTTTGTCCGCGCGCACCAAGACCGCGCTCGCCGTCGCTCTGCTGGCGGCCGGCGTGTCGGTCCCCGCGAGCAGCGGCACCGCCGCGCTCCCCACGCCCGCCGGCCACGGCCTCACCGAGGTCCGCACCGCCGACGGCACCGTCTCGACCATCCACACGCCGCACGCCGCCCTCACGGCGTCGCCCTCGCCGACGTTCACGCCGGCCGAGGCCACCCCTGCCTGCTCGACCGGCCACCGCACGTTCGTCTTCTACATGTCGCCGTCGGACCGGCCGTACCGCTACGACGGCACGATGATCGCCCGGCTGCGCACGTACACGCGGCAGGTCACCGGCTTCATCCGGTGGCAGGGCCTCGAGTCCAGCGGCCAGACCAAGGGCCCGCTCCTCAAGGTCGCCTGCAACGCCGACAACAGCATCCGCGTCGGCGGGCTCCAGAGCACCACCACGTCCGCCTCGGACAGCTTCGCCACGATCAAGCAGGACCTGATCAACGCCGGGTTCAACGACCCGAACACGAAGTACCTCGTCTTCTACGACGACCCCACGGTCGGCAAGTGCGGCACCGGCGAGGTCTACGAGGACGACACCAAGAGCACCTCAAACCTCAACAACGGCGGCCGCGCGATGTACTCGGTCGTCTACGGCAACACGAGCACCACGACGTGCTGGACCTGGCACAGCGCGCTGCACGAGCTGTTCCACAACATGGGCGCCGTGCAGGACGGCGCGCCGCACGCCAGCGGCTGGGAGCACTGCAACGACGGCCTCGACATCATGTGCTACGACGACGACGGCCCGACGTCGAGCTTCACGACGACGCGCTGCTCGACGCACAAACTCGACTGCGGCTACGACACGTACTACGACACCGTGACGGAGTACGGCGAGTGGCTGTCCACCCACTGGAACATCGGCTGGAGCGGCAACTACTTCCTCCAGTTCTGACGTTCCTCCGCACGTCCGCCCGGCCCGTCCGCATCCCCGCGGGCGGGCCGGCGCCGTGCTCAGGTCGCGTTCTATAAGCGGCGGCGGAACGGGTCGTGCGCGGGCGGCATCGGCTGCTCGATGCGCGGCCCCTCGACCGTCTGCCCGACGAGGTTCAGCACGGCGGTCAGCACCGACTCCGTCGTCTCGCCGCGGTCCAGCCCGGCCTGGGTGACCATCGAGCGGTAGATCGTGACGTAGCCGCGCGCGGGCGTGTCGTACGTCCAGTCGACCGACCCCAGGTGCGTGGCGTCGCCCTTGCCGCCGAGCTCGCCGTTCCACGGCCCGGTCCACACCTGGATGCCGGCCGGGCCGGCCGAGAACCGGCCGCCGGCCGCGACGTCGAAGCGGGCAGCCTCGCCCAGCAGCTCGCGCACGACGCGTTCGTCGAGGACGAGCGACGGGCGGACGCGGCTGGCCAACGCCGCCTGCGAGGCAGCCTCGGCCCAGCCGGGCGAACCGGGCGGTAGGGGCGGCTGAGTCACACGGCCCATCCTAAGGGGCAGCGGCGGCGTTCCGGTCCGACCCCCGTAGACGCGCCGGGGCGGTTCGGCTAGGTTCGCCCGTTTCCTCCCGGAGTCACCGGCGGCTCGGCACGCGGGCCGCCGTACGCTGACCGGCATGACCTCACGGATCGTGGCGATCGGCGGCGGCGGGCTCGCCGAGCGGGACGGTCGCCGGCCGATGCTGGAGTTCGTTCTCGGGCTGACCGGCAAGGACCGCCCGAACGTCTGCTACGTCGGCACCGCGATGGGCGACGACGCGCGCTACACGACGATGTTCTACGACGTCGCGCGCGAGGTCGGCTTCGCCGGCAACCACCTCGACCTGTTCCCGATGCCGAACGTCACCGACGTGCGCGCGCACCTGCTCGCCCAGGACGCTATCTACGTCGGCGGCGGCAGCGTCGCGAACCTGCTCGCGGTCTGGCGCACCCACGCGCTCGACGTGTACCTGCGCGAGGCGTGGGAGAACGGCGTCGTCCTCGCGGGCACCAGCGCGGGCAGCATCTGCTGGTTCGAGGGCGGCACCACGGACTCGTTCGGCCGCGACCCGCTGATGCCGGTGACCAACGGCCTGGCGTTCGTCGCCGCGAGCAACAGCCCGCACTACGACTCCGAGGAGCGCCGCCGCCCGCTGTACCAGCGGCTGGTCGCCAACGGCACCCTCAGCCCCGGCTGGGCCGCCGACGACGGCGTCGGGCTGGTCTTCGAAGGCACGGGGCTGGCCGAGGCGGTGACGTACCGCGACGACGCGGCCGCCTGGCGGGTCGAGCGCGACGGCGAGACCCGGGTGGCGCCCCGGAGGCTGTGAGACCCTGAGCGGGTGATCGAGTACGTCCGCTGCGGTGTCGTGCCGTACGACGAGGCCTGGGCGATGCAGCGGGACCTGCATGCCCGCCGCGTCGCCGGCGAGGTCGCCGACACCTGCCTGCTGCTCGAGCACCCCGCCGTCTACACCGCCGGCAAGCGGACCGAGCCGTGGGAGCGGCCGTTCGACGGCACGCCGGTGGTCGACGTGGACCGCGGCGGCAAGATCACTTGGCACGGCCCCGGCCAGCTCGTCGGCTACCCGATCGTCGAGCTCGCCGACCCCGTCGACGTCGTCGCGCACGTCCGCCGGATCGAGCAGGCGCTCATCGACGTGTGCGCGGAGTACGGCGTCGCCGCCGGCCGGGTCGAGGGCCGGTCCGGCGTCTGGGTCGAGAACGCCAAGGTTGCCGCCATCGGCATCCGCGTCGCGCAGCGCGTCACCATGCACGGCTTCGCGGTCAACTGCGACGCCGACCTGACGGCGTACGACCGGATCGTCCCGTGCGGCATCCGCGACGCCGGCGTCACGTCGCTGTCGGTGCTGACCGGCCGCCGCGTCCCCGTCGCCGACGTGCTCCCCCGCGTCGAGGCGGCGTTGACGAACGTCCTGGAGCCGGTCCGTGGTTGACGCCGCCGGCCGGCGCCTGCTGCGCATCGAGGCCCGCAACGCCGAGACCCCGATCGAGCGCAAGCCGGAGTGGCTCAAGATCAAGCTCAAGACCGGTCCCGAGTACGCCGCCGTGTCCGAGCTGGTCCGCGAGGGCGGCCTGCACACGGTCTGCCAGGAGGCCGGCTGCCCGAACATCTACGAGTGCTGGGAGGACCGCGAGGCGACGTTCCTCATCGGCGGCGACCAGTGCACGCGTCGGTGCGACTTCTGCCAGATCGACACGGGCTGCCCGGCGCCGCTGGACCGCGACGAGCCGCGCCGCGTCGCCGAGTCGGTCGCCACGATGGGGCTGCGCTACGCCACCGTCACCGGCGTCGCGCGCGACGACCTGCCGGACGGCGGCGCCTGGCTGTACGCCGAGACCGTGCGCGCCATCCACGCGCTCAACCCGGACTGCGGGGTCGAGCTGCTGATCCCCGACTTCAAGGGCGACCCCGCGCTGCTCGCCGAGGTCTTCGACAGCCGGCCCGAGGTGCTCGCGCACAACGTCGAGACCGTGCCGCGCATCTTCAAGGAGATCCGCCCGGCGTTCACCTACGAGCGCTCGCTCGACGTGCTGCGCCAGGCGCGCGACGCCGGGCTGGTCACCAAGAGCAACCTGATCCTCGGCATGGGCGAGACGACCGACGAGATCCGCGACGCGCTGCGGGCGTTGCGCGAGGTGGACTGCGACCTCGTGACCATCACGCAGTACCTGCGCCCCACCGTCCGGCACCACCCGGTCGCGCGGTACGTGAAGCCCGAAGAGTTCGTCGCGCTCGCCGCGGAAGCCGAGGCGATGGGGTTCCTCGGCGTGCAGTCCGGACCGCTCGTCCGCTCGTCGTACCGCGCCGGGCGGATGTACGCCGCCGCCGTCGCGGCCCGCGCGACGACGTAGCCCCTCCGGGGAAGGCACACCCCTCATGCGGCGCCGGCGACACCGCGCCGAGAGTTCTCGCGGCCGTAACACGCGGGACATCGGGACGTCACGGCGGTGCGCGAACGTAGCCGCGAGGAGGTGCCGGCATGGTCACCAGACTGGTCAAGGAAGCGTTCCTGACGGCCGTTCCGGACGGCGGTCAGCGGACCGCCCGCCGCAACGCGCAGGCCGCGCTCGCGGTCCAGCGGGACGAGGCGCGGGAACGCCGCGCGGCGTTCGCGCTGCTCGCCGCCCGCTCCGCCGCGCCGCCCCGCCGGGCCGCGTCCGGGTGACCCGCCGGGCCGCGTGCGCCGCCCCGCCGGGCGCGTCCGGCCGGCCCGCCGCGGGTACGGTCCGCGGCGTGACCAGGCGCACGGGGGTGGCGCTGGCGACGGCCGCGGTGCTGGCGTCGCTGCTCACGCCGGCTCCTGACCCGCGCGACGTGGCGCTCGGCGACCGGCGTTCGCTGCTGGCGTTCCTGCCGGACGCGGTCACCAGCGGGCGGTTCGAGATCCGGCACGGCAACCGCCCCGCGTACTGGCGCGGCGTGTTCTGGCGGACGCCGCGCGGGAACGCGTACCTGCGCGCGCGGCCGTACGACCGCGCGCTGGTCGAGCGCGAGGTGTCGGCGCTGGCGGACCGGGTGCGGCGGGCCGTGGCGGCGGACCCCGACGCCCCGCTCGGCGTCGACCCGGCGCGGATCATGCCGCTGGCCGGCGGCCCGTTCTACACCGGCGACGAGCTCCAGTACGGCCTCGAGGAGTACCTCGCCGACCTGCTCGGGCCGGCCACGCTGTCGTTCCACGTGGTCGGCGACGACGACACGTGCCCGCGCGCGTACGAGGCGCACCGCGCGGCGGCCCGGCGCGCGGTCGCGGCGTTACGGCCGCGGTGGACGCCCGTCGCCGGTGGCCGCGAGCGGTGGCACTTCGGCGTCTCCGCGCTCCGGCGGGACACCCGCGACACGCGGCAGGCCGCCGAACGCGCCTGCACCGACGCACCCGCCGCGCCCGCTCACCAGGCGCTCGACTCCGACGTGGTCAGCGGCGTGGTGGTCGAGGTGGACCGGTCGGCGCGCGGGGTGTCGTTCACGGTGCTCGACGCCGGCAACGACGTCGACCACACCGTGGCGCCGCTGGTGGTCGAGGTGACGCCGGCGCCGGTCGGCGCGCCGCCGGCCGCACCCCTCCCCGCGCCGCCGGACGGCGTGGTCCGGATGAACGAGTTCCTGCTCGCCGTCGCGGCGTGCGGCGCGCTGCCGTGGGAGTACTCGACGTTCGCCGCCGCCAACGACTACACCGCGCCGACGGCGGCCGGGTACTACGGCCCGACCGCCCTCTCGACCGGCTGGGCGTGCGCGGACCGGGTGCCCGCGGCCGACCGCGCGGACCCCGACTGACTCACTCCGCGACGACCAGCCGCACGGCGAGCGCGACGAGCAGCAGCGCGAAACCGCGGCGCAGGAACGTCTCCGACTGGCCCAGCGCGATCTTGGCGCCGAGCAGCGTCCCCGTGAAGATGCCGGCCGAGATGAGCAGGCCGACGCGCACGTTGACGTGTCCGGCCCGGTAGTACGAGATCGCCGCGAGCAGCCCGACCGGGAGCAGCAGCGCGAGCAGCGACGTCCCGGTCGCGGTCTTCTGGCCGTACCCGAGCAGGATGACGAGGCCGGGTACGACGACGACCCCGCCGCCGATCCCGAACAGCCCGGAGAGCACGCCGGCGGCGAGCCCGAGCGCGAGGGCGAGCAGGGCAGTGGCCATGCGCGGACAGTACCCGCGGCTACGGCCGCGTTCCGCGAGGCGCCGCCGGGCGCCGCGGCCGTGCCGCACCTGGCCGCGCGCGGGCGGGCCGCGAGTTGGGTTAGCGTCGGCGGGTGGCCGAGATCGTGTACCGCCCCGTCATCGGGGCCGCGCTGGCGTTCTTCAAGGCACTCGACCTGCGGATCACGGTGGAGGGCGCGCAGCACATCCCCGCCACCGGCGGCGCGGTCATCGCGTCCAACCACGTCGGGTACCTCGACTTCGTCTTCACCGGTCTCGCCGCGCGCGAGGTGCACAAGGACCGGCTGGTGCGGTTCCTCGCGAAGAAGGAGGTCTTCGACAGCAAGCTCGCGGGCCCGTTGATGAAGGGCATGCACCACATCGCGGTGGACCGCGACGCAGGCGCCGGCTCGTACCGCACCGCCGTCGCGGCGCTGCGTTCGGGCGAGCTGATCGGCATGTTCCCCGAGGCGACGATCAGCCGGTCGTTCCGGCTCAAGGACTTCAAGAACGGCGCCGCGCGGATGGCCGCCGAGGCCGGCGTCCCGCTGGTGCCGTCGATCGTGTGGGGCACCCAGCGCATCCTCACCAAGGGCCGGCCGAAGAACTTCCAACGGCACCTGCCCATCCGCGTGCACGTCGGTCCGGCGCTGACGCCGGTGCCCACCGACGACCCGACCGAGGTCACGGCGGAGCTCAAGCGGCGGATGCAGACGCTGCTCGACGCGGCGGTGGCGGCGTACCCGGACGAGCCGGCCGGCGACACGGACCGCTGGTGGCTGCCCGCGCACCTCGGCGGCAGCGCGCCGACGCTGGAGGCGGCGGCCGAGCTCGACGCGGCCGACGTCGCGGCCCGGCGGGCCCGCCGGGCGGAGCGGGCGGCGAAGGCGGCGAAGGGCTGAGGTCCGTAGCCCCATATCCTGTGCGGCATGGCAGCGGACTCGCCCGGCAAGCTCAAGCAGATCGGCCAGATGGTCTCGATGACCAGGAAGGCCGACCCGAAGTACGTCCCGATCCTCGTCGCGTCCGTGCTGGGCGCGGTCGTCGTGGCGTTCCTCCTCGGGAACTTCCTCGCCGGGCCGATCCTGGGCGGGCTGCTGGCGTTCCTGTCCGGCCTGATCGCGTTCACGGTGGTCACCGGACGGCGCGGGCAGGCGGCGGCGTTCAAGCAGATCGAGGGGCAGCCCGGGGCGGCGTACGCGATCCTGCACACGATGCGCGGCGACTGGCGGGTCACGCCGGCGGTGGCGTTCAACAAGAACCAGGACCTGGTGCACCGCGTCGTCGGCAAGCCCGGCGTGATCCTCGTCCTGGAGGCGACCGGCGGACCGGCCGGCGCGCGGGCGCGCGAACTGCTCTCGGGTGAGCTGCGGAAGGTGCGGCGGATCATCGGCCCGGACGCGCCGTTGCACGACGTCGTCATCGGCGACGGCGAGGGCCAGGTGCCGATCCGCCGCCTCCAGCAGCACGTCATGAAGCTCCCGCGCACGCTCAAGGGCAAGGACGTCAACGTCCTCGACAAGCGGCTGACCGCGCTGGGCGGGACCGCGATGCCGTTGCCGAAGGGGCCGATGCCGACGCGCGTGCCGCGCGGCGGCAAGATGCGCTGACGGCTTTCGCTCGGTAACGCCTTCGGTTCTGTACCTGTCGCGAGCGCCCCTCTACTGTCCGCCCGCATGAGAGCCAACCTGCTCGCGACCGCCGTCGCGGCCGCCCTCGCCGTGTCCCCCGCCGCGACCGCGGCCACGCCTTCGGAGTACGCCGGGGGCTGCCGGTGGCGCGGCGTGTTCGTCGACGTCAGCGACCACTCCGGCGAGCCGGACACGTACCCCGTCGTCGTGGAGTCCCGCACCGCCGTGTACTCCGGTGACCCCGCGGCGAACCCGGTCAGCGCCACGGTGACGTGCACGCTCCGGGTCGGCGGCGAGCCGCGCGCCACGGCGTCGTTCTCCGGCACCGCCGTGGTCGCCGGCTCCCAGACGTTCTCCCTCGTCCTCCGCCGGGACGAGTGGCTCGAGCCGTGCACCACGATCGACTTCACCAGCGACGGCACGGACACCGTGGCGTGGTGCGAGGGACCGCGGGGCGGACCGCCACCTCAGGCGGTCGTCGCCGCGGCGGGGGAGCTGCTCCGGCACGTGCCGGGCGGCGACGTCCGCTGCGCCGTCACCCGCGCCGTCGAACCGATCGCGCCCGACGTTTACCAGGGGCTCGCCGTCCTGCCGAACGGCGACGTGTACGTCGGCGACGACCAGCTCGTCCACTGCCCGCCCGCCGCGCCGGCGCGCTGACTGCTCGGCGGTGGGGACGGCGCCGCACGCCGCGCTCCCGGAACGCGTAACGTGGGCGAAACATAGGGGACACGGCGTGGAAACCGTCCGCGCGTAGCGTGCCCCGCAGCACGTACCGCGCGCCTCCGGCGCCTTCCCCCGGCTCGTGCGTCCTGTCGGTCCAGCCCGTGCGCGGGCGCCTGAGGAGGATGCATGTTCAACAACGCCGACGACGTCCTGAAGTACATCAAGGACGAAGGCGTTCAGTTCATCGACGTCCGGTTCTGCGACCTCCCCGGGGTCATGCAGCACTTCACGTTCCCGGTCAGCAACTTCAAGGCCGAGGTGTTCACCGACGGCCTGATGTTCGACGGGTCGTCGATCCGCGGCTTCCAGGCCATCCACGAGTCGGACATGCTGCTGCTGCCGGACCCGAGCACCGCGATGCTCGACCCGTTCCGCCAGCACAAGACGTTGAACATGACGTTCTTCATCCACGACCCGCTCACCGGCGAGGCGTACAGCCGCGACCCGCGCAACATCGCGGCGAAGGCGGAGGCGTACCTCAAGGGCACCGGGATCGCGGACACGACGTACTTCGGCCCGGAGGCCGAGTTCTACATCTTCGACGACGTGCGCTTCGACACGACGCCGCACTCGTCGTACTACTACCTCGACTCGGTCGAGGCGGCGTGGAACAGCGGCCGCGAGGAGCCGGGCGGCAACAAGGGCTACAAGCCGCGCTACAAGGGCGGCTACTTCCCGGTCTCCCCCACCGACCACTTCACCGACCTGCGGTCGGAGATGGTGCGGGTGCTCATCGAGGCCGGCATCGAGGTCGAGATGCAGCACCACGAGGTCGGCACGGCCGGCCAGGCGGAGATCGACTTCCGCTTCGGCACGCTGCTCAAGACCGCCGACAACCTCATGAACTTCAAGTACATCGTCAAGAACGTCGCGCTCCAGCACGGTCGCTCGGTGACGTTCATGCCGAAGCCGATCTTCCAGGACAACGGGTCGGGCATGCACTGCCACCAGTCGTTGTGGAAGGACGGCGAGCCGTTGTTCTATGACGAGATCGGCTACGCCGGCCTGTCCGACATGGCGCGCTACTACATCGGCGGCCTGCTCAAGCACGCGCCCGCGCTGCTCGCGTGGACCAACCCGACCACGAACTCGTACCGGCGCCTGGTGCCGGGCTACGAGGCGCCGGTCAACCTCGTCTACTCGCAGCGCAACCGGTCCGCCTGCGTGCGCATCCCGATCACCGGGTCGAACCCGAAGGCGAAGCGGCTTGAGTTCCGCGTGCCGGACCCCTCGTGCAACCCGTACATGGCGTTCGCGGCGATGCTCATGGCCGGCATCGACGGCATCCGCAACAAGATCGAGCCGCCGGAGCCGGTCGACAAGGACCTCTACGAATTGCCGCCGGACCAGCTCGCCGCGGTGCCGCAGGTGCCCGGCTCGCTGGAGGCGGTGCTGGACGCGCTGGAGGAGGACAACGAGTTCCTCCTCGAAGGCGGCGTCTTCACCCCGGACGTCATCGAGACGTGGATCGACTACAAGCGGACGAACGAGGTCGACGCGGTCCGCCTCCGCCCGCACCCGTACGAGTTCAACATGTACTACGACATCTGACCCGTCCCGCAGGTCAGGTGGACCAGCGCCCACGACCATGCGTCCCCGGTGCGTCCCGGGGTCGCACCGTGACTCACGGAGCGGGTCGTCGCCGGCTCTTCGACTCTGTCGGAGACGCCGACGGCGGCCCGCTTCGCCTTGTCCTCGGCGACCACCACCGGGTGCGGCGCGTGAGGTGACGGCGTGTACTCGCTGCGCTCCTCCTGCCACTCCTGCCGGTACTCCTCGAAGGAAACAGGTGGCGCAGTGCCGGGGTTGTCGTCGTTGCCGAACTCGAAATCACAGCCGGGGCACACCTCGTAGGAAGGCGCCCCGAGCAGGTCTTCATACGGCGGCGTCGCGCCGGCAGGGACTGCCCCGTCGTACCTGGCGTAGGGCTTCACCGTCAGGGATGAGCCGCAGACCGGGCACCGAAGCGCCGGGTCACCAGCGCCGATGGCATCCACAGCGACGACGCTACCGGCCCCCTTACCAGCCGCGCTCGGCGTTTCTGCGCAGGCGGAGGGGGCGAAGCGCAACATCCTCCTCGGTCGCCGATGCACGTCGAAGGCGGTAGCGGGACCCGATCAGATCTGGGCCTGGCAGTCGTCTCAGTACGGTCCGGTCAACGCGCGATCGCATCACGAGGAAGAACTCGATGAGACCACTCCGCTACTCGATCAACGTCACGCTCGACGGCTGCTGCCATCACGAGGCGGGGCTCCCTCCGGACGAGGAGTCGATGCGGTACTGGACCGCTGCGATGGAGCGAGCCGATGCCCTGCTGTTCGGCCGGGTGACGTACCAGATGATGGAGTCGGCGTGGCGGAAGCCGGCCACGGGCTCGTGGCCCGAGTGGATGGGCGAGTGGGAGATCCCGTTCGCCGAAGCCATCCACCGGGCGAGGAAGTACGTCGTGTCCAGCACGCTCGCCGGTGCCGACTGGAACGCCGAGCTGGTGCGAGACGACCTGCGGCAGGCGGTCGAGCGGCTCAAGGCGGAGCCCGGCGAGGGTCTGTCGGTGGGTGGCGTGACGCTCCCGCTGGCGCTGGCGGATCTGGGCCTGATCGACGAGTACGAGTTCATGGTGCAGCCGGTCCTGGCCGGACACGGGCCGACGTTGTTCGCCGGTCTGCGCGAGCGCATCGAGCTCGAGCTCGTGGATCGCCAGGATTTCCGCTCCGGGGCGGTCGCCCTGCGGTACCGGCCCGCGCAGGTCACGGGCTGACGGGTTGTGTCCTGCTCTCCCGGTCGGCTCTAGGGGCCGACGAGCCCGAGCCCGCGCGCCGCGGCCGCCAGGTCGCCCCGCGCGCGCGGGTCGGCGGCGACGTCCACGAGCTGCGCCGCCTGCTGGGCGAGCGTGTTGCCGCGGATCCGCGCCGTGCCGTGCTCGGTGACGACGTGGCTGTGCTGGAACGACGTCGACGGCTGCTCCAGCCTCGGCACGATCGTCGAGGTCCCGGTGCACTCGTGCCACGAAGGGAGCGCGATGACCGCGCGGCCGCCCGGCGCGTGCAACGCGCCGACGACGAAGTCGGTCTGGCCGCCGAAGCCGGAGTAGATCCGCCCGCGCCGGTACGACGCGTTCGCCTGTGCGTAGAGGTCCATCTGCATCGCGCCGTTGATCGACGTCATCCACGGTTGCCGGGCGATCCGCGCGGGGTCGTTGGACCGCTCGGTCCGCAGCATCCGCACGCGCGGGTTGCGGTGCGTCCACGCGAGCAGCTCCGGCGAGCCGAAGCAGAACGACGCGACGATCGGCGCGTCGGGGTCGAGCCGGCCCGCCCGGTCGAGCGCGAGCACGCCGTCGCTGAACATCTCCGACCAGATGCGCAGCCCGCGCGCGTCCACCGCCGCCAGCGTCGCGTCCGGGATGGCGCCGATGCCGAGCTGCAACGTCGCGTCGTCGCGGACGAGCGCCGCGACCCGCTCGGCGATCGCGCGCGCGGTGTGGCCCGGCGCGGGCTGGGCGGCGCCGGCCAGCGGCACGTCCACCTCGACGGCCAGGTCGACGTCGTCCACGTCGATCTCGCCGTCGCCGAACGTGTACGGCATGTGCGGGTTCACCTGCGCGACGACCAGGGCGCCGCGGGCGCGGGCGGCGTCGATCGCGGCGGGGAGCACGTTGACCTCGCAGCCGAGCGACACCCGGCCGCGTTGCGGCGCGGATGTGTGCACGACGACGACGTCCGGCGGGCGGGTGTCCCTGAACAACGCGGGGACGAGCGACAGCCGGGACGGGATGTAGTCGAGCTCCGGCTTGTCGCGCATGCCGGCGCCGACGAACGTCGTCTCCAGCCGGACGCCCGCCCTGTCCGGGATGCCGGTCGGGGCGTTGAGCATGTGCAGCCGCCAGCGTTCGAGGGCGCCGTCCACGAGCCCGAGCGTGTGCAACGGCGCCGCGGCGTTACCGCTCGCGACGACCCGCGGCGTCCCCGGCAACGCGGCGACCGCCGATGCCAGCCTCTCGTCGGTGACGGTGCGCATGCGTCATCATCCGCCGCCGGCGGCGGTTGCGGCCCGCGGCGCCCGGACGACGCGGGCCAGTACCGCGCCCAGGGCCGGCCGGACGCGCGGGCTCGGGGTACGCCGCACGCGCGAAGGCCCCCGGCGCGCGCGGCGGCGGTCCGCCTGCTGGCGGAGGCGACCGGCAAGACGGTGCAGCAGGCGTACGCCGACGTCGTGGCGCGCGGGTACGGCGGCTTCGCCCGGGCCGGGCCGGGGCCGAACGACGAAACAGGGCTAGCCTCGTCACGTGGCGGACGCCCGGTCCGAGTTCGGCGTCTCGCCCGCGTGGCGCCGTACCGGCAACCCCTACTTCCCGACCGCCGCGCGGGTGGACGGCCGGTGGTGGGTGCTGCGCGTCAACTCGTTCCCCGACCACCCGCTGTGGACGCTGTTCGTCGACGGCGAACGACGCTTCGACGTCGACGACGCGCCCGCCCGCTGGGGCACACCGGCGGACGACGGGCTGCCGAAACTGGCGCCGGCCGAGGTGACCGAGGCGCTGGCCGGGCTGTCGGACCTCGTGGCGTACGGCAGCGAGGTCGGCACCCCCTGCGACAACCCGTACTGCTGCGGTTAGCGCGACGCGACCGGCAGACCACGCGCCCGCACCCGTACGAATTCAGTACGTACTAAAGCGGCCGCGGACGATCATCTTCTGGTAGACCGCCGTGACGAACGCTGACGTGCGAAAAAGCGGGCCAGGGTTGTTCGGTCTGGGCGTAATCCCACCGCGTCTTCGGGCTCGGTTCTGATTTGCTGGAGGTCACGTGCGGTCGTGGCCGGTCCACGGCGGCAGGTTCGACACGAGGGAGCGGAAGATGGAAGAGGTCCATGAGGGCGAGCCTGTTGACCCGGGTGCCGTGCAGACGCTCGTCCACAAGATTCTCGACGCGGGCGTCGACGGTGTCGGCCCGCTCAAGGGTGCCCGCCAGCTCGCGGACGAGCATCTCGCGGCCCACGCCGATCCGGAGAAGGCGATAGACCGGCTGATCGCTACCCACACGCGCATCGTGGGCGCCGCGGGGTTCGCGGCGGGCGTCGGTGGCCTTCCCACGCTCGCCTTCACCATCCCCGCGGACCTCACGGTGTTCTATGCGCTGTCGGCACGATGCGTGGCTGGTATCGCACACCTGCGCGGGTACGACATCAACTCCGACGAGGTCCGCAGCGTGGTGCTGCTCACCCTCATAGGTTCCGCCGGGGCGGTCGCGGCCGCCGAGGTGGGAATCCAGATCGGCAACAAGGCGTCGATGGCTGCGCTGCGGAAGCTGCCCGGCAGCGCCCTTATAGCGATCAACAAGAAGGTCGGCTTCCGGCTGCTGACGAAGTTCGGTGAGCGGGGTGCCGTCAACCTCGTCAAGATCGTCCCGGTCGTCGGAGGTGGCGTCGGGGCGACCGTTAACGCCACCGCCCTCCGCAGCATCAGCCGCTACGCGAAGAAGAACTTCCCCCTAATGGAGCCTCTCGATGCCCTGCCTGGGCCGGAAGGACCGGTCTGACCATCGAAAGCACCGCCGAGTTCCCAGCTGCGTCCGAGACGTGCTGCGCCCCAGGACAGGCGAGGTAGCTGCCGCTGGTCCGCGCCGGACGTTGCGTGGCCAGTCGGAGCCCAGTCAGGCCCCTGACTTGGCCCATCGCCGCTTGCCAGCAGTCTGTCAGGACAGGACCGACCCGTGATGATGGGGCGATGACGACATACTCCGGCACCAACGAGTTCGAGGGCGCGACCTTCGTCAAGGCGAGCTTCAAGGGCGCCACCCTGCGGTACTGCGACGTCAGCGGCGTGACCATGCACGGGGGCGACGTGGGCGGTCTCGACATCGACAGCCACGACCTGTTCTTCGGCAGCCTCTTCGTCAACGGCGTCGACGTGGTGCCGCTCGTGGATGCCGAGCTCAACCGCCAGTTCCCCGGCCGCGAGCTGCAGAAGGCCCAGACGCCCGAAGGCCTGCGCGAGGGCTGGGTCGCCGTGCAGGCCGCGTGGCAGACCACGGTGGAGAGCACGCCGCCGGACCTGGTGGACGCCCGCGTCGGCGGCGAGTGGTCCCTGGCCCAGACCCTGCGGCACCTCACCCTGGCCACCGACGCCTGGCTGCGCGGCGGGATCCTGCGGATGGAGCAGCCGTTCCACGAGATCGGCCAGATCTTCACCGGCGCCGGCGACATGGGCTTCGACATGTCGATCTTCCGCGTGGAGCCGCCGGCCTACGACGAGATCCTCGCGGTGCGTGCCGAGCGACAGCGGATGGTGACCGACTTCCTGGCCACGGTCACCGCGGAGCAGCTCGCCGAGGAACGCGACGACCCTTGGGGCGGCGACTGGCATCCCAGCGTCGGTGACTGCGTTCGCGTGATCCTGGAGGAGGAGTGGGCGCACCTGCGCTACGTCCGACGGGATCTCGCTCGGCTGCGTTGAGCCGGAACGAGTCAGGCGCAGGCTCGACGAGGTCAGTGCGCGGCGGTGGGCATGCCCTCCTGCGCGCCGAGCAGCGGCTCGTACGCGGCGCGGTAGCGGCTGAAGCGGGACGACCACTCCTCGCCCACGGTCCCGTCCACCAGCCGTTCCAGGCAGACCTCCCACCCGGCGGCGTTGCGGGCCGCCTTCGAGGCGCCGAGCTGCTCGGTCAGGACGAACGTCGTGCCGCCCTCGGCGGGCGACAGCTCGAACGTGATGGTGTCCTCGCCCCAGGTGAAGCTCAGCCGGTGGGGAGCCACGCATTCGAGGACCGTGCCGGGCAACGGCCCGTGCTGCCCGCCGTCGAAGTGGTGGGTGAACGTCACGCCGGCCTCCCAGCGGTCGATCTCGAGGCGCGTCGGGAACCACGCCCGCATCTCGACCGGGTCGGTGACGGCCCGCCACACGTCCTCGACCGGCTTGGGCAGGAAGCGCTCGAAGCGCAGCACCGGCCGGTCGCCGGAGGGGATCAGGGTTGCTTCATGCATCGGGGTCTCCAGTCAGGTGGGCCTCGAGGCGGTCGAGGCTGGCGAGCCACATCTGTCGGTACGGCGCGAGCCACGCATCCAGCTCGGTCAGCGGTTGGAGCCGAAGGCGGTACAGCCGGCGCTGCCCGTCCACGCGGACCTCGACCAGACCCGCTTCGCGCAGGACGCGAAGGTGCTTGGACACCAGCGGCTGGCTAGTCCCGAGCCGCCGCACGAGCGCGCCGACGGACTGCTCGCCCTCCCGCAGCGCGTCGAGGATGCGGCGACGTTGCGGCTCCGCGAGAACGGTGAGGACGTCGGCCACCCGCTCAGTATGCCTGGAAGTTCATATGTCTGTCAAGGCATACACGTCGGCCGTCGTGTTCCGGACGGCCTCGTCCCGGCGGGGTTCGGTAGCTACGACTCCGGGTTGCCGTGCGACGACATATGCGGGTCGGCGCCGCCGATCGCGACGAGGCACGGGCGATGGATCGCGGCGGGCACGTCGCGCCCCGTCTTGACCCACCAGGGCGCCCCGACCTCCGGATCGGCCGGGCCGGCCGGCCCCGTCGTCGGCCTGCCGAGGCGGGCCACCCACAGCAGCACCTGAACGCCGCCCGGGTCGAAGCCGCGCGCCCGCACGCACGCGTCGTACCGCGCGTCGAGGTCCGGCCCGCCGACGGTCGCCGGTGAGGCCGGCGACGAGGTCGCCGGGACCTGGGTCCCGACCAGCGGCGCCACGTCGTCGATGGCCGGTGGCTCCGAGCGCGGCAGCGTCGTCACGACGACGAACGTCGCCAGCGCACCGGCCATCCCCAACGTCCCGCCGGCCGCCGCCACCGCGCGCCGGGTCCGCAGCCGGGCCGCGCGGCGCTGGACCGACGCGACCCGGTCGGCCGGGTCGTCGGCGAGGTCGGCCGCGGCGCGCAGCCGGTTCTGCAGGTCGCTCATCGCGCACCCCCCGCCGCCGGGGCGACGCCGAAGTCGGCGGCCAGCGCGGCGCGCAGCTTGCGCAACGCCTTCGCGTTCTGGCTCTTCACGGTGCCAACGGAGCAGCCGAGCAGCTCGGCCGTGCGCTCCTCGGTGAGGTCCTCGTAGTGGCGGAGGACGACGACGGCGCGCTGCCGGGGCGGCAGCGCCCGCAACGCCGCCAGCACGGCCTGCCGGTCGGCGAGGTCGCCCGAGGCGTCCGGCGCGGCGCCGGGGACCGGCTCCGGCGCGCGGCGGCGCCGGCGCAGCGAGCGGGCGGCGTTGATGAGCATGCGGTGCACGTACGCCTCCGGGTCGTCGACGGCGGCCACCCGCGCCCAGCGCAGCGCCGCCTTCGCGAGCACGTCCTGCAGGAGGTCCTCCGCGGCGTGCTGGTCGCCCGTGAGGAGCAGCGCGGTGCGCTTCAGCGCCGGACCGCGCGCGCGGACGAACGCCGTGAAGCGTTCCTCGTCCCACGCGTCCATCCGGACCTCCTACCGGTACAGACGCCCGCCGGCCCGCGCACCGTTGCCCCGCTCGGTCCGGCTACCCCGGGCCGCACGCGGCTACGACCCGGCGACGAGCCGCGGCAGCTCTGCCCCGGACGAGACGAGACCGCGCGGCGCGGTTGCGTCGCCCCGGCCCGCGTTCCCGTCCCGGAACGCCTGGAAGAAGACGTCGCATGACACGCCCGGCAGGTTACGCCGTACGGAGTCATCACTCTCCGTGAGCAGGTGCGAGCGAGAAGTGGGCGAAATGACCCGGATTGCGTGATCTCGCAACCCCAGGGAGGGGCCCCAGACCGCCGCCCGGACGATCACCGTCGCCGCGCGCTGCCCGGGGAACCGGATCGGAGTACGCACGTGCCCTACCTCGGAGCCCACCGGCTGCCCAGCGACCCCCGGCGGGGGCTGCGCCGCGTGGCGTCCACCGCCGCCGCGACGACCGTTCTCGCCGCCGCCGTCGCGATCGTGGCGGCCGCGCCGTCCGACGCCGGAACGCCGTACACGGCCAGCGGCACGATCAGCCGCGCCGCCGTCGGCTTCGGCGTGACCGACACCGAGTTCTCGATGTCGACCTGCCCCGACGAGCCGAGCACGCAGGGCGAGGACGGCTGGGTCTTCACGGTTCCGGTCGAGGCCGCCGTCGCGGGCGCGGGCGTCCAGGCGACCGGCGCGCCGAGCAACTACACCCTGCATGCGTTCGTCTACGACGGCTCCTGCAACTACCTCCGCTCGGTCACCGGAACGGCCGGCAACGGCTTCACCACCACCCTGGCCGGCCCGGAGCGGTTCTTCTCCGTCTACACGTCCACGGTCGGCACCGCGATCGTCAACGTCACCCTCACCGTGACGCCCCCCGGCGGCGGCGGCACCGTGGACCCGACGGTCGACCCGACCGTGGACCCGACCGTCGACCCGACGGTCACCCCGACCACGCCGGCCGTCCGCGGCACCTACCCGGTGACGCCGAACGACCCGCTGTTCCTGCAGAGCGGCGCCAACAACCTGCTGCTGCCCGGCCAGTGGGGCATGCGCAAGGTGCGCGCGCCCGAGGCGTGGCAGGAGAAGCGGGCCACCGGCGCGGGCATCAAGGTCGCGGTCATCGACTCCGGCCTCGACCTCACGCACCCCGACTTCGCCTGCCCCGGCAAGATCCAGGTCGTGCCCGGCTCCGACCCCGACCCGGACGGCAACAGCCTCCCGACCGACTACGACGGCCACGGCACGCACGTCGCCGGCATCGTCGGCGCCTGCACGAACAACGACCGCGGCGTCGTCGGCGTCGCGCCGGACAGCACGATCATCCCGATCCAGGGTCTGTCCCCCGCCGTCACCGACACGGTCGGCACCATCGCCGGCGCCATCGACACGGCGGTCGCCAACGGCGCCCACGTCGTCAACATGTCGCTGGGCTTCGGCGCCACCGGCCACGTCGGCTCGGTCGCGTACCTGACCAGCAACTCGTACGCCCCGATCGAGCAGGCGATCGAGCGTGCGGTGGCGGCGGGCGTCGTCGTCGTTGCCGCGGCCGGCAACGACACCAGCCCGCTCTGTGGCTTCCCGGCCATCGCCGAGGACGTCATCTGCGTCGGCTCGACCGACAGCCGCGACCTCAACGCGTGGTACGGCACGTTCCCGGTGAAGTTCGACAACCAGGAGGACGTCGGGCCGGCGCTGGTCGCGCCGGGTGGCGCGGGCGAGCTGTTCTTCTGCGACTTCAGCGCAATGGACATCATCTCGACGTACGCCGTCGACCGGGACGTCGCCGAGGGCGACTGCGACGGTCTCGAGGGGTACGCCACCATCGAGGGCACGTCGATGGCGGCACCGCACGTGGCCGGCGCCGCGGCGCTCGTCTACGACCGCATCGGCGGCGCGCGCAGCGGTGACAACGGCCGCAAGGTCGTCGAGGCGCTGCTGAACTCCGCCACGGACCTCTACGGCCCCGGGTACGACCCGATGTCCGGCTACGGCCGGCTCGACGCGCTCGCCGCGGTGAAGTACTTCGACGCCGCGGTGGACCCGACGGAGACGCTCGTCGCGCAGCCGACCAAGGTGTCGTTCGGCGCCGGTGTCCCCGCCTCCGGGCAGTACTCGGACGCGGCGGCGCTCACCGCCAAGCTCACCGACGCGAGCGGCAAGGCGATCGCGGGCGAGTCGCTGACGTTCCAGCTGCTCGGCCGGGACGGCTTCCGCCAGGTCTCCGCGGTCACCGACCTCACCGGCGTCGCCCGCGCGACGCTCGAGCTCGACGCCGCACCGGGCGAGTACGACCTCAGCGTCGGCTACGCCGGCAAGAAGGACACCTGGCAGACGTCGGCCGCGCAGCGCGCGTTCACCATCGCGCGCGAGGACACGCGGACGACCGCCGCCACCACCGGCAGCGGCTCCAAGCGCACCGTCACCGCGACGGTCGCGGACGCCGACGACGCAACCCGGCGGCTGGCCGGCGTCGTGGTCGGCTTCTACGCGAACGGCGTCAAGGTCGGCGAGGCCGTCACGGACAGCACGGGGTCGGCGTCGTTCGCCCCGCCGGCCGGCGCGCGCGGGTCCAGCACCAGCTACACCGCCGAGTTCTTCGGCGACCGGTTCCACCTCGGGTCGTCGGCGAGCGCCGTCGTCTGACCCGCAGGGCAGCACCTCGCACCCACGGGCTCGATCCTGAGCCCGTGGGTGCGCTGCTGTCCGGGCCGATCCGGTAAGGATCGCTGCCCGGCTCCGTGTAGGTAGGGCAACCACCCACGGAGGAGAACCCCATGATCCGCACGTCACGTCTGGCCGGTGCCGCCATCGGCGCCGTCCTGTCCGCAATCGTCGTCGCACCTGCGCCGGCGACCGCCAACCACGGCGGCCCGAGCTCACCGGTCGTCGGCTACATCCAGATCCTCGCGGCGGCGCCGACGGCGGCGAACCCCAGCCCGGTGCCGACGTACGCGCTGTTCGGCGCGCTCGCGAACCCGGCGCTGTGGACCTGCTCGAACCCGTCGGTCGTCCCGTATGTCGTCACCTGCACCCCCGCGAGCACGGCGGTGAACCTGGTGTGGCACTGCGACGTCCTGCACGCCGACATCCACGGCCTGTCGCCGAACACGAACGCCCGCACCTCGCTCGACTGCAACGGCGACAACGCCTACGAGGCGCAGACAGCCTGGATCCTCGGGCCGCTGTACAGCTTCGACTGGGCGGCCAGCACGATGACGGTGACGTCGTTCAGCTGCCGCGTGGACGGCGGGCCGAACAACCCGCTGGCGACGCCGGCGTACCGCGCCGGCTGCGGTGACCCGGGGATCGTCCGCTTCCACGAGCACTAACCGGTCCAGCCCGGCAGCACGTCGCACCCACGGTCTCGGTCCTGAGCCCGTGGGTGCGCTGCTGTCCGGGCCGGTTAGCGGCGCGCGGCCAGCGGGAGCGCCTGCGCGGCGGCGAGCGCGAGCGCGGCCGGCACCCACCACCAGCCGAGGTCGCCGCGGATCGTCACGACCAGCGCCGCCGCGCCGGTGACCGCGAGCAGCGCCGCCAGCCGCCACACCCGCCCCGGCACCCGCGCTCGCTGCCGCCACAACGTCACCGGCACCGGCAGCCACGCGGCGAGCAGGATCAGCGTCCCGGCGAGGTCGACCGCGGACGGCCCGTGCGTCTCGCTCAGGCTCAGCACCCGCCGGTCGTCGTCCGGCAGTGCGACCAGCGCGGCCCCGGCGGCCGACCCGGCCAGCCACAGCGCGAGGACGCGGCGCGCGGTCCGGTCGTTCATGCCGGTGACGTTCGCCGACCCGGCACCGCCGGTCAACATCAACCGGACGTGACGCCGCATGTGGCTCCGCAGGTTTGGTAAGGCTTACCTTAGTAGGTAGGATGGGAGGCGTGCCGAGCCTGTTCGCGGACGACCTCGCCGCGTTCGGTGACTCCCCCGCGATCCTGGCGAGCGGAGGCACGCTCACCTACGCCGACCTCGCCGCCCGCGTCGCGGCCGCGGCCCACCGGCTCGGCCCCACCCGCCGCCTCGTCCTCGTCGAGGGCGGCAACGCCGTCGAGCCGCTGGTCACCTACCTCGCCGCCCTCGCCGGCCGGCACGCCGTCCTGCTCGCGCCCGGCGGCGCGCCGCTGGAGGCGCTCGCGGCGGCGTACGACCCCGACGTCGTCGTCACGGCGGCCGGCTGGGACGAGCGCCGCCCCGGCACGAAGCACGACCTGCACCCCGACCTCGCGCTGCTGCTGAGCACGTCGGGCACCACCGGGTCGCCGAAGGTCGTGCGGCTGTCGTACGAGAACCTCCAGGCCAACGCCGAGTCCATCGCCACCTACCTCGGCATCACCGCCGCCGACCGGGCCGCGACGACGTTGCCGATGCAGTACTGCTACGGCCTCTCGGTCGTGAACTCCCACCTGCTGCGCGGCGCCGCGTTGCTGCTCACCGACCTGTCGGTCGTGGACCCCTGCTTCTGGGCGCTCTTCCGCGAGCACGGCGGCACGTCGTTCGCGGGCGTGCCGTACACGTTCGACCTGCTCGACCGGGTCGGCTTCGCGGACATGGAGCTGCCGAGCCTGCGCTACGTCACCCAGGCCGGCGGGCGGCTGGCGCCGGACCGGGTGCGGGCCTACGCCGGCCTCGGCCGCCGGCGCGGCTGGGACCTCTACGTCATGTACGGCCAGACCGAGGCGACCGCGCGGATGGCGTACCTGCCGCCGCACCTCGCGCTCGACCACCCGGACGCGATCGGCGTGCCGGTGCCCGGCGGGTCGTTCGCGATCGAGGACGGCGAGCTGGTCTACACCGGTCCGAACGTCATGCTCGGCTACGCCACCGGCCCGGCCGACCTCGCCCTGGGCCGTACCGTGCACCGGCTGCGCACCGGCGACCTGGCCGAGTGCAGGGACGGGCTGTACCGCGTGACCGGGCGGCGCAGCCGGTTCGTCAAGGTGTTCGGGCTGCGCATCGACCTCGAACGCGTGGAGGCCGCCCTCGCCGCGCGTGGCGTCACCGCCGCCTGCGCCGACGCCGACGACCGGCTGGTCGTCGCGGTGGAGGGCGGCGCGGACGGCGTACGCCGCGCGGCCGCCGAGGCGACCGGGCTGCCGCCGCGCGCGGTCGACGTCCGGCCGGTCGGCTCGCTCCCCCGGCTCTGCGGCGGCAAGGTCGACTACGCGGCCGTGCGCGCGTTGCCGCCGGTCCCCGGGCAGCGCGACTCCGGCGCCCGCGACCTGCGCGCCGTCTACGCCGACGTCCTCGAACGCGACCGCGTCACCGACGACGACACGTTCGTCGGGCTGGGCGGCGACTCGCTGTCGTACGTCGAGCTGTCGCTGCGCGTCGAACGCGAGCTCGGCCACCTGCCGCCGGCCTGGCACGTCACGCCGATCCGCGACCTGGCCCGCGCGGCCGCGGCGGCGCCGCCCCGGCGGTCCGCGCGCACCGTCGAGACGAGCGTAGTGCTGCGCGCCGTCGGCATCCTGCTCGTCGTCGCGACGCACGCGAACCTGCTCACCGTCGCCGGCGGCGCGCACGCGCTGCTCGCCGTGGCCGGCTTCAACTACGCGCGCTTCCACCTGCACACCACCTCGGCCGGCGACCGGGTCCGCAACGCCGCGCGCAGCGTTGCCCGCGTGGCGTTGCCCGCGATGGCCTGGATCGCCGGCGTGCACGCGCTGACCGACCAGTACGGCCTCGCCAACGTCCTGCTGCTCAACGGGATCGCCGGCCCCCGCGCGCTCGGCCCGACCTGGCAGTTCTGGTTCCTCGAGGCGCTGGTCTACGCGCTCGTCGGCGCGACGGCGTTGCTCGCCGTGCCGTGGGTGGCGCGGGCGGAACGGCGGACGCCGTTCTGGTTCGCGCTCGGCCTGGTCGGCGCCGGGCTGCTGACCCGCTACGGCCTCGTACCCCGCGGCGCGACCGATCCCCTGTTCTCCGCGCACGTCATCTTCTGGCTGTTCGCGCTCGGCTGGGCGGCGGCGCGGGCGCGGCACGCGGGCCACCGGCTCGCCGTCAGCGCGCTGACCGTCGCGAGCGTGCCGGGCTTCTTCAACACCGAGGTGCGCGGGCTGGCCGTCATCGCCGGCGTGCTGCTGCTCGTCTGGGTGCCGCACCTGCGCTGGCCGGCCCGGCTGGTGCGGCCGACCGGCGCGCTGGCGAGCGCGTCGCTGTACGTGTTCCTCGTGCACTGGCAGGTGTTCCCGCACCTGCAGTGGCGCTCGCCGGTGCTGGCGACGGTGCTGTCGGTCGCGGCCGGGCTGGCGTACTGGCAGGCCGTCGAACGCGTCACCCGCGCCGTTCCGCGCCTGCTCCGCCGGGTCCCCAGCCGGACGCCGCGCGACACCGCGACCTACCGCGTCTCCCGCGCCGCCGCCTGACCGGCGCGGCCCGGCATTTCGGTGCCACGGGGCCGGGTGACGCCTGACCCCCCGCGAAATTCGACGCCCGCGAGCGGTAAGCACGGCGGCGTCGGACCGTGTGGCACGGCAGAAGGCCACAGCTACGGGGGAGCTACAGATGTCGAAGCGCCCGATCCGCACCCTGACCGTCGCAGTCGCCACGGTCCTCGCCGGTCTCGGCTGGACGGCGCTGCCGACCGGCGCGCACGCCACCGGTGCCGACGGCTACGAGTACGGCGGCCTGGTCCGGCTCACCGGCAGCGCCACCGACGAGGTCGGGGAGCTCGTCTCCGAGCTGGTCGCCGTCGCGGGGAGCTGCGTTCCGAAGAAGCACGTGACGACGATCTACGAGCCGACGGCCCGCGTGTACTACGGACTGCTGGACTCGATCTACGTCTGGCAGGACCTGGCCGAGGCCGAGACGATCGGGTGCGCGAACCCGGTCAAGATCAGGGTCCAGATGTTCGACCAGCCGCTGAACGGCGCCGACCTGCCGGCCACCGGCGCCCCGGCGGAGGGCAGCGGCGCGGGCCGGGCCGGTGCCGTCGCGACGCTGCTGCAGCGGTACCAGAACGTCGCCATGGCGACCGGCCTCAGCTTCCACCAGCTCACGACGGTCGTGACGGCGACGCAGTCCGACGGCAAGACCGCGACCGCGTGGTGCGGGAAGCGGACGTGGACCTACCTCGCGACGCTGGCCGGCCCTTCCATTGTCGGGTCGACCCCGACCGAAGTGAGCAAGTGCGGCGCGTGACGTGAGATCGCGAGCAGGGGGCGCCCGGCGCGCCTCCAGAGCGCCGTCGCGGTGGTCGACATGAACGGCGTGCGGGGGACGGTCGGACGACGGCTCCGGCGGGCGGTCGCGGCGGCCGCCGCGCTGGCGGTCGTGGCCGCGCCGGCCTCG
>DATLNJ010000071.1:0-50951 GCA_035536815.1 Frankiaceae bacterium
GTCGCAGCGGCCGCGGCGCCCGGCGGTGCGGACCCGCCCGGCCCGCCGCAGCCGCCGGTGCGGCCGGCCGGGTCGGACCCGATGAATTCTCAGCCGGTCACGGCGACCGCAGCGCCTGCGCCGGAGCCCGCACCTGAGCCGGAGCCGCGGACGGTGCCCGCGCACCCGCTCGGCGTCCCCGCGGCCGCGGCCGGCCCGGGCGCGCCGCAGGGAGCGTTCCCCGTGGCGCCGTTACTCCGCGACCGGGACTGACACTGACACCGCCGGCGCTTCGAGCCCGGCGAGGTACTTCTCCGCGTCGAGCGCGGCCGCGCAACCGGTGCCGGCCGCGGTGATGGCCTGCCGGTACGTGTGGTCGACGACGTCGCCCGCGGCGAAGACGCCGGGCAGGTTCGTCCGCGTAGAGGGGGAGTCGACCGTGATGTAGCCCTCGGCGTCGAGGTCGAGCTGCCCGGTGAACAGGTCGGTGTTCGGGGTGTGCCCGATCGCGACGAACAGCCCGGTGACCGGCAGCGCCGACGTGGTGCCGTCCACGGTCGAGGTGAGCTCGATCCCCTCGACCGTGCTCTCGCCGAGGACGTCGGTGACGACGGAGTTCCACGCGAAGCGGATCTTCTCGTTGGCGAGCGCGCGGTCCTGCATGATCTTGCTGGCCCGCAGCGTGTCCCGCCGGTGCACGATCGTCACGGTCTTGGCGAACTTCGTGAGGAACGTCGCCTCCTCCATCGCCGAGTCGCCGCCGCCGACGACCGCGATGTCGTGGTCGCGGAAGAAGAAGCCGTCGCAGGTCGCGCAGGACGACGCGCCGCGGCCGATGAGCCGCTGCTCGTTGGGCAGCCCGAGCCAGTTGGCGCGGGCGCCGGTCGAGATGATCGCGGCGTGCGCGGCGTACTCGTCGTCACCCACCCACACCCGCTTCACGTCGCCGGTCAGGTCCACCCGGCTCACGTCGTCGGTGATGAACTCGGCGCCGAAGCGCTCGGCCTGCTTGCGCATGTTGTCCATGAGCTCGGGGCCCATGATGCCGGTCGGGAAGCCGGGGAAGTTCTCGACCTCGGTGGTCAGCATGAGCTGCCCGCCGGCGCCGATGCCCTCGATGACCAACGGCCGCAGGTCGGCCCGCGCGGTGTACAGCGCGGCGGTCAGTCCTGCGGGTCCGGAGCCGATGATCACGACTTCGCGGATGGTGGTCACGAGCGGCACCTCTCGACGTCTGTGCGGTGTGAAACGCCATGCTAGCCAGGACATTCCGCGGCCGGACCGCGTGACAGGATGCGGCCATGTCCGACGACGCGCTGCGGTGCGCGGTGCACCCCGCGCTGCCCGCCGCCGACGGCTGCCCGGTGTGCGGGCGCCCGCGCTGCGCCGCCGACGCGACGGCCGCGCCGGGAGGCGGGTGCCGCGCCTGCGAGGGGCGGACGAAGAGGGCCGGACCGCCGCTGCTCGACCTGCGCGCGCTGGTGCAGGCGGGCGCGCTGTGCAACGTCGTCGCGGCGTTCGGCGGGCAGATCGCGTCCCAGTACGTCGGCGCCGGCTTCGTCGGCTACGTCGTCCCCGGCTTCGTCGCGATCATGGTCTCGATTGCCGCCGAGTGGGCGGCCGGCAAGAAGCGCGGCCGGGCGCTGCGGCTGCTGGCGGCGTTCTACTCGGTGCTGGCCGTGGCGGTCGGGTTCCAGTCACCGCTGGACGCAGGCGAGCCGTTCGACCTCACCCGCAACGTCCTCGTCGCCTACGCCACCGCGGCGGCCGTGTCCTGGCTGTGGACCGCCCCGCCGCGGGTGAAGAAGCCGGTCGCGCGTGAGCCGTAGGCGTTACAGGCCGGCCGGCCGGCCGAAGCGGGCGAAGTGCAGCACGTCGTCGTCGCCCGCCGTGATGCCGCAGCGCGGGCCGACGGCCCAGAAGTCGACGCGGTCCGGCCGCACCTTGCCGGCCACGACCGTGGGGAAGACGACGATGAGCGCGGGGCGCCCCTCGAACTGCGCGAAGTCCACGAGCAGCGGCTTCGGCGCCGGGTCCAGGCCTGCGGCGAGCGCCGAGACGCACGCCGCCAGCCGCGCCGGGTCGGCCTGCAGCTCGCTGACCTCGCCGCGAGTCGTCATGAGTGCGGGCGGCGCCGCGCCCTCGGCCGCCGCCGGGGCGCTGCTCTTCGCGTCGTCCCGCGACCGGGTGTCCGCCGCGATGTCGGTGTCGAGTGCCGCGGCCGCGGGTTCGCCGGTACGCCCGCTGAGCGCGAGCTGCAGCGCGGTCCGCGGGCTGTTCGCGTCGTAGTCGAGCCGCGACGCGAGCCGCTTCGTGGGCGCCTCGCTCGCCATCGTGGCGCCGTCGCCACGGCCGCCGCGGTCGCCCGTGACGAGCGGCACGCTGATCGCCGCGACGAGGGCGACGCCGGCCGCCACGGCCGCCAGCCCGGCGAACGACGGCCCGCGCCGCTTGCGCGTCATGGGCAGCACGTCGCCGGCGGGGCCGGTCGCGGGAGCCGCCGCGCCCGACCGCTCGGCGGCCAGTGCCGCGTCGATGCGTGCCGCGACGTCGGCCGGCATGGCCACCTGCTCGACCGCACCGAGGTCGGCTCCGACGCGCTGCAACGCCGTCACGTCGGCCCGGCACTCGTCGCAGAGCAGCACATGCGCCTCGACCTCGAGGGCGGCGGTCGCGTCGAGGTCACCCGCGGCGTACGCCGCGAGCTGCTCGACGGTCGCGTGCTGGTCAGTCATCGCTCGCTCTGCAAGGGGTCGGTGGGTGGTCGCTGGTCGGACGCACCCGGGGACGGGGAGGTTCCCCGGCGGGGTCTGAGGTAGCCGAGGTGCTCGGCGAGCTGCGCGCGGCCGCGGTGGCAGCGGCTCTTGACCGTCCCGACCGCGACGCCGAGGACGTCGGCGGCCTCCTCGACGGAGTACCCCTCGACGTCCACGAGCACGATCGCCGCGCGCTGGTCCGGGGTGACGCGCAGCAGCGCGGCGACGACGTCGCGGCCGAGCTCCGTACGGCCTATCGGGTCGCTCGGGTCCGCGATCGTCGCGGCGTCCTCGTCGAGCGGCGAGGTCGCGCGGACCCGCGCGCGGCGCAGGTGGTCGAGGCAGGCGTTGACGACGATGCGGTGCAGCCAGGTCGTGAAAAGGGCGTCGCCGCGGAACGACCCGATGGTCCGGAACGCCTTGACGAACGCCTCCTGCACGGCGTCCGCCGCGTCGGTCGGGTTACCGAGCGTGCGCAGCGCGACGGCCCACGCGCGGTCCCTGTGCCGGGCCACGAGGACGCCGAACGCCGCCTGGTCGCCCTCGGCGTGCCGGGCGATCAGCTCGTCGTCGGAGAGGTCCTCGAGCATCCCGGCCAGCGTAGCGGGCGCCCTACTGGACGAACCCGAGCTCGGCGATGGCGGCGCTGTACTTTCCGTCGCCGCTCTCCACCAGCTTGGTGATCCAGATCAGCCAGTACCGCGCGGTGGTCCCGGGCCGCGGCCGCAACGTCACCGGCACCTTGACGTCGTTCGCGTTCGCCACGACCTCGTACGCCGCCGGGTCGTTGCCGCGCCGGTTGCCCGCGCGCAGCTCGACCGACTCGCCGGGCTGCGCGAACGCCACCACGACGCGGTCGAACGACGTCGGCTCGCCGAAGTCGACGAGCAGGCCGACGCCGGGCTTGAGGTTCCCGAACGTCGGCGAGTTGTAGTAGATCGTCGTGTGCCAGGCGTCGGTGGTGTCGCCGTTGTGCGCGAGCTCGACCTCGTTGGGGTTCTCGGCGCCGTCGCCGAGCGGGTCGAAGTCCGACACCCGTTTCGGCAGCACCGGCGTGCCGGGCGCGGCCCGCTCGACCGGCTGCGCGGACTGCGAGCCGAGCCCGGGCAGCTTGCTCACCTGCGGCTGCACGGTGCCGACCGCGATGCCGAACAGCGCGGCGACGACGCCGACGCCCGCGACGACGAGGAGCGGAACGCCGATCCGCAGCCAGCGCCGCGGCGGCGCGGGCCGCGCGTCCTCCTCCGGCGGCGGCCGGTCGTCACCCACGCCCTCGCCGGGCAGCGGCGCCAGCGCGGCGAGCAGCTCGGCCGGCGTCGTGATAGGCGTCGCCTTGCGGAGGATCTCGGGCATGAGCGTCCGCACCACGATCGAGTCGAGCTCGCGTGGCACGCCGGCCCGCACCTGCCGCGGCCCGCAGAGCCGGCCGTCGGACTTCGGCGCGCGCGGCAGCTCCGGCTCGGCGCCGCTGACCGACCGGGCGGTCAGGCAGGCGTAGAGCAGCGCGGCGACGGCGCGGGTGTCGCGCAGCTCGTTCGGCAGCTTCGCGTCGGGCCCGGCGGTGCGGCGGCCGACGGCGCCGATCTCGAAGTCGGTCACCTTGACCGCGCCGTCGCGGCAGACGATGACGTTGTTGCCGTCCACGCCGAGGTGCACGACGCCGCGCGAGTGCGCGTACGCCACGGTCTCCGCGACCTGCGCGGCGATCGTCGTCGCGCGGGGCGGCGGCATCGGCCCTTCGGACGCGAGGACCTCGGCGACCGCGGTGCCGTCGACCCACTCGCTGACGACGTAGGTGAGCCCGCCCTCCTCGGCCGCGTCGAACACGCTCGCGACCCGCGGGTGGGTGAGCCGGCCGGCCGCGACCGCGGCGTCGAGGAACGACGCGGACCCGCCCGGCACGGCGGCGGGGTCGTCGAGGATCTTCACGGCGACCGGTCGCGCGAGCACCTCGTCGCGGCCGCGCCACGTCGTGGTCGGGCCGCGCCGCGCCACCGCCCGCTGCAGGCGGTACCGGCCGGCGAGCAGCGTGTCCGGCGTCGCCGTGAGCTGCTCGGTCACGCCGCCATCGTAGGCGGGAAACACCTCGCCCCCCTCACGTCCGGACGAACCGGGCGCGAGGGGGGCGCGGCGAGAAAACTGGTGGGTGCTACGCGACGCGGCCGACGTAGTAGCTCGTCGACCACATCTTGGACTTGTTCACGACAGTGCCGGACCGCGGCGAGTGCCAGATGTAGCCGTTGCCGGCGTAGATCGCGACGTGGTGGATGCCGTTCGAGTTGTACGTGAAGATCAGGTCGCCGACCTTCTTGTCGGCCTTCGCGACGTGCCGCACGGCGTTGTACTGCATCCGAGAGTTGTGCGGCAGCGACTTTCCGAGGCGGCCGAACACGTACATCGTGTAGCCCGAGCAGTCGAAGCGGTCCGGGCCCGCGGCGCCCCACTGGTACGGCTTGCCGGCGTGCCGCGACGCCTCGTTGATGACCTTGGTGCCGAACGACGTGTCGACGGCGGTGACGTACGCCGCGCCGCTGGTGTCGCCGGCGTACGCGCTGGTGCCGGCGAACTTCGCCATGACGTAGGTCGAGCGCTGCACGGTGAACGCCACCGCGGTCTGGCCGTTGCTGTTCAGCGTGCGGGTCCAGCGCTTCACCCAGCTCGTGCTGTTGTGCCGGGTGTAGATCGAGACGGTCTTGCCGGGGAGGCGGGTGCCGCTGGCGGCGAGGGTGACGTAGAACGTCGCCGTGCTGCCGACCGCCTTGCTGATGCGGAACGGCGAGACGCTGACCGTGGTGGTCTGCGCGGCGGCCGCGGGGGCGGCGGCGGCGACGAGGCCGGAGCCGGCGAGTGCCAGGGCGGCGACGGCCGCGGCCGGGCGACGGGCATGGCGAAGCCCGGGATGGAACAGACGCATGCGAAAAAGGTCCCTTCCCACACGCCTGCGAGGTCAGCTGTCGGGTTCGGGCTGGAAGGCTGCCCGGCCGGATGGTGCTCTCCGGCTTCACCCCGAGGCTCGTGAACGAGCCAAGGACCTTGGGTCCCCCGCTCCTGCCCCTCCGTCGTGGAGGTGGTGTCGGCACCCGGAGCCAGGGGGGCAGGATTAGGCGTTCCGGCCCGGGTGTCACAGCGATGCACGCCGTCCCCATGGGGGGACGACCGGACAGACGTTACGTAACGACTCCGCGCATGTCCAGCGGGTCGGGCGGATCGGCCGTCGCGGGCCGCCGGACAGGCGTCAGACCGGCTTGGCCGAGCCCGTCGCGGAGGCCTGGGTCCAGCCGCCGGTCCGCTTGGTGCGGAACAGCAGCAGCGTGGTCGCCTGCTTGGTCACTGTCAGCGTGACGGTGCCGTCGGTAGCGATGCCGAACGACTCCTGGTCGACCTCGACGCCGTTGTCCTCGGCGTAGTTCACGGCGGCGGTCAGCGCCTGCGTGGGGTCCTTCGTGTCGTTCCAGCGCTCGGCGGCGACGGCCGCGGTGGCCACGGCGCTGTCCTCGACCTTGAACCGCGCGACGCCGACCGAGATGGCGTCGAAGCCGACGACCGCGACGAGCGCGAAGGTCACCGCGATCTTGGTGAAGTAGCCGACGATCATGCCGCCGCGGTCGTTGCCCATGTACGGGGGATCGGCCGGATCACCGGTCCGCTTGAGCCGTCCGGGCTAAGGGGTGCCGCGCCCGAGCCGGCCGCGCACCATCTCGAACACCGACGTGACCTCGGCGATCCGCATCTGCCGGGCCATCGCGACGTAGAGCGCGGCGCCGACCGCGACCGCCGCGACCACCGCGACCATCGCGCCCGCCAGCGACCCGCCGAGGAACGTGCGCACGATCGCCTCGACGCCGTACGCCCCGAGCGCGCCGACGCCGCCGGCGACCAGCGTGCGGACCACCGTCCGGACGACCCGCCGCCCGTCGAGGCCGCCGAGGCGGCGGCGGAGGATGCGGGCCAGCAGGACCGCGCCCACCGCCTTCGAGAGCGTGTAGCCGGCCGCCATCCCGACGACCAGCGCGGACCCCTCCAGCCGCCAGGCGAGCACCAGCACGACGACGACGTCGACGACGTTGACGAGGATGTTCACCAGGGCCGGGGTGCGGGAGTCCTCGAGCCAGTAGAAGACGCGGGTGAGCAGCTGCAGCGCGCTGAACGGCAGCAGGCCGATCGCGAACGCCACCAGCACCCGCCCGGTCAGCTCCGCGTCCTCCACCGTGAACGCGCCGCGGGCGAACGCCGCCACCGCGACCGGCCGGGCCAGCGCCACCAGCCCGAGCGCGCCGGGCACGAGGATGACCGCGATCAGCCGCAGCCCCTGCGACAGGTCGTGCCGGACGCGGGCCAGGTCGCCGGCGACCGCGTGGCCGCTGATGGTCGGTGCCAGCGCGGTGATGATCGACACCGCGACGATCGCGTGCGGGAGCGAGAAGAGCTGGAACGCGTACGTGTACGCCGAGTAGCCGCCCTGCAGCGCGCCGGTGGCGATGCGGACGACGACGAAGTAGCCGAGCTGGTTCGCGATCACGTAGACGAACACCCAGCCGCCGAGCCTGGCCAGCGTGCGCAGCCGGGCCCGGTCCAGCAGCCGCGGCCGGAACCGGAAGCCGGCCTTGCGCAGGAACGGCACCAGCGCCAGCGTCTGCGCGACGATGCCGAACGTCGTCCCCGCGGCCAGCACGAGGAACTGCGCGGTCGTCAGCCCCTGCGGGTCCGGCGGGCGCGGGCCGGGCAGCGTGACGAAGACGAGCAGCGCCGTGACGACGACGACGTTGTTGAGGACCGGCACCGCCATCGGCGCGCCGAACCGGCCGCGCGCGTTGAGGATCGCGCCCATCGTGGCGCCGGCGCCGTAGAACAGCACCTGCGGCAGGAACACCCGCAGCAGCGCGGTCGCCAGCTCGACCTGGTCGTCGGCCAGCTTGCCGCCGTACGCGCGCACGATGTACGGCGCGAGCAGCTCCCCGAGCAGCACGCAGATGCCGAGCGCCAGCAGCACGAACGTGAGCAGGCCCTGCGCGAAGCGTTCCCCGTCGTCGTCGTCCTCCCGCGCCGCCTGGACGAGCGGGCGCACGACGACCGACGTCAGCACGCCGCCGAGCAGCAGCTCGTAGACGACGTTGGGGAGGGTGTTCGCGACGTTGTACGGGTCGGCGACGCGGGACAGGCCGAGCGCGCCGGTGAGCGCCGCGATCCGCAGGAAGCCGGTGCCGCGCGAGGCGACGGTGCCGAGCGCCATGACCGCGCTCGACCGTTGCAGCGACCCCGCGGCCTCCGTCATGCCGGCTGCGGCTCGCGGTCCGGCGCGGGCTCGGCGGGGCCCTTGCGCCGGCGGCGCAGCAGGCGGGTCGCGGACGCGACGAGCAGCAGCCCGAACGCCCCGGCGGTGATCGCGAGCGCCACGACGCCGTATGCCGTCGAGCGCACCCGCAGCGTGCTCCCGATGCCGAGCGGGGCGCCGTCGTTGCCGAGCACCTCGACGGTGATCGGGAACAGCCCGCCGGTCGTCGCGCGGCCGGTGATCTCGATCGTGCGGGTGCCCGGCGGGATCGTCACCACGGCACCGGTGCGGCCCTCGTAGGGGGCATCGCCCTCGACCGCGAGGCGGTTGTTCGAGTTCAGCCGGACGCGTATCCGCACCTCCTGGCCGAGGTCGTTCTCGAACGTCACGGGGACCCGCCCGCTGCGGCCGGTCATCGTGACGATGCCGCCGGGCACGATGCGCAGCCGGCCGACCTGGCGGCTCAGCACCGCGTCGACGAGGTTGACCAGCCGCTGGCCGCCGTCGGGGCTCTCGGCCCAGCGCGACGAGACCGCGCGCAGCAGCGCGTCGTCGAGCTGCGCCAGCTCCTCGGGTGCGTGCTGCGGGTCGGTGAGGATGCCGCGGAGCCGCTGGATACCACGGCGCAGCGCGAGCATCCGGGCGACCTGCGCGGGGTCGAGCGCGCCACGCGCGGCGGGTGCGCGGGTGCGCGCCGCGCCGCTGGGCTCGCCGGCGAGGACGCCGGACAACGTCGTCGGCGTGAGCCACGGCACCGCGACGGTCTGCGCGAGCAGCTGCGCCGCGAACGCGCGCACCGGGTCCCACGTCCGCGGCGGCGCGATGACGATGTCGCGGAGGACACCCGGGCGTTCCATCGCGGTCATCGCGGAGTCGGCGAGGAACCGCTGCACGGCAACCCTCGGTCCCTCCTCGCGGGTCGGCTCGGCGACCCAGTGGTTGAGCTGCGCGTCGGCCACCAGCGCCGTGAGCGAGCCGAGCGCACCCGGCGCGAGCGGCGTGGGCGCGGTCGGCGTGTAGTTGAGCTGCTCGGACAGCGGCAGCGCGCTCTCCGCGACCACTACGCCCTTCACGCCCTGCGCGGCGAGCAGCGCCTCGGCGGCCGGCGACAGCGTGCCGCCCGGCGGCCAGGCCAGCGTGCCGTTGCCGGGGGTGCCGAGGTCGCGGCCGAGCAGTTCGCGGCCGAGCCGGAACGCGGTCCCCGCGTCGACCGCGAGGGAGCCGCTGGTCGTGGTCGTCAGGTCCGGGTCGGCGTACGGCAACGGCACCACGGTTTCGTCGCGCACGGCGGTGCGCAGCGCGTCCAGCCAGGTCCGCGCGGCGGCGCCGCTGGTGCCCTCGTCGCCACGCACGGTGTAGCCGCCGGTCATCCGGCGCAGCGAGTCCACCAGCTCCGGGTCGACGGCCCAGGTCAGCGGCAGCGGGCTCCCGGCGCCGAGCCGCAGCAACGTGCTCAGCCGCCCGTCGGCGACCGACGCCGCGAGGTCGTCGTCGAAGAAGTCGTTGCCGAGGGCGCGGTGCGTCGGCTCGACCAGCGGCCACAGGAACGCGATCCGCAGCGTCCGCGACGCCTGCGGCCACCACACGACGTAGGTGTCCACGGCGCCGACGACCTCGAAGCGGGACCGCACCTCGATGCGCAGCGGGTAGACGCCGTTGGTGGCCGACCTGGCGAACGGCAGCTGCGCGACCGGGACCGCGAAGTCCAGGTCGGCGGTGCCGCCCGGCGCCAGCTCCTCGCCCGGCACCGCCACGTCGGTGACCCGGGTGCCGAACCGCGCGAGCGGCTCGCCGCGGGCGATGTCGGACCGGCCGAGCAGGACGTTGCCGATGCGCAGGCCGGCCCGCAGGTTGCGGACCGGCTCCTGGGTGGTGTTCACGGCACGAGCGCGGATGAGCAGCGTCTCGGTCTCCGGCGTCAGCGAGCCGCTCATCGAGCGGACGTCGACCCGGACGTCGGTGCGTTCCTCCGGCGGCTGCGCGGCCGCCGGGCCGCCGAACGACGTCGCGAGCAGGCCGAGCACGGCGACCAGCCGGGCCGCGCGCCGCCGGGCGTTCACGCCGAGTCGGCGAGCAGCGCGGGGACCTTCTCGAGCAGCGCGCGCTCGTCGGCGTACGCAAGCCGTTCCATCGCCTCCCGCAACGGCACCCAGGCCACCTCGGCGACCTCGATGTCCTCGTCGGACAGCTCGCCGCCGGTCCTGACCAGCAGGTAGTGGTGCACGGTCTTGTGCACCCGGTGCCCGTCGGCGACGAACCAGAAGTCGATCGAGCCGAGCGGCGCGACGACCTCGCCGCGGATCCCGGTTTCCTCGGCGACCTCGCGGACCGCTGCGGCCTCGGCCGACTCGCCGGCCTCCAGGTGGCCCTTCGGGAGCGACCAGAGCAGCCGCCCGCGCCGGTCGATCCGCCCGATCAGCGCGACCGAGGCGTCCGGGCCGCGGTGGTCGACGACGATGCCGCCCGCGGAGGTCTCCTCGACACGGTGCAGCCGCTTCCGGCGCGGAGCCGGCCTGCTCGACGACGACGCGGCCACGCGTTCGATCCTATGCGGCGGCACTACGCGCGCCGCGCTGCGCGGCCGTGCTGTGTCCGGCGCGTTACGGGCGCGCGTGCAGCGGCGAGCGGTCGTCGCGCCAGGCCGGCTGCGCGGCCCGCGCGGCGTCTCCGGTGACCGCGCCCGGCTCGACCAGCGGGGCCACGACCGCCCGGGTCAGCGACAGCAGGTCGTCCGAACGGATCTTCAGCGCGGTGCTGCCGTCGCCGGTCGGCGTGAAGACGATCTCCGACTCGGCCAAGGCCGCGTCCGCGACGACGACGGTGTCCCGGGCGAGCCCGACCGGCGGCACGAGGTACGGGTGGCAGTCGGTCAGCGCGCAGATCTTCGCCGGGTCGGTGAGGGGGTCGAGCCGCCGGGCCCAGGAGGCGCCGGCGATAGCGGTCGTCGCGGGGATCGTGCCCGCCGGGACGAGTGCCGCGACCAGCCGGGCGCCGGCGTCGTAGAGCCGGACGGTGACGCACGCCCCGTGCGGCATCCCGAGCACGTCGGGCAGCTCCATCGCGTCGTCGATGCGCCGCGGCAGGTGGACGATCTCGTGCAGCACCTCTGCCTGGAGCAGCTCCCTGCTCAGGTCGAGCGGTCCGCGCACCGTGGCTCCCTGTCTGTCTCCGGGGTGACTTCACGATCTGCCCGAGCGGCGTGATGCGAAACGCGGGTAACCGCCGTGTCACCTCGCCGCTACGGCGCCGCCTCAAGGAGCGCCTTGCACTGCGGGCAGACCGGGTGACGTTCGGGGTCGCGGGACGGGATCCACCGGTAGCCGCAGAGGGCCTCGATCTCCATGCCGAGCACGCGCGCCTTGGTGACGTACGCCGACGCGCTCGGCTCGTCGTCCGGCCGGGCGACGATGTGCGCGTAGTGGTCGCCGTCGGTGCCGCCGCTCGACGTGCGCGGGTCGTGGACAGTCTCGGTCACGCCTGCATCCTGCCCCCGTAACGCGCGCGCGGGTACCCCCGCCGACGCCGTACGCTGACTCCCCGTGTCCCGACTCACCGATGCCCAGCGCTCCGCCGTGGCCGAGCTGCTCCGGATCGCGCCGGTCGCGGACGACCTCGGCCGCCGGTTCGCGGCCGCCGGGCACCGCCTGTACCTCGTCGGCGGGTCGGTCAGGGACGCCCTGCTCGGGCGGCTCGGCGACGACCTCGACTTCACGACCGACGCGCGCCCGGACGAGGTCCTCGCGCTGGTCGCGGGCTGGGGCTCCACGTGGGAGACCGGCCGCGCGTTCGGCACGATCGGGGTGGCCCGCGGCGCGGTGCGGTGCGAGATCACGACGTTCCGCGCGGAGTCGTACGACCCGTCGTCGCGCAAGCCCGACGTCGTCTACGGCGACTCGCTGGAGGAGGACCTGGTCCGCCGCGACTTCACCGTCAACGCGATGGCGGTGGCGTTGCCCGACCACGAGTTCGTGGACCCGTTCGGCGGCATCCGCGACCTCGCGGCCGGCGTGCTGCGGACGCCGGGCCGCCCCGAGGACTCGTTCGGCGACGACCCGCTGCGGATGATGCGCGCCGCGCGGTTCGCGGCCCAGCTCGGGTTCGAGCCGGACCCGGACGTCGTGGCCGCGATGGCCGGGATGGCCGAGCGGATCGGGATCGTGTCCGCCGAACGCGTCCAGGGCGAGCTGTCGAAGCTGCTGCTCGGCAAGGACCCGGTCGCGGGGCTGAGGCTGCTCGTGGACACCGGCATCGCGGAGTTCGTGCTGCCCGAGCTGCCCGCGATGCGGCTGGCGATCGACGCCGTGCACCGGCACAAGGACGTCTACTGGCACTCGCTGGCGGTGCTGGAGAACGCCATCGCGCGGGAGACCGACGGCCCCGACCTGGTGCTGCGGATGGCGGCGTTGCTGCACGACATCGGCAAGCCGCTGACCCGCGAGATCGGGCCGGACGGGGTGTCGTTCCACCACCACGAGGTCGTGGGGGCGAAACTGGCCCGCCGCAGGCTCAAGGCGCTGAAGTACCCGAAGCAATTCGTCGAGGACGTCTGCCGGCTGGTCGAGCTGCACCTGCGCTTCCACACGTACGGCATGGGCTGGACCGACTCGGCGGTCCGCCGGTACGTCACCGACGCGGGGCCGCTGCTCGACCGGCTCAACAAGCTCGTGCGCAGCGACTGCACGACCCGCAACCGCGCCAAGGCGGCGCGGCTGGCGGCCTCGTACGACTCCCTCGAGGACCGGATCGCGGAGCTCACCGAGCAGGAGGAGCTCAAGAGGATCCGCCCCGACCTCGACGGCCGGGAGATCATGGAGATCCTCGGGATCGGGCCCGGCCCCGCCGTGGGGAAGGCGTACAAGTACCTGCTCGACCTGCGGATGGAGCGCGGCCCGGTGCCGCACGACGAGGCCGTCGCGCTGCTCAGGGAGTGGGCGGCTAGTCATTTGTGACTAGCTGATTCCATCCCCGCGAGGCATGTGCGACCGGGTACCGGCGCCGGATAGTGACGTTGTGGCACGTATGTCCGTCCGTGGGTTCGCGGCGTCGTTCGCGACGGCGCTGCTTGCCGTCTCGCTGACGGCGTGCGGCGAGCCGGTGAAGGACGTGACCGTCGTGCTCACCGACGTACGCGACGCGTTCGTCCTCTCGGGCAGCAGCCAGCGCCCGGCGCGGGACGGCGAGAAGCTGGCCAAGAACGACGTCGTCCGCACCCGCGCCGGCGGCACCGCCGCGCTGGTCGTCCGAGAGCGCAAGGTCGTGCTCGGCGGCGACACCGACGTGACCGTGCCCGACGGCGCGACCGTCCAGCTCGACCGCGGCGCGCTGCTGGTCGACCGCCGCGAGGGCCCCGCGGTCACCGTGCTGGCCGGCGACACCACGATCGACGAGGTCGGCAACGGCGCCCTCCGCGTGGAGAAGTCGCTGTCGGTCCTCGTCGCGGGGCTGTCCGCCGGCGCCCGGGTCCGCACCGTCACCGGCGCGCAGCTCGCGCTCGAACCGCTCTACCAGGTGGTCGCCTCCGGCCGGTCGCTGCCGCGCACCGCGCTGCCGCTGCAGCTGCGCGCGGACGCCTGGGAGCGTTCGGTGATCGGCGACGTCGTCGCCGACGACGAGCGGCTCAACGACCTCGCCCGCGGCCTCGACACGCCCGGCGCCGGCGCCACCGTGCTGCCTGCCACCTACCGCGGCATCGCCCGCCCGAGCGACCTGGTGCTGGCCGACGCGATCGGCCGCGCCGCTGCCCGCGACGAGCCCGGCCGCCGGAGCGCGGCCAGCCGCGCCCGCCTGCTCCGCGGCGAGGGCGGCTCGTGGGGCGTCGTGGCCCGGCTGCTCGACACCACCGCCGTCGACGTCGGGTCGGCGCTCGGCGAGGTGCTGCGCGGCGTTCCGGCGACCTCGCCCGACCCCGTGCCGAGCGCCACCGTCGCGCCCGGCGGCACCGTCGCCGACGGAACGCCGCAGCCGGGCGTGCCGACCCGGCCGGACCCGGACTCGCCGCAGCCCCCGCCGCCGCCGTCCAGCACCCGCCCGCCGACGAACAACCCGACGCCCACGCCGACCTCGCCCTCGCCGACTCCGGGGGCGATCGAGGAACTGGTCAGCGCGATCCCGACGCCGCCGCCTCTGCTCCCGGGGCTCGGGGGCCGGTGACGGCGAGGTAGCCCAGCGCCGTCGCGCCGTAGCCGAGCGCGATCAGCGTGAGGACGCCGTACGACTTCCCGGTGTTCGGCAGGATCAGCGCCGCCAGCGTCGCCGCCGAGACGAACGTGACGTTGAACAAGATGTCGTAGAACGCGAACACCCGGCCCCGGTACGCGTCGGTCACGGATGTCTGCACGATCGTGTCCACGCAGATCTTGGTGCCCTGCGCGACGAAGCCGAGCAGCAGCGCCGCCGCGAGGAACGCCGGCTGCGTGTACGGGAACCCGAACGCGATCTCGACGACGCAGGCGCCGGCCAGCAGCGCGACGATCCACGTCTCCTTGCCGATCCGGCGCACGGCGATCGGCGTGACGACGGCCGCGCTGAGGACGCCGACCGCCGACGCGGCGAACACCTGGCCCAGGCCGTCGAGCCCGGCGCGGAAGAAGCCCTCGTCGGTGAAGTAGTTGCGGTACAGCAGCAGCGTCGCGACGGTGGACAGGCCGTAGAAGAACCGGTGCGCCGAGATGGCCAGCAGCGCGTACGCCGGGCTGCGCCGCTGCCACACGTGCCGCGCGCCGGCCGTGATGCCGCCGAGCACGCCGCGCAGCGCGTCCTTGGTGGACACCTGGTCGTCGTCCGGGTCAGGCCCGAGCAGGTCGGGATGCATCCGCGACGCGCGGTACGACGACAGCACGTAGCCAAGTCCGGCGGCCAGCACGATCGCCGCGCTGCCGGCGTCGCCGCCGCCGGCCAGCCACCCGATGCCGTAGCCGATACCGCCGCCGGCCACCGCCATGACGGTGCCGGACGTCGTGGACACCGAGTTGGCGACGACCAGGCGGCCCTCGTCGACGACGTGCGGGAGCGACGCGGACAGCGCGGACAGGAAGAACCGGTTCACCGAGAGCACGGCGAGCGTGGTGACGTAGAACGCGGCGTTGTCGACGCCGTTGCCGATGAGCAGCGCGACGGCGGCGGTGAGCGCGGCGCGGACGAGGTTGGCGCGGACCAGGATCGTGCGCCGCCGCCAGCGGTCGATGAACACGCCGGCGAACGGCCCCACCACCGAGTACGGCAGCAGCAGCGTCGCGAACGCCGCCGCGGTCTTGCCCGCCGTCGCCTGCTTGTCCGGTGAGAACAGCACGAACGACGCCAGCGCCACCTGGAAGATGCCGTCCGCCGCCTGCGCGGACAGCCGCGTAGACCACAGCCGGAGGAACTGCCGTTCCCGCAGGACCGCGATCAGGTCCGGGGGCAGGCGCACGGTCGTAGCATCACACGGCGGTCCGCCGCCGCGCCGGGGCGGGCCTGGTGACGCGGCGGTGCCGCGCCTTCAGTGGGTGGTGTCGTTGGGCAGGCCGGGCCGTAACGGTCCGGCGTCGAGGCGGGCGTGCGCGAGGCGTTCGGCCGCCTCCTCGGTGCTGATGCCGGCGGCGTCCGCCGACCGGTAGATCTCGGTGAGGGTGTCGCCGATGCCGAGCAGCCCGCGCTCGACCTGCTCCTGCGACCAGCCGAGCGCCTCGTAGCCGATCAGGTGGATGCCGCCGCCGGCGTTGATGACGAAGTCGGGCGCGTACAGGATGCCCGCGGCCCGCAGCAGCTCGCCGTCGGAGCGTTCGGACAGCGGGTTGTTCGCCGCGCCGGCGACGATCCGGCACTTCAGGAGTGGAATGTTTTCGGGACGCAACACACCGCCCGTGGCGCAGGGTGCGAACACGTCGCACTCCGTCTCCAGCACGGCGGCCGGTGACACGACCTCGACGCCGAGCGTGTCGTACAGCGCCTCGACGCGGTCCAGCGAGACGTCGCTGACGATCACGTGCGCGCCCGCCTTGACCAGCATCTCGGCGAGCGGCGCGCCGACCGCGCCGGCGCCCTGCACGAGCACCCGCTTGCCGGTCAGGTCGGGGTCGCCGTAGGCGTGCCTGACGCTCGCGACGATGCCGTGGAAGCAGCCGACCGCGGTGTCAGGAGCACTCGACCCCGACCCGCCCTTCTCGACCGACCGGCCGAACGCGAACGGCGTCACCTCGTTGAGCGTGTCCATGTCGGCGGAGTTGGTGTTCATGTCCGGGCCGGTGCGGTAGTTGCCGGCCAGCATGTGCACGTTGTGCGCGTGCCGCAGCAGCAGGTTGCGCCGGGTCGCCGGGTCGAGCTCGCCGGGGACGGCGAGGACCGACTTGCCGCCGCCCATCGGCAGGCCGGCCACGGCCATCTTCAACGTCATCGCCTCGGCCAGCCGCGTCGCGTCCAGCAAGCCGTCGGCCGGGGTGTCGTAGGTCTTGATCCGCGTGCCGCCCGCGGCCGGGCCGAGCCGCGTCGAGTGGATCGCGACGAACAGGTACGACCCGGACGGCTCGTCGTACGCCGTCAGCGCGAACTCGCCACCCCAGTCCCGCAGGACGTTCTCCACGCAAGCCTCCCGGACGACGCCGTTGTCGCCGGGGGAGCGTATCGGGCGAAGATGTCGCCGTACCGACCCCTACCCCGGAGGTTCCGGATGCTCCGCACGATCCTGCTCGCCGCGGCGCTCACCACGGCCGCGTTCGTCCCCTCGGCGCAGGCGGCCCCGCCGTACTGCGCCAACGTCACCGCCGGCGGCACCAGCTACGCCGGTGCGTGCGCCGTCGGCACGTACTGTGCCGTCGGCGGTGGCGCGCTCTCGCACTCGCCGCTCGGGTTCGCGTTCTGCGTGCAGTGGCCGTAGGCCGTTAGCTACGCCTCCTCCGGGGCCGTGGCTGCCGCCGGCGCGGCGGCCACGACCTCGGCGGACGGCCGCGCACCGCCGTCGCGGCCCCAGCGCGCGAGCAGCCCGCTCAGGTCGACGCCCAGGACGTCGGAGCCGATCTGCAGGCCCTGCGTGACGTTGTTCGCGACCGACTTGGACAGCGACGACGCGCCGTCGGTCGAGATGACGGTGAGCTTGTCGATCGCGCCGACCGGCTCGCTCGCCGCGCGCACGATGTCCGGCAGCACCTTGACCAGCAGGTCGAGGACCGCGGCCTCGTCGAAGTTCGTGAACGCCTCGGCTTTCGCGGTCAGCGCCGCCGCCTCGGCGCCACCGCGCGCCTCGATGGCGCTGGCCTCCGCCTCGCCCTCCATGCGGACCGCCTCGGCGATCGCGCCACGGCGGGCGCGTTCGGCCTCACCGCGCTTGGCGCCCTCGATCGCCTCGGCCTCGGCCAGCGCCGCGCGCCGCGAGCGTTCGCCCTCACCCATCAGCCGGGCCTGCTCGGCCTCGGCCTGGGCGGCGGCGATCGTCGACTGCCGGCTCGCGTCGGCGTTCTTGATGGTGGCGTTCTTCGCCGCCTCGGCCTGCTGCTCGATGCGGTACCGCTCGGCGTCGGCGGGCTTGCGCACCTGGGTGTCGAGCTCGCGTTCCTTCAGCGCGGCGGCGCGCACGGCGACCTTCTCCTGCTCGGCGAGCACGGTCTGGTCCTGCGCGGCCTGCGCCAACGGTCCGGCGGCCGCCGCCGTCGCCTGCGCCGCGTCGGTCTCCGCCTGGATCTCGGCCTGCTTCAACGCGAGCGTGCGGTTGGCGATGGCGATCTGCTCCTCGGCGCGGATCCGCTCCTCTTCCGCGGCCTGGCGGGCCTTGGCCTCGGCGATGGCTGCCTCCATCTGCGCGCGCGCCGCTTCGGGCCGGCCCAGGTCGGCGAGGTAGTTGCCCTCGGCCTGGATGTCCTGCAGCTGGAACGTGTCGAGCGACAGGCCCTGGTTCGTGAGGCTGGTCTCGGCCTCCTCGGCGACCGCCGAAGCGAACGCGCCGCGGTCGCGGATGATCTCCTGGATCGTCAGCCGGCCGACGATGGCGCGCAGCGCGCCCGCCAGGACCTCCTGGGTGAACGTCTCGATGCCGTCCTGCTGGTCGAGGAACCGCTGCGCACCGGCGCGGATGGCGTCCTCGTTGCCGCCGATCTTCACGATCGCGACGCCGTCGCAGTCGCACTTGATGCCCTGCGCGGAGAGCGCGCCGCGGATGCCGATCGGGATGCGCCGGCTCGACAGGTCCATGACGTGCAGCCGTTGCACGAACGGCAGCACGAACACGCTGGCGCCCATGACGACCTTCTGGCCGCTCATGTCCGTCGAGACCAGCCCCGTCTCCGGGTTCTTCACGGCGCGGCCCTTGCGGCCGGTGATGATGAACGCCTCGTTCGGCCCGGCCACCTTCACCCGGCGGATGAGGATGGTGCCGATCAGCAGCAACAGGACGACGGCGCCGATGATCGCGCTGGTCACTGGGTTGGCGAACAACAGACTCACCATGCCTTCTGGCTCGATTCAGGAAGAGGCGTCAGGAGGCGTCGTCGCGCTTGACGACGACGGAGGACGCGGACGTGACGTCGGTGACGACGACTTTCACGCCGGCCGGGATCGGCTCGGGCGCGCGGGCGCTGACCTTCATGTACTGGCCGGCGTAGGTGACGCTGATCTCGCCGTAGCCGTCCGCGGGGATGCGCGTCACCACGGTTGCCGGGCGCCCGAGCAGGCCGCTGGAGCGCACCGGGTCGTCGGTCGGCATGTTCATGAGCGTGCGCGTCATGAACAGCGCGACGCCGCCCATGACCATGCCGCTGGCCAGGCCGCCGAGCGCCGACAGCCCGGGACCGGTCTTGGTCGTGTAGATGATCAACGCGGCACCGAAGCCGAACGCCGCGAGGAACGCGCCGATGACCGGCGTCGAGAAGATGCCGCCGCCGTCGAGGTCGAACGCCTCGAACACGGAGTCGAAGATCTCGCCCAGGATCAGCGAGATCAAGACCAGCCCGAGCCCGATGGACCCGATCACGATGTACCCGACCACGCGCGGCACCCCCCGACCGGTTCGTTCGACCGGCCGACGCCGGACGATACGCCCGATCAGCGCCGCCGGGGATGCCTTGCCCGAGTGGGTGCGGGTCAGCTGGGTCTTGGCATCTACCGAGGCGGCTGCCAGCCAGCGCCGACTCCGCTTGGGATACGCGGCGGATCGTTCGACGGGTTCGGGGTGCTCGTACGCCCGAAGGACACCGTGCGCTCCGTTGTGGTGATCGCGCCGTTCGGCGCGGTTCGCTTCTTGACGAACTTCACCTGCGCGTCAACGAAGACGGCGAGGATTCCGCATGTCAACGCCGCCAGCGCGGTCCAGAAGAAGGGCCACCCAGCGGCGTTGGTCACGAGCGTGCTCACAACCCCAGTGCCTGCTGCGCCGGCGGCGACCCCTACATCGCGCCCGCTCAGATTCATCGTCGCCCCGATCGGCGGCCCGGAGACTACGTCGTCCGGTCCGCGGTTCTCGACCTGGCGACGACCTCGGCCGCAGTTACAACCGCCCGGGCCACCTCGGTGTCCTGGATCCCGTAGTACTGCTGCCCTCGCGCGCCGCCCTCGCGATGTAGCGGCCTGATGACGTCCGCATCAGCGAGCCGAAGAAGGACGGCGCGGACGACGCTGTCCGCTAGGCCCGTGCGGCTCGCTACGCGGCGCGTCGTGACGAATTCACCCGTGGATTCGATGTCCGCCGCGGTCGCCAGTACGGCTGCGAGGTGACGGTTCCCGAAGACCGCCGCGGATAGCGGCGTGTCTCCGGCCGGGGAAGGGGTCACAGACATACAGTAAAGGGTTTAGCGAATCATGTCACTGCTTAGGTGAGTCAGGTTGTGGAACGCGCCGAGGCCCGGCTCCCACGAGGGGAACCGGGCCTCGGTGGCGTTCGGAAGCGGCTACTCGCCGGCGATGAACCGCTCGGTGAGGGTGCGGCACTCGTCGTCGCGGTACTGCTCCGGCGGCGACTTCATGAAGTACGAGGACGGGCCGAGCAGCGGGCCACCGACGCCCCGGTCCTTCGCGATCTTGCAGCAGCGGACGGCGTCGATGACGACACCGGCGGAGTTCGGGCTGTCCCAGACCTCGAGCTTGTACTCCAGGTTCAGCGGCACGTCGCCGAACGCGCGGCCCTCGAGCCGGACGTACGCCCACTTGCGGTCGTCGAGCCAGCCGACGTAGTCGGACGGGCCGATGTGGACGTTCTTCTTGCCGATGTCGTGCGAGAGCTGCGAGGTGACGGCCTGCGTCTTGCTGATCTTCTTGGACTCCAGGCGCTCGCGCTCGAGCATGTTCATGAAGTCCATGTTGCCGCCGACGTTGAGCTGCATCGTGCGGTCGAGGATGACGCCGCGGTCCTCGAACAGCTTGGCGAGGACGCGGTGCGTGATCGTCGCGCCGACCTGGCTCTTGATGTCGTCACCGACGATCGGGACACCGGCGGCGCGGAACTTCTCCGCCCACTCCGGCGTGCCGGCGATGAAGACAGGGAGGCAGTTGACGAAGCCGACACCCGCGTCGATCGCGCACTGCGCGTAGAAGCGGGCCGCGTCCTCGGAGCCGACGGGCAGGTAGCAGACGAGCACGTCCGCCTTGCTGTCCTTCAGCGCCTGGACGACGTCGACCGGCTGGGCGTCCGACTCCTCGATGGTGGCGAGGTAGTACTTGCCGAGACCGTCGAGCGTGTGGCCGCGCTGCACCTCGATCCCGAGCGGCGGCACGTCCGCGAACTGGATGGTGTTGTTCTCGCTGGCGTGGATGGCCTCGGAGAGGTCGCGACCGACCTTCTTCCCGTCCACGTCGAACGCCGCGACGAACTCGATGTCACGGACGTGGTAGCCACCGAGCTCGACGTTCATCAGGCCCGGGACCCGCGACTCTGGGTCGGCATTCCGGTAGTACTCGACGCCTTGGACGAGCGACGAGGCACAGTTGCCGACGCCGACGATGGCGACGCGTACCGAGCCCATGTGGTGCTCCCTCTGCTTCTCGGGGTTGATGATCGGAATCAGGCTTTCTTGGTGCGTTCGCTGGCGATGAGCTCGTTGAGCCACCGCAGCTCCCGCTCGACGGAGTCCAGGCCGTGCTCCTGGAGCGCCAGGGTGTACGCGTCGAGCTTCTCCCGCGTCCGCGTCAGCCCCGCCTTGAAGCCGGCGGAACGCTCTTCGAGCCGGTTGCGCCGGCCCTCGAGGATCCGCAGCCGCGTGTCGGCGTCGGTCTGCGCGAAGAAGGCGAAGTGCACGCCGAACGTCTCGTCCTCCCACTGGGAAGGACCGCCCTCGGCGAGCAGCTCCTGGAAGTGCTCCTTGCCCTCGGCCGTCAGCTTGTAGACGACCTTGGCGCGCTTGCCCGGTCCGACCGCGCCGTTCGCGTCCTTGGTGATCCAGCCGTTGAGCTCCATGCGGCTGAGGCAGGGGTACAACGAGCCGTACGAGAACGCGCGGAAGTGGCCGAGCATGAGGTTGAGCCGCTTGCGCAGCTCGTAACCGTGCAGGGGGGACTCGTGCAGGAGGCCGAGGACGGCGAACTCCAGCACCATGGTGCGTCCTCTCTGTGACGGGGAGTAGTCGGTCCGATACATCGAACTGATGTATCGACTCGATATATCGCACCGTAGGTCGCGGGTCTCGCGGTGTCAACCGAGACGGACTTATCCACAGATCCGCGCCGGACCTCCACCGCCGGCCGGATCCGGCCTACGGTGCGCCGGTGACACCTCTCGCCTTCGCCGTCCAGACGGCCCCGCCCGGTACGGGACCTTCCCGCTGGGGTGACGCTCTGCTGTTCCTGGCGGTCGTTGCTCAGCGGTTTGGCGAGTGGACTGGTGTCCGTGCGGATGACGCGCAAGCAGTACACGGCGGAGCGCGTGCGGTCCGATGTCGACCGGGTGTTCGAGGCGCTGGGCGAGCTCAGGGCGGCTTACCGGACGCGGGCGTTCGGCGAGGACATCAGTGACCTCGACATCGCGAGGCGCGAGGACGCCTTGGAGCGCGCCGCGGCGCCGACTCCCCAGCCTGTGGTCGACGCCGCGCGCGACTACCTCCGGGTGGGCCAGGGGTACGCGTCAGGCGACCCGGACACGGGCGACGCGGCGGAACGAGCGGCGTACGAGACCCTCACGGCGGCGCTCGTGGCGGAGCGCAAGGCGTACAGCTGAGCTAGACGCCGAGCTCCGCGCCGGTGCGCACCTGCACCCTCTCGGGGACACCGCGCCGCTCGGCCGCGGCACGGACGTACCCGACGAAGCGTTCGGGCGCGCCGACCAGCGTCAGCTCGGCCGCGCCTCGGTCCATGAGCACCTGCCGAACCAGTTCGTCGGCGAACGAGGTCGAGCCGGACGCGAGGTCGCGGCAGAGCACGACGAGCCGCTCGCCGCTCAGCGACGAGGGAACGTGCTGCTCCGCGAGCAGGTCACCGACGGCCTCACGGGTGCCCACGAGGCGCGGGAGGCGCAGTTGCTCCATGGCGATCCTCCTCGTCGACCCGGCGGCAGGCTCTACCTACGCGCTGATTGCACCACGGATGAACGCCGCCGCCTACGGGTTCGTTCCACGCTGTGGATTCACGGACCGACGATCGCGACGCCCTGCAAGAGCGTTCCAGGGAACCCCAGCGCGCGCTCGCCGGACGACCAGCGCCGGCCGCCCCGCGCGGTCACGGCCGCGGTACCGGACAGCAGCTCCAGCCGCCCGCCCAGCGCCGACAGCTGGTCGACCATGTCCGGCAGGCCGTTGCCGCGCGACGCGTCAGCCGTACCCGTCACGCCCGGAGTCAACGAACGTCTGAGCGCATCGGCGTGGCTCGCCGCGCCGCGCCACCCGAGCGTCGCCAGCATCCCCGACGCCCGAGTCACCGACCGCGAACTGCAGCCGGCCGCCGCTGTACCGCTGGGCGGCGACGAACCCGCGATCACGCTGCGAGTGGTGTGCCACGTTCTGCCCGGCCTCGCAGATGCCGTCGTGGAGTGCGTTCGCCGCCGCGAGGTCGAGCGGCTCGACGACACCGTGGACGTGCCGCGCGAGCGCACCCGCGCCGCGAGCGCCGTCGAAGGACGTCAGCTCGAGCAACGCGTCCCCGACCTCGTGCTCGTGCACCCACGGCAGGTCGTGCTCAGCGCCGAGCGAGCCGAGGACGTTGCCGAGGCGCATCCGCGCGACGTAGTTCGCGACCGCCGGATCGGCCGGTCGCCGCACGACCAGCCGTTCGCCCGCCCGGGCCGCCGCCTCGGCGAACGCCGCGAGGGCGACCAGTCCCAGCGGGTCGCAGAACGTCATCCCCGAGAGGTCGATGGACAGCTGCCAAGGCACCTGGCGTTTGCGGAACGCGTCGAGGAACCCGCTGTCGCAGGTCCCGCGTACGACGACGTCGTGCACCGGACCACCCTTCCACGCCGTCGATGGCGGCCGCCGTACGGTGTCTTCGGGCGGAAACGTCCCTTGGTGGTGGCCGCCCCCGCCCGCGCGCCGGGACGGCTACGTCCTCGCCACCTGGCCGGTCGCGGGGCGTCGGACGTAGCCTTGCGCGGTGTTCCGGACGCAGCGCGACACCGTCGACTACGGTCTCGCGCGCCGCGCCACGCTGATGGAGCTGTTCTCCGGCCGCGCGTCCACCATGGACGTCTGCGACGCCCACCCGTACCTGCTGCGGGCGGCGAAGTACCACGGCGAGCCGACCGAGACGGCCTGCCCGGTCTGCAAGAAGAACCCGCTCACCCACGTCACGTACACCTACGGCGACGTCTTCAAGGAGACGAGCGGCCGGGTCCGCGCCACGGCCGAACTGGCCGGGCTGGAGCGCGAGCACGCGGAGTTCACGGTCTACGTCGTCGAGGTCTGCCGCGCCTGTTCCTGGAACCACCTCGTGACGAGTTACGTCCTGGGCACCGCCGGCCTGCGCCGCCGCCAGTCCGCCCGCTGACCGGACCCCACGTCACGCTCGGGTCACCGACGGCGCGTCGCGGGATTGGGGATCATCCCCGCAGGGGACCATCCGCTCACCATGAGTGCTTCTTCGAACGCTGCTGCCGGTAACGCGCGCCCGGCGAAGGCCCCGGGCGGGATTCGCCGTCGCTGGCTGGCGATGTCGCTGCGCAAGCGGCGCACCATCGCGATCGTGCTGGCCGGCCTGTTCCTCGGCTTCGTCGGCCTGGTCGGCACGGTCTACGCCGCCGCGCAGGTCCCGCTGCCTGGCGATACCGCGAACCCGCAGGCGACGATCATCGAGTACGCCGACGGGTCGCAGATGACGACGATCCACAAGGAGAACCGGATCGAGATCCCGCTCTCCCAGGTGCCCGAGCACGTGCGCGACGCCGTGCTCGCCGCCGAGGACCGCGGCTTCTACGAGCACTCCGGCATCTCGGTGTCCGGCATCGCCCGGGCGCTGTACCAGGACGTCCGCGGCGGCGGCGCGAAGCAGGGTGGCTCGACGATCACGCAGCAGTACGCCCGCAACGCGTTCCTCTCCCAGGAGCGCACGGTCGCCAGGAAGTTCCGCGAGGCGATCATCGCGGTGAAGCTGGAGCGCCAGCACTCGAAGGACCAGATCCTCGAGTGGTACCTGAACACCATCTACTTCGGCCGCGGCGCGTCCGGCATCGAGACGGCGTCGCGCACCTACTTCGGCGTCCCGACCAAGCGGCTCACGGTCGAGCAGGCCGCGGTGCTCGCCGCGCTGATCCGTTCGCCGGAGGGCGGCGACCCGGCGAGCGACCCCGAGCTGGCGAAGAAGCGCTGGGACAGCGTGCTCGCCGGCCTGGTCGAGATGAAGAAGATGACCCGCGAGGAAGCGGACCGGGCGAAGTACCCGAAGATCCGCCCGCGCCGGGCGGCCGGCAAGGGCGGCGCCGGCGACGGCCCGATCGGCCACGTGCGCGAGGCGGTCAAGGCCGAGCTGAAGCGGATCGGGTTCAGCGAGTCCGAGATCGACACCGGTGGCCTGCGGGTGCGGACGACGATCGACAAGAAGCGCCAGGAGGCGGCGGTCAATGCCGTTCACGGCATCCTCAAGGACCCCAAGAACGACCCGCATGCCGCGCTGGCCGCGGTCGAGCCGGGGACGGGCAAGGTCGTCGCGATGTACGGCGGCCGCGACTGGGGCGGCAAGGGCTCGCGGAACTCGTTCATCAACTGGGCGGTGCAGAAGCGCCAGACCGGCTCGGCGTACAAGCCGTTCGTGCTGGCCGCGGCGCTCGACGACGGCATCAGCGTGAAGAGCCGCTTCGACGGCAAGTCGCCGCAGACGTTCGCCGGGAACTACACGGTCAACAACTTCGACAGCAAGCAGTTCGGCCGGATCGACCTGGTCGAGGCGACCGCGAACTCCGTCAACACCGTCTACGTCGCGCTCGGCCTCGAGGTCGGCGTGGACAAGGTGATCGACACGGCGAACCGCATGGGCCTGCCGGAGGAGTGCAAGGAGAACCGCGACGGCTCGCTGTTCCTCGGCACCTGCGACCAGCGCCCGGTCGACATGGCGGCCGGCTTCGCGACGTTCGCGAACAAGGGCGAGTCGACCGGCTGGCACCTCGTCGAGAGCGTGCGCAGCCCGAAGAACAAGAACGTCTACAAGGCGAAGGTCGAGAAGACCGAGGCGCTGTCCGACGGCGAGGCCGCGGACGCGATCCACGCGCTGCGGGCGGTCGTCGAGAACGGCACCGCGCGCGGTGCGCAGATCGGCCGCCCGGCCGCCGGCAAGACCGGCACGACGCAGGACAACCAGAACGCGCTGTTCTCCGGCTTCGTGCCGCAGCTGTCCGCGACGGTCTGGATGGGCTACGAGTTCCGCGAGGACGACGGCACCGGCAAGCGCGGCTTCCCGCAGATGAAGAACCTGTACGGCTACTCCGAGATCACCGGTGGCACGCTGCCGGCCAGGATCTGGCAGGCGTTCATGAGCGCCGCGCTGGAAGGCGTTCCGGTGGAGAACTTCCCGCCGCCGGTGTTCGGCGGCAAGGTGACCGGCACCCCGACTCCGACGCCGAGCGCGACCCCGAGCGAGACGCCGAGCCCGACGCCGACGACGGCCACGCCGACGCCGACCGCCGAGCCGACGTTCGTGATCACGCCTGAGCCGACCAAGACGAACGGCACCGGCGCGCCGCAGCCGAGCCCGACGGAGACGACGACGTCGCCACCGCCCCCGGAGGAGTCGGTCAGCCCGGCGCCCGTCGCCAGTCCGGCGGCGAGCGGCGGACCGTAGCCGGGGCCGGACAGCCACCGTTGTCCCGTGACCGCGTCAGGCCCGGCGCGTCGTCGCGCGCCGCGTGGCACGGCAGGCCCGCCCTGCGGCACGATGCCCGACATGGCGAGTGACCTGCACGCAGGGCCCGGTGAGCCGCTCTCCGCGCCTTCGCGGAACGACGCGTTCGTGCGGGACGCGTCGGGCGCGATCGGCGGCCCGGTCGGCAGGCACACGCGGTTCGGCGCGGCGGCGTTCTGGACGCCGTTACGGGTGCTCATCGCGCTGACCATGCTGACGTTCACGATCGGCTTCGCGGCGAAGCTGCCGTGCAGCTACCACCCGTGGGCGGAGCACTACCAGTACACGCGGATGTGCTACTCCGACGTGTACGCCCTCTACTTCAGCGAGCGCCTCAACGAGGCCGCGGTGCCGTACGTCGACCACCCGGTCGAGTACCCGGTGGTGATCGGCGGCCTGATGTGGGTCGCGGCCGGCGTCTCCGACGACGCGTCCGACTTCTACGCCGCCACCGCCGTGCTGCTGCTGGTCAGCGCGGTCGTGGCGGTGGCGTTCACCGCGAAGACCGCCGGGCGAAGACGGCCGTGGGACGCGGCGCTGTTCGCGCTGGCGCCGGGGATGGTGCTGCACGCCACGACCAACTGGGACCTCGCCGCGGTGGCGCTCGGCGCGGTCGGCATGTGGGCGTGGAGCCGCAAGATGCCGGCGTTCGCCGGGATCTGGTTCGGCCTGGCGATCGCGACGAAGCTCTACCCGGGGCTGTTCCTCGTCGGGCTGCTGTTCCTCTGCCTGCGCGCGAAGCGGATGGCCGAGTGGGTGCAGGCGGCCGCGGTGGCCGGAGCGACCGCCGTCCTCGTCTACGTCCCGGTGATCCTCACCGCCGGGCGGTTCCCGGTGGAGGCGTGCGAGGGCGGCCACACGGTCACCGTGCTGCAGCCGGCCTGGCAACGGTTCTTCACCCTGAACCGTTGCCGCGGCGCGGACTGGGACTCGATGGCGTACGCGTTCACCCGCCTCACCGACCGCTCGATCAGCACCCCCGCGCTGAACAGGCTCACCGCCGTGCTCGTGATCCTCGTGATCCTCGCCGTGGGCGCGCTCACGCTGTGGGCGCCGCGGCGGCCGCGGGTGGCGCAGGTGATGTTCCTGCTGGTGGCGGGCTTCCTGCTGGTCAACAAGGTGAACTCGCCGCAGTACACGCTCTGGCTGATCCCGCTCGCCGCGCTGGCCCGGCCGCGCTGGCGCGCGTTCCTCGCCTGGCAGGCGGCCGAGGCGCTGGTGCTGTTCACCCGCTTCTACTTCTTCGTCAACTACGACGACAACGGCAAGGGCATCCCGGTCGAGTGGTTCATCCGCGCGGTGCTGCTGCGCAACGTGCTGCTCCTCGTGCTGATGGGGCTGGTCGTGCGGGAGATCCTGCGGCCGTACCACGACGTCGTACGCCGCGACGGCGAGGACGACCCGGCCGGTGGCGTGCTCGACGGGGCGCTGGACCGTAAGGAACTGGCGGCCACGGCGCCGGTGCCGGCCCCGGCATGACCGGCGTAGGGACGCGCCCGGCCGCCGTCCGCTCGCGCCGGGCCGGCGAGGGCGGCGTCAAGGTCACGGCGCGCACGGCGATCATCGAGGCGTTGCCGATCTGGCTGGCGTCGCGGCTCGCCGTCGCGCTGGCCGCGCTCGGTGGCATCTGGGTGGTCCAGGGCCGCGAGGCGGGCGAGGTCGCGTCCTGGCTGGAGGTCTGGCAGCACTGGGATGCCGACCTCTTCGTCAAGGTCGCGGAGTTCGGCTACCCGCCGACGTCGGCGTACGCCGACCGCACCGAGGTCGACTTCCCGATGATGCCGCTGGCTCTGCGGCTGGTGTACCTGTTCACCGGCAACTGGACCGCCGCCGGGCTGATCGTGTCGCTGGTCGCCGGCGGGGTGGCGGCCTGCGCGCTGTACCACCTGGCCGCCTCCGAGTGGGGGCCCGCGGCGGGCAAGCGCGCGGTGCTGTACCTCGTGACGTTCCCGTACGCCGTCTTCCTGTTCGCCGGGTACTCCGAGGGGCTGTTCCTCGCGTTCGCGACCACGGCGTGGGTGTTCGCGCGGAAGGGGCGCTGGCGGGAGGCGGGGCTGCTCGCGGCGGGGGCGTCGTTCACCCGCGTCCTCGGCCTCTGCGTGGCCGCCGGCGTCGCCGTGGAGTACCTCGTCTGGGCCTGGCGGCGCGGCGGGCTGCGCGAGGTCGTTCGGCCGCGCATCCTCTGGCTCGCGACGCCGCTGGTGTCGGTCGCGGTGTTCGTGACCTACCTGTGGTGGCGGACCGGCCAGTGGGACGCCTACCAGGAGGCGCAGGAGGCCGGCTGGAGCAGGCACACCGCGTCGCCGATCGAGGGGTTCCGGACCGTCTGGCGGCAGGCGAACTGGCCGGGCCAGCCCGGCGAGTACGCGTGGTCGTGGCGCGCCGAGATGCTCGCCGTGCTGGGCGGGCTGGTGGTGGCGGTGCTGCTGTTCGCGCTGCGCCGCTGGGGCGAGGCCACCTACGTCGGAACGTCCGCGGTGCTGCTCGCCGCGCAGAACTACTACGCCTCGTCGGTCAGGGCGGCGCTCGTGTGGTTCCCGGTCTACCTGCTGCTCGCCCGCGTCACGGTCCGCCGCGAGTGGCTGCACCACTGCGTGGTGGCCGGGACGGCGCCGTTGATGATCGTGTTCGTGCTCGTCTTCAACGAGGGGCGCTGGGTCGGTTAGAGCAGGCCGAGCCGGACCCGCAGCAGCACGCCGAGCGCCTCGAAGCCGTGCCGCCAGGTGATCTTCTTGCCCTGCGCGCGGGTGCGCGAGCGGTAGGTGATCGGGATCTCGAACGGCCTGATGCCCCGCTTGAGCAGCTTCGCGGTCAGCTCGGGATCGGCGCCGAAGCCGTTCTCGCGGATGCGCAGCTCGCGGTAGAGGGGCAGCGGCAGCAGCTTGAAGCAGGTCGACAGGTCCGTGATGTAGGCGTTGAAGAGGACGTTCGCGGCGGTGGTCACGGCGCGGTTGCCCTGCACGTACCAGTACGTGAACGCGCTCGTCCCGCCGAAGACGCGGGTGCCGTACACGACCTCGGCCTCGCCGGCGAGGATCGGTTCGAGCAGCTTCGGGATCTGCTCCGGCGGGTACTCGAGGTCGGCGTCGTAGATGAGCAGGTAGTCGCCGCTGGCGTGCTGCGCCGCCGTGCGGACGGCCGCGCCCTTGCCGCGGTTGCGCGGGTGCTGCCCGACGATCACCCGCGGGTCACCCCCGCCCAGGGCGCGGACCAGGTCGGTGGTGCCGTCGGTGCTGCCGTCGTCCACGACGATCAGCTCGACCTCGCACGGGAAGTCCACGTCGAGCAGCCGCTTGGCGGCGAGCTCGACGGTGCGTGCCTCGTTGTAGACGGGCATCAGGACGGACAGCTTCACGGCACAGACGATACGGCGCGCGGCGGGGGCGCCGTGGCGGTTCGCGGAGAGGGGTGCACGGTGCTGCCTGAGGTGGCGGGCGTGGTGGTCGGTGCGGGGCCGGTCGTCGCCGGCGTCGTCCGTCGGCGGATCGGGGTTGGGCTGCTGTGGGCCATCGCCGCGCTGGCGGGCGTCGGCGTCGCGCTCGGCCTGGCCGGCGTGGGTGAGGACGTCGTTGGGCCGTTCGTCGTCACCGGCGTCCTCGCCCAGGCGGCGACGGTCGGGGTGGTGACGTGGTGGTGGCAACGCGAGGCACTGCGCGTTCTGGACGAGCGGGCGGACCAGCCCACGGTGTTCGGGCACTCGCACCAGTACTGGTACTGGGTGCTGTACGCCTCGCCGTACCACTGCGTGAAGTTCCGCCGGGCGCTGGAACGCGAGCGGTCCGGGCGCTGAGTCAGACGCCGGCGGGGATGCCGCCGTCGAACGCCCCGGCGGCCGGCGCCGACGGACCGCGCTCGGGGTCGGTGGCGGTGAGCCGGTAGCGGAACCGCATGCCGGGCAGCGCGGGCAGGCCGTTCGGGAGCCGGCCGTCCCAGGAGACCGAGACGTTGGTGCGGCGCCCCTCGGTGACGGCGTAGACCTCCTTGCCGTCCTCGGAGGTGATCGCGGCCCGCCAGGACGCCACCCGGCTCAGCCGCGCGGTCACCGTCACCGGGTGCGGCGTGCGGACCGGCGCGCCCGTGACCTCGGGCGTGGAGAACTTCGCCGGCGGGTGCAGCAGCCGCCAGGCGGCCAGCCGCAGCGCGTCGAGGCGGCCGTACGCGAACTTGCCGGGGCAGGCGGTGACGCCCAGGTCGCGGTGGCCGGACAGCGTGGAGACGGTGACGTGGGTGCCGGCCGGGTAGCGCGGCGAGCCCTTCGAGACCAGCGTCACCCGGTCGCGCGGGTTGACGCCCCAGTGCTCGTACGCCCACGCCCCGGTCCGCGCCAGCAGGTCCACGACCGGCTTCGGGGTGTCGACCTCCTCGAAGTTGCCGAGCAGCGAGACGCCGAACGTCCCGGTGTTGAACCCGGCCGTGTGCGAGCCGACGACACCGCGTTCGAAGCCGCCGTGGCGGCCCTCGTAGACAGTGCCGAACCGGTCCACGAGCACGTTGTAGCCGACGTCGTCCCAGCCGCGGGACTGCGTGTGGTACCGGTACACGGCGCGGATCAGGCCAGGTGCCTCGGCCGCGGTGTAGTCGTTGCGGGTGACGGTGTGGTGAACGATCACGGCCTTCGGCCTGGCGTACTCCGGCCGCCCGGACCGCAGGCTCTCGTCGGCGCCCCAGCCCGCGCGCGTCACGACGTCGCCTAGCCAGCGCAGCTCGCGCGTCCCTGCCGCCTTGGCCCTGGCCGGCTCGCCGGCGCCGACGAAGTCGACGCGTACGTCGGACGCGCGGCCGTCGATCCGCAACGTCACCGCGCGCGCGGCGCGGGCCAGCCAGTACGGCTCGGTGCCGGGCCGGCCGCCGAGCTCGCGGGGGTCGTTGTCGAGGTCCTCCCACGCGCCGGCCGCGTCGCGGACCGAGACCGTCGCGTCGCCGGCCGCCCACGTGACGCCGGCCAGGACCGCGCCCGGCGGGACGGCGTAGGTCCGCTGCACCGGCGCGCTGACCGTCCCCACCGCGATCCGGGCCAGGTCGAGCGCTGCGAACGGCGCGCGCGGCGTCGCGGCCGCGGGCACCGCGAAGGCGGCCGCGAGCAGCGACAGGGTGAGGCAGAGCCGGACTGGGCGGCGGTGGAGCATGGCGGGGTCCCCCCACGTGGAACGTCTGCGAACCCTACTAACGTGCGGAGGCGCGGAGTAGGTAATCGGAAAGATTCGTCAGCGGCCGCGCAGGTTCGCTGGCGCGCCGGACGCCGTATCGTCGGCGGCGTGTCCCTACGCCGGGTGCTGCTCGCGCTGTACGTCGCCGTCGCGTGCGCGCTGGCGGTGGTGACCTACGCCTCCGACGAGGCGCGGTTCGCGCCGCACTACGCGCTGCTCGTCATCGAGCTGCCGCTGTCGCCGCTGGTCGCGATCGCGCTGTGGGTGACGGCGTACGCCGTCAACGTTGTCACGCCCGACCTGGCGGTGCCGGTGGTGCCGATCGTGTCGATCGCGTTCTGGACTCTCGGCGCGCTCGCGAACGCGTTGCTCGTCGGGTGGGTCGTCCGCGCGTTCCGCGGCGCGCCCGAGCCGAAAACCGACCCGCCTACTGAGGCAGCCGGTCCCTGAGGAACGCGATGTCCGCTGCCTGCCCCTCGGCCCCGCCCGGCGTCTCGCACACGACCGGCGCCTTGGCCAGCCGCACGACCTCGACCAGCAGGTCGGGGTCGATCTGGCCCGAGCCGAAGTTCTCGTGCCGGTCGCGGCCGGAGCCGGCCGGGTCCTTGGAGTCGTTCGCGTGCACGAGGTCGATGCGGCCGGTGATCGCCAGCACCCGCTCGACGATCCCGAGCAGCTCCTCGCCGCCCGCGTGCGCGTGGCAGGTGTCGAGGCAGAAGCCGACGTCGTAGCCGTCGAGCGCCTCCCACAACCGGGCCAGCCGGTCGAACCGCCGGGCCATCGCGTGGTCGCCGCCCGCGGTGTTCTCGATGAGTACCGGGGTCGGGGACTCCAGCCGCTCGAACGTCTTGCGCCAGTTGTCGTACCCGGCCTCGACCTCATCGTCGGAGCCGACGTGGCCGCCGTGCACGATGATCGCGCTCGCGCCGATCTCGGCGGCGGCCGCGCACTGGTCGGCGAGGATCTTGCGCGACGGGATGCGGATCTTGTTGTTGGTCGAGGCGACGTTGACGATGTACGGCGCGTGCACGTAGAGCGTCACGCCGCTCGCCCGCAGCGCGGTCGCGTCCTCGCGCGGCTCCGGCTTCTTCCACCCCTGCGGGTCGCTGAGGAAGAACTGCACGAGGTCCGCCTCGCGCGCCTTCGCCTCCGCGACCGGGTCCGTCCGGTCGACGTGCGCCCCGATCTGCATGCGCCGAGCCTAACGGCCGCGCGGTAGCGATCCCGCCGATCCGCGCCCGGAGCGCCGGGGCCCGCGCGACACTGGCGGGCCGGACGCAACCTTTGCCGCCGGCTCGCACATCGACGCAAGTGACGGAGGGGGCAAGGGGTGGCCAGGCGGGAGGCGTTCGACGACATGGTCGACACGCACGGCCGCGCCCTGCTGCGCACGGCGTTCCTGCTGACCGGCGACGCGCACCTCGCCCACGACCTGCTGCAGACCGCGCTGGTGAAGACGTGGACACGGTGGCCGTCGATCCGCGACGAGGACGCCGGTCCGGCGTACGTCCGCGCGGTGATGACCACGACCAGCGTCGCTTGGTGGCGGCGCCGGTGGCGGGGCGAGGTGCCGACGTACGACGTCCCCGAGCACGCGGACCGCGACGCCTACGCCGGCGTCGAGACCCGCGACGAGATCGCCCGCGCGCTGGCCCGGCTCACGCCGCGGCAACGCGCGGCGGTCGTCCTCCGCTTCTACGAGGACCTACCCGAGACGGAGGTGGCGGCGATGCTCGGCTGCTCCGTCGGCACGGTGAAGAGCACGACGTCGCGCGCCCTGGCGACCCTGCGCGCGGCGCTCCCGATCGGAGATCCGGCATGACCGACGACGACATCCGCTACGTCCTGTCCACGTTCGCGGCCGGGGCGCCCGACCTCGACCCGCGCGCCGGCCTGGCCGAACGCCTCGCCCGCCGCGACCGCGCCCGGCGCACGGCGGTGGCGAGCGTCGCCTGCCTGGCCGCCGCGATCGCCGGCACCGGGGTCGCCGTGCTCACCAGCGAGCGCGGCCGCACCGGCCTCGTCGTCGCCGGCGACCTGCCGAGCGAGACCCCGTCCGAGGAGCCGTCCGAGACGCCCTCGCCCACGCCGTCCGAGACGCCGAGCGCCACGCCGTCCGCGTCGCCGACGGCCTCGCCGAGCGTTGCACCGACCTCGCCCGCCGTCGCGACGAAGAACCCCCCGCCGCCCACGCGGACCAGCGACACCGGCCGCGGCGAGGAGGGGCTGCGCGCGCAGGCGGTGCTGGACCCGGCGTCGTTCGCGACGGCGACGTACGCCGCGCTGCGGGTCACGGCGACGGACGACGACGGCTTCCCGCAGATCACCGAGCTCGCGTGGGGTGACGGCACGACGGAGCCGATCGCGGTCGTCGCGGCGTCGTGCCCGGTGCCGGAGGACCCGCCGCCGACGTCCCGGCCTAAGCAGCCGGGCGACCTCGACGAGACCTTCAGGCACGCCTGGCGCCACCCCGGCCGCTACACCGTCACCGTCACCGTCTCGTCGTCCACGCACTGCACCCAGCCGCCCGCGAAGTACGAGACCGCGACCGTCCGGGTCGTCGTGGACGTCACGGCCGGCGAGGTCACCGCGAACGGCCCGGCGAAGCCGGCGTTCGACGGCAGCGTCGGGTACCTCGAAGGCGGCGAGATGTACGAGTGGGAGCTGCGCGGCTCGGTCACCGATCGGGACGGCTACTTCTCCTCCGCCACGATCGACTGGGGCGACGGCTCGGAGCCGACGACGATCACCAACGACCAGCCGTGCGACGACGGCGAGGGCGGCCACTACCCGGCGCGCGGGATGCTCGTGCTCGACTCAACCCACCAGTACCAGCCCGGGCAGTACACGGTGACGGTGACGTTCGCCTCGACCGGCTGCGCCGGCGACGACGCGCAGCCGGGCACCGCGACGTTGCGCGCGGACGTCGAGTCGATCGACTAGCCCAGCCCGAGCGTGCCGTACCAGAACTTCTGGCCGATCTCCGGCGAGAGGTCGACGTGCACGTGCTTGACCGCGAGGTAGGCGTCCAGCGCGTGCGGGCCGAGCTCGCGGCCGACGCCGGACTGCTTGTAGCCGCCGAACGGCGCGTAGCCGTTCAGCAGGTGGACGTCGTTGATCCAGACGGTGCCGGTTCGGATGCGGTGCGCGACGCTGGTGGCGCGCGGCACGTCCCGCCCCCACACCGACGCCGCCAGGCCGAACGGCGTGTCGTTCGCGATCGAGATGGCCTCGCCCTCGGAGCTGTACGGGATCACCGTCAGCACCGGGCCGAAGATCTCCTCCTGCGCGATCGCCATGTCGTTCGTCGCGTCGGCGAAGATCGTCGGCTGGTGGAAGAACCCGCCGCCGATCTCGACCCGCTCGCCACCCGTGAGCAGCCGGGCGCCCTGGTCGAGGCCGAGCTTCACGTACCGCTCGGTGCGTTCGAGCTGCCCGGCGCTGATCACCGGACCCAGGTCGGAGCCGAAGTCGTCGGCCGGGCCGACGACGAGCGCCTCGGCGGCGGCCTTGAGTCGTTCGAGGGTCTCGTCGTAACGGCTGCGCGGCACCAGCAGCCGGGTCGTGGACTCGCACGCCTGCCCCTGGTGCATGAGGAACCCGAACAGCGCGCCGGGCACCGCCGCGTCGAGGTCCACGTCGTCGAGGAAGACCGCCGGGCCCTTGCCGCCGAGCTCGAGCGTGAGGTCCTTCACGGTCTCCGCGGCGCCGCGCATGATCCGCCGGCCGGTGTCTGTCGAGCCGGTGAACGACACCTTGTCCACCAGCGGGTGCGTCGTCATCAGTTCGGCCGGCCCGATGCCGCTCGGCGTGACCACGTTGAGGACGCCCGGCGGGAGGTGCTCGGCGGCGACCTCCGCGAGCAGCAGCGCGGTGGCCGGCGCGAGCGGGCTCGGCTTGAGGACGGCGGTGTTGCCGGTGACGAGGGCGGGAGCGACCTTCCACATCGCGATGAGGATCGGGAAGTTGAACGGGCTGATCAGCGAGCAGACGCCGAGCGGCTCGCGGCGCACGTAGTTGGCGCTGAGCGCCGGCGAGGTGATCTGCGGCAACGGCTCCACGTCCCGCCGCTGCTCGTACAGCTCGATGCACTGCCGGCTGTGCTCGACCGCGAGCGGCACCGTGAACAGGCTGGCCAGCCGCGTCGTGTGCCCGGCGTCGGCGGTCTCCCACTCGCTGAACTCGCCGAGCCGTTCGGTGATCCCCTCGACGAACGCCCGCACGGTACGGATCCGGCTCCCGCGGCCCATCGTCGCCCAGTCGCTCGTGTCGAACGCGCGGCGGGCAGCGCGGATGGCGCGGTCCACGTCCTCCGTGCCGGCGTCGGGAACCAGGCAGGCGACCTCGCCGGTGGACGGGTTGATCGACTCGAACGTCCGCCCGTCGGCGGCGCCGACCAGCTCGCCGTCGATGAGCATGCGGAACTCGCGGATGTCGGCCATGGGTCACGTTGTACGCCTCGCGCTCCCGCCCTGCCAGCGCGGCGTCCACGCGGCGCGGCCACGCGCGGGAGTGCGACACTGGAGACGTGCGCCCAGCCCTGCGCGTCCTGCGTGCCGCCGCCGCCCTGATCGGCGCGGCGTCGCTCGCGCTGCCGTCCTTCAGCGGCCCCGCCGTCGCCGCGGACCAGACCGTGCAGGCCGGCTCGCCGGCGAATCGGTTCGCCCCAGCCAGCGTGACGATCAACGTCGGCGACACCGTGACGTGGGAGTACGCCGGCGGGTCCGACCACACGGTGACCTCGTCGACCGCCAACTGGGAGAAGGACGACACCGTCGGGCCGCCGAACGTGCTGTCGCTCTCGACGTCGTACATGTTCGACGCGCCCGGCACGTACCGGTACATCTGCAAGACCCACAACAGCGTCGGCATGCGCGGGACCGTCGTCGTGCGCGGTGCGACCCGGCCGCGACCGACCGCGTCGCGTACGCCGACCGCGCGGCCCACCGCGACGCGCACGCCGCGCCCCACCGCCTCGGTGACGCCGACGGCCACGCCCACGGCCAGCCCGTCAGTGACGCCGTCGCCGTCGGCGGGCACCGCGACGCCGGGCGTCATCACCGCCCCGCCGGAGTCGCCGTCGGCCACGACGCCGGTGCCGTTGCCGTCGGTCGCGCGGCCGACCCCCGGGACGCCGTACCTCGGCACCGGCGGGCTCACGCCGCACTCCCCCACCGGCCGCGGCAAGGGGCTGCCGGTCATGCTCGCGTTGCTGCTGGTCGGCGGCATCGGCTCGGCCGAGCTGCGGGCGCTGCTCGCGCACGCGCCGTCCACCCGGCGGTAGCCGCGGCGCGCGTTCGCCGCGACCGTCCACAGGTCGTCGTGGAGCGTCCACAGATTGCCGAGCCGGCGCCGTTCCTGTCGCACCGCCGCTCTAGCGTCGTGCGCAGGGAGTCCGGGTCGAGTGAGTTGGAGGTGGTCTGCTACCGTTCTCGGGATTCGTTGACGCGAATGCCCTCCTGCCACGGAGAGACCGTGGCCGCTGAGTCCACAGGAGGTGAGGCTGCTCCATGCGTCACTACGAGCTCATGGTGATCCTGAACCCGGATCTCGAGGAGAAGACGGTCGGGCCATCGCTCGACCAGTTCCTCGGAGTCATCCGCGACGGCGGCGGGACGGTCGAGAAGGTCGACATCTGGGGTCGCCGGCGACTGTCCTTCGAGATCGAGAAGCGCTGGGAAGGCATCTACGCGGTCGTCGACCTCGTCGCCGAGCCCGCGACGGTGAAGGAGCTGGACCGCCAGCTCAACCTCTCCGAGGCCGTCATGCGCACCAAGGTCCTGCGCCCCGACAAGCGCTAGACCCGAAACTCCCTTCCCCACCGGCTCCGGCGCCCGCCGGGGTCACCTCGTACGCAATCCGCTCGCGGAAGGGCGAACGCTCATGGCAGGCGACACGACCATCACGATCATCGGCAACCTCACCGACGACCCCGAGCTGCGGTACACGCCCAACGGCGCGGCCGTCGCGAACTTCACCGTCGCGTCCACCCCGCGGTTCCTCGACAAGGCGACCAACGAGTGGAAGGACGGCGACGCCCTCTTCCTGCGCTGCTCCATCTGGCGCCAGGCCGCCGAGAACGTCGCCGAGTCGCTCACCCGCGGCGCGCGCGTCATCGTCTCCGGCCGGCTCAAGCAGCGGTCGTACGAGACCAAGGAAGGCGAGAAGCGCACGGTCTACGAGGTCGAGGTCGACGAGATCGGTCCCTCGCTGCGGTACGCCACCGCCAAGGTCAACAAGACCACCCGCTCCGGCGGCGGTGGTGGCGGTGGCTTCGGCGGCGCCCCGGCCGACGACCCGTGGGGCAGCCCCGCCCCAGCCCGGGTCGGCGGCGCCACCGACGAGCCTCCGTTCTAACTTCCCCCATCACCGAGAGAGATTCCTGATCATGGCGAAGCCTCCGGCACGCAAGCCGAAGAAGAAGGTCTGCGTGTTCTGCAAGGAAAAGATCACCTACGTCGACTACAAGGACACCGGGCTGCTGCGGAAGTTCATCTCCGACCGCGGCAAGATCCGGGCCCGCCGCGTCAGCGGCAACTGCTCGCAGCACCAGCGTGACGTCGCCATGGCCGTGAAGAACAGCCGTGAGATGGCGCTGCTGCCCTACACCAGCACCGCGCGGTAGGGGGCGGCTGTGAAGCTCATTCTCAAGCAGGAGGTCGACGGCCTCGGCGGTCCCGGCGACGTCGTCGACGTGGCCGACGGGTTCGGCCGCAACTACCTGCTCCCGCAGGGCAAGGCGATCCTCGCCACCAAGGGCGCGGAGAAGCAGATCGCGGCGATCCGCCGGGCACGCGAGGTCCGCGAGGTGCGCGACCTCGGCGCGGCGAAGCAGCTGGCCGGCGAGCTCGGCGCGCTGAGCGTCCGGCTGCCCGCCCGCGCCGGCGAGGGCGGCCGGCTGTTCGGCTCGATCACCGCCTCCGACGTCGTCGACGCGGTGACCAGGGCCGGCGGCCCGAAGCTCGACAAGCGGCGCGTCGTGCTCGCCAACCCGATCAAGGCGCTCGGCACGCACGCCGTCACCGTCAAGGTGCACCCCGAGGTGGACGCCACGCTCTCCGTCGAGGTCGTCGCGCAGTAGGGCGTTGGTCGCTCGGCTGGTGCGTTCCGCCGGCCGGGCGAACGTTCGTTGGTCCGGCTACGGCCCGGCATCCGCAGCACGCGGGCGCCGGGCCGCGCCGCGTTCCGGGAGCCTGTGTAAAACCTGTGGACGAACGGCGCATGAGCGGCGGGTGACGGGTAATCCGGCGCGGGTCGGGCCCTTCCGGGCGGGGTCCGGAGGCGGCGTACCGGCCGCTCGGCCACCGACACGCCCGAGCGCGGTACACAGGTTCCACACCCGGCCCATGTTTCTTTGCGCACAGCCCCTGTGCATCGTTTCGTGCGGGAATCGGCGCCCGCCCGCGCTTCGTCCCCAGCCTCTCCACAACGCCACGCCGCGTCATTCACGAACTGTGCACAACGCAGCTGTTACCGGTTGGTATCCGCCGCCGTACCCGGTCCCCTAGCGTCGTCCCCGGCCGAACTTCCCGGTCCACAGCCTGTTCACCAACCTGTGGATAACTTTCCGTCACAGGGCGCGCCGAACATCGGTTCGACGCCGAAGGAGACCCCGCCGAGTGACCGCAGTCGAGCCGTTCCCGCAGCGCGGCGCGCCATCCGTGGAGTTCGAGCGCACGCCGCCGCAGAACATCGAGGCCGAGCAGAGCGTGCTCGGCGGGATGTTGCTGTCCAAGGACGCGATCGCGGACGTCGTCGAGGTGCTGCGCCCCGGCGACTTCTACCGGCCGGCCCACCAGATCATCCACGAGGCCGCCGTCGACCTGTACGGCCGCGGCGAGCCGGTCGACCAGATCACCGTCGCCGCCGAGCTGACCAAGCGCGGCGAGATCGGGCGGATCGGCGGGGCGACGTACCTGCTCGACCTCGCCTCCGCGGTGCCGACCGCCGCCAGCGCCGGCTACTACGCGCGCATCGTGGCCGAGCAGGCGATCCTGCGGCGGCTGGTCGAGGCCGGCACCCGCATCGTGCAGCTCGGCTACGGCGGCCGCGGCGACGACGTCGACGAGGTCGTGGACCGGGCGCAGCAGGCCATCTTCGACGTCACCGAGCGGCGTACGTCCGAGGACTACATCCGACTGGAGGACCTGCTCCAGCCGACGCTGGACGAGATCGAGGCCATCGGCTCGCGCGACGGCGACCTGCACGGCGTTCCGACCGGGTTCAAGGACCTCGACGCGCTGACCAACGGCCTGCACCCCGGCCAGCTCGTCATCGTCGCCGCCCGTCCCGCGATCGGCAAGGCGCTCGCCCTGGACACCCCGCTGCCGACTCCGGATGGCTGGACGACGATGGGTGCGGTCCGCGTCGGGGACCGGCTGCTCGGCGCCGACGGCCGCCCGACGCGCGTCGTGGCCGCCACCCAGGTGATGACGGGCCGACCGTGCTACGAGGTCGAGTTCGCCGACGGCACAGTCATCGTCGCCGACGCCGAGCACCAGTGGCTGACCGACACCCGCGCGTCACGGCGCGGCTCGGCCGGCGCACGCGCGATGGTGCGGACGACGGCCGAGATCTACACGACGCTGCGGTGCGGGACGGCGGACCAGCGCCGCAACCACTCCGTGCCCAACGCCGCTCCGCTGGACCTGCCGGAGGCCGACCTCCCGCTCGCGCCGTACGCGCTCGGCGCGTGGCTCGGTGACGGGCACTCGGCCACGGCCCGGATCACCTCCGCGGACCCCGAGCTCGTCATGCACCTGGAGGGTGAGGGACTCCGGGTCGTGCCGAACAGGTCCCACCCGATGACGTACTCGATCCGGCTGCCGGAGCCCCTCGCGCCGGAGGCGCGTGGGTGTGTGGTCTGCGGGGCGGAGTTCGTGCCCGCGACCTCGCAGGTGCGGACGTGCGGCCAGTCGTGCGGCGGCAGGGCGCGCTTCGTGTCGGCGCCGGTCCCGCCGCCGACCTGCCCGGACTGCGGGCGGCCGTCGTGCGGGTTCGTACGGTGCCAGCAGTGCCACGACGAGCACGGCACCGTCCAGGCGATCCTCCGCACGCTGGGCGTACTCGGGAACAAGCACATCCCGACGGCGTACCTGCGCGGGTCCGAGCGCCAGCGCCGCGCGCTGCTCGCCGGGCTGATGGACACCGACGGCACCGTCACGCCCTTCGGCCAGCTGCAGTTCGCGGTGGTCTCGCGGCGGCTCGCCGAGGACGTCCGCGAGCTCGTCGCCAGCCTGGGCTACCGCGTCTCGGTCGTGACGAAGCCGGTACGCGGCCGCAGGCCGGAGACCTCGATCGCGTACATCGTGAACTTCACGACCAGCGACGACGTGTTCCGGCTGGAGCGCAAGCGGCTCGTGCACAAGGAGCGCAGGCGCGGGAAGAGCGACGTGCGCAACGTCGCGCGATTCATCGTCGACGTGCGGCCGATCCCGAGCGTGCCGGTGCGCTGCGTCGAGGTGGACAACGCCGACCACCTGTACCTCGCGAGCCGGTCGATGATCCCGACGCACAACTCCACGCTCGGGTTGGACTTCGCGCGCGCGGCGTCCATCAAGAACGGCAAGACGTCGGTCATCTTCTCGCTGGAGATGAGCAAGCACGAGATCACCATGCGCTTGCTCTCGGCGGAGGCACGGGTGTCGTTGCAGAACATGCGCACCGGCCGGATGACTGACGACGACTGGTCGCGGCTGGCCCGCCGGATGGGCGAGGTGGCCAACGCGCCGCTGTTCATCGACGACAGCCCCAACCTCACGATGATGGAGATCCGCGCCAAGGCCCGCCGCCTCAAGCAGCGGCAGAACCTCGAGCTGATCATCGTCGACTACATGCAGCTGATGAGCTCGCCCAAGAAGGTCGAGAACCGCCAGCAGGAGGTCAGCGAGATATCCCGGTCCATGAAGCTGCTGGCCAAGGAGCTCGAGGTCCCGGTCATCGCCATCAGCCAGCTGAACCGCGGTCCCGAGAACCGCACCGACAAGAAGCCGCAGCTATCCGACCTGCGCGAGTCGGGCTCGCTGGAGCAGGACGCCGACATGGTCATCCTGCTGTACCGCGAGGACGCGTTCGAGAAGGAGTCGCCGCGGGCCGGCGAGGCCGACTTCATCGTGGCCAAGCACCGCAACGGCCCCACCGGCACGATCACCGTGGCGTTCCAGGGCCACTACTCGCGCTTCATCGACATGACCCCCGCCGGGTGATCGACGCGAACGTCGTGGAGGTCGAGCCGCAGCGCGGCGACGGCCGGCTCACCCTGCTCGACGTCCAGAGCGCGGTCGAGCGGCTGCCGCGGGACGCCGCCGTCGTCGTGCGCTACGTCGAGTGCGACGACTTCGACCCGGCGGCGCCGGGGTGGCTGGCCCGCGAGCTGTGCGGGTCCGTCGTCGTCCAGCGGTTCGAGCCGACCGCGTGGCGCATCTCGGCGCACTGGCGCGAGCTGTACGACCGCGCCGCCGCCGAGTACCTCGCGATCGAGGCCGCCGAGCTGCACCGGCGCGCCTGAAAGTCGCTCGCGTCCGCGCGCCGTCCCGTCGTAGGCTCGCCCGCTCGCGCGGCACACCGCGCACCCGTCGAGCCAGGCCGTACGGTCGATGGCAGTGGGCACCGACGACCCGCCGGGACAGCAGATGACCACCGACGTCCGCGCCGACCTCGACGCCGAGCGCGCGCACATGGCCGCCAGCCGTGCGGCGTTGCACCAGATGCGCGAGCGCGCCGAGCAGATCGGCGACTACGCCGTCGACGCGCTCGCCAGCGAGGCGCTCGGCAAGGCCCGCGCCCAACGCCTCAAGGCGCTCGCCGACGACGGCAGCACGCCGCTGTTCTTCGGCCGCATCGACCTCGCCACGACCGCCGAGACGTTCCACATCGGCCGGCGGCACATCCTCGACGTCAAGGGCGACCCGATGGTCGTCGACTGGCGCGCGCCGATCGCGCTGCCGTTCTACCGCGCCACCGCGGCGACGCCGATGGGCGTCGAGCGCAGGCGCCGCTTCGGCTTCGCCAACGGCGTCCTCACCAGCTTCGAGGACGAACGCCTCACCCGCGGCGAGGCGCTTGGCACGAGCAGCCGCATCCTCGCCGAGGAGATCGAACGCCCCCGCGTCGGCCCGATGCGCGACATCGTCGCCACGATCCAGCCGGACCAGGACGAGATCGTGCGCGCCGACGTCGAGGACACGATCTGCGTCCAGGGCGCGCCCGGCACCGGCAAGACCGCGGTCGGCCTGCACCGCGCGGCGTACCTGCTCTACACGTACCGCGACCGGCTCCGCCGCGGCGGCGTGCTCATCCTCGGCCCGAACCGCGCGTTCCTCTCCTACATCGGCCAGGTGCTCCCCGCGCTCGGCGAGGTGGACGTCACCCAGCAGACGGTGGACGACCTCGCCACGGCCCTCACGGCGACGGCGACGGAGCCGCCGGACCTGGCCACGCTCAAGGGCGACGCCCGGATGGCGACGGTCCTCAAGCGCGCCCTCTACGCCAACGTCCGCCGCCCCACCGACGCGCTCGTCATCGACGCGGGTGGCCGCCGCCGGCGGATCGACGCCGACGTGCTGCGCGGGCTGGTTCGCGACCTGCTGCACGCCGACGTCCGCTACGCGACCGCCCGCGACCGGCTCCGTACGCACATCGCCGAGCACGTCCGCCGCGAGCTGGAGGCCGAGGGCAGCACGCCGACGGACGTGGCGGTGCAACGCCTCGCCGGCAGCGCCGAGGTCCGCGCGTACGTGGACGCGCACTGGCCGCCGACGGACCCGGCGTCGTTGCTGCACGCGCTGTTCACCGACGCCGACGCCCTGCGCAAGGCGGCGAAGGACGTGCTCACCGAGGCCGAACAGGCCGCGCTGCGCTGGCCGGTGACGCCGCGCAGCGCGAAGAGCGCGCCGTGGACGAGCGCGGACGCGTTCCTCGCCGACGAGGTCGCCGACCTGCTGGAACGCATCCCGAGCTACGGCCACGTGATCCTCGACGAGGCGCAGGACCTGTCGCCGATGCAATGCCGCGCGGTGGGCCGCCGCTGCTCGACCGGCTCGGCAACGCTGCTCGGCGACATCGCCCAGGGCACGACGCCGTGGGCGACGAGCGACTGGCGCGCAACGCTCGCCCACCTCGGCAAGCCGGACGGCCGCGTGGTCGCGCTGAGCCGCGGCTACCGCGTGCCGCAGCAGGTCCTCGACTTCGCCAACCGGCTGCTGCCGTTCATCGCTGCCGACGTCGCCCCGGCCGCGTCGGTCCGGCGGGGGCGGGGCGCGCTGGACGTACGCCCGCAGGGCGACGCCGTCGAGGCGGTCCGCGCGGCAACCGCCCGAGAGGGCTCGATCGGCGTCGTGGTGGCCGACGCGCACGCCGACGACCTCACCGCGCGGCTGCGCGCCGGAGGCATCGACGCGAAGCGGCTGGTCGCCGACGTGGCCGACCTCGGGGCCCGCGTCGAGGTCGTCCCCGCCACGCTGGCGAAGGGGCTGGAGTACGACCACGTGGTCGTCGTGGAGCCGGCCGCGATCGCCGCCGCGGAGCCGCGCGGGCTGCGCCGCCTCTACGTCGTCCTCACCCGCGCCGTCACGTCGCTCACGGTCGTGCACGACCAGCCGCTCCCCGGCCCGCTCGCGGCCTAGGCTTGGCGCCGTGCGGCTCGTCATCGCGAAGTGCTCGGTCGACTACGTCGGCCGGCTCACCGCCCACCTCCCCACCGCCACCCGGCTGCTGCTGGTGAAGGCGGACGGCAGCGTGTCGATCCACGCCGACGACCGCGCGTACAAGCCGCTGAACTGGATGAGCCCGCCGTGCTTCCTCGAGGAGGCGCCCGGCGTGTGGCGGGTCACCAACAAGACCGGCGAGGAGCTGCGCATCACGCTCGACGAGGTGCTGCACGACACGACGCACGAGCTGGGCGTGGACCCCGGTTTGGTGAAGGACGGCGTCGAGGCGCACCTGCAGGAGCTGCTCGCCGACCACCCCGAGTGCTTCGGCGACGACCTGACGCTGATCCGCCGCGAGTACCCCACGGCGATCGGCCCGGTCGACCTGCTGTACCGGGCGGCCGGCGGCGGGACCGTGGCCGTCGAGGTGAAGCGGCGCGGCGAGATCGACGGCGTCGAGCAGCTGACGCGCTACGTCGAGCTGCTGAACCGCGACCCGTTGCTCGCCCCGGTCCGTGGCGTGCTGGCCGCGCAGGAGATCAAGCCGCAAGCGAAGGTGCTCGCGAACGACCGCGGCCTCGGCTGCGTCACGGTGGACTACGACGAGCTGCGCGGCTTCGAGCCGACGGTGCCGCGGCTGTTCTAAGAGGCGACGCAGGGCTCCGAGGTGGCGCGGCCGGCGTTCGGCCCGGTGTTGGCCAGGTAGAGGTCGTCCGCCGCGGGCAGGCTCGCGTGGCTCGCGCGCAGGCAGTAGCCGCGCCCGCCCGCCGTCATGTCGTCGTCGACCACGGTCAGCTCGACGGCCGGCGTGTCGACGTACCCGGCCGCCTTGAGCTGGGCCAGCCCGACCAGGCCCGCCTGCGCGTACGGCTCATCGTCGGCGATCCGCTGCTCCTGCACGGTCGCGGCCGACCGCAACGCCGCGCGCAGCGACGCGACCTTGCCCTTGCGCGTCTGCGCCGCGAACGCCGGGATCGCGATGGAGGACAGCACGCCGATGATGACGGCGACGACGAGCAGCTCCACGAGCGTGAAGCCACCCTCGTCACTCTGGTGGTTTCTCATACGCCGAAGATCGAGCGGAACGGCGCCGCGCAACGTCACCCGGTCGGGTGATCGTCGCCGCGCGAAGGTCCCTACTGGCGGCGCAGGTGCCAGTCCACGGTCACGGTCGCGCACAGCTCGCCGCGCTCGTCCGTGAGCTCGACCTCCACCGGGAACCGCACCTTGCCCGCCGAGTCCAGCGTCGCGAGGACCTCCTCGGCCGGGACGCCGGTCCGCGCGGTCGCGGTCACGTCGCCGCGGGCTACCTGCCGGTACGTGATCTCGGCCCGGGCCGCGAGCGGCGTCACGCCGGAGAGGCGTTCGGCGATGGTCGCCATCATGCAGAGCCCGGACGCCGACTCGGCCAGCGAGAACAGCGCGCCGGCGTGCAGCGTCCCGATGTGGTTGTGCTTGGCCGGGTCGTCGGGCAGCCGCAGCACCGCGCGGCCGGGCGCGACGGCGTCGTACTCGATGCCGAGCAGCCGGCTGAACGGCACCGCCGCCGAGAACAGCTGCGGCAGCGCGTCGTAGTCGATGGTCACGCGGTCGTCCTCTCGGACGCGAGCGGGACGCGCCACTCGTACTCGGTGCCGTTCGGGGTCCAGACGCCGTCGGGGAAGACGGCGCGCAGCATCGCGATGGCGCCGCGGTTCTCCGCGAGCACCGTCGCGGACAACTCGGTCATGCCGTGCACGCGGGCCAGCGCGGCCACGCACTCCAGCAGCCGCCGGGCGAGGCCGCGGCCCTGCCAGGCGTCTTCCACGACGACGGCGATCTCCGCGACGCCGGGCGCCACGGCGGCGTAGCGGGCGACGCCCACCACCTCGTCGTCGACCACGGCGACGACCGCGTCGCGGGTGTCGTGGTCGAGGTGGGACAGCGTGCGCAACGCGCCCTTCGGCGGCGTCGAGTACAGCGTGAAGAACCGCCGGTACACCGACTCCGGCGACAGCCGGTAGAACAGCCGCTCCAGCCGGGCCTCGTCGTCGTCCTGGATGACCCGCAGCGCGGGCGCGATCGTGATCATGCGGCCAGCCCTCTCACGTACGCCGCCACGTGGTCGACGGCGCGGTGCATGTGGACGTCGTCGTCGTAGAGCTTGGAGAGGAACACCGCCCCCTCCAGCGTCGCGGTGACGACCGTCGCGACGGTGTACGGGTCGGCGTCGGCGCGCAGCTCGCCGCGGGCGACGCCGGCCTTGACGTTCGACCCGATCAGGCGCTGCCAGCGGGTCATCGCCTCGCGGGCGCGGTCATGTAACGCCGGCATGGTGTCGTCGGCCTCGATCGCGGTCGTGAGGATCGGGCAGCCGCCGGGCAGCGCCCGATCCGCACCCAGCGTGCGGATCACGTCCACGATCGCGAGCAGCCGGTCCACCGCGCCGTCGACGCCGTCGAGGGCGGCCTCGTACCGCCGCTCGACGGAGCGGACCGCCCAGTCGAACGACTCGAGGGCCAGCTCCTCCTTGCTCGCGAAGTGGTTGTAGAGCCCGCCCTTCTGCAGCCCGGTGGCCTTGAGCAGGTCGGCCATCGACGAGCCGAAGAAGCCGCGTTCGCTGAACACCGTCGCCGCCGACTGCACGATCCGTTCGCGGGTCACCGCGCCTTTCGCCATGTCCTGAACCTAACAGACCGACCGGTCGGTTTCTACTGGGAGCGACCGTGACGTCGGTCACTCGCGGGGCTGGCGCTGGCCGGCGGCGCGGCCGGATCGCCCCGCCGGGGGCACGGGCGCGCGGCGGGCGTGCTGCCCGCGGGCGCGTGGGACGATCCGCGGCGTGATCCCGCTGCCGGTCATCCTCGTCGAGTTCATGGCGGCGTTCGGGCTGGCGCTGTTCGCCGCGAACGCGCTCGCGCTGGTCCGGCTGCGCCGGGACGGCAACTGGCCGCCGGCGCGGGATGCCGCCGCGGGCCCGGCGCCGTCGGCGGCCCGGATCGTGACGGGGATCGTCGTCGGGTTCGTCGTCCTGACCTGGGCCGTCGCGACGTTCCTGGCCAAGAACTTCGACTTCTGACCGGCCGGCACGCACGGTGACGGGTCCTTGGTCCCGAACGGGTAGCAACAGTGACACATTGTTACTACCCGGGTACACTGCGTGTTGAGATTCGCCGATAGTGGGCAGGTAGGACCCGCACCCAGCCGAGCGGGGAGGTGGCACCGTGAGCGGTAAGCGCGCGCAGCGAGCGCCGCTGCTGTCCAGCGTCGTGATGGTCCTTTTGGCGACCGCCGCGACCGGCCTGCTCGTCGTCATCGGCTTCCAGGGCCTGCCGCAGACGGTCGTGCCCTCGACGTTCTACGGCGACGACCACGAGACCCGCCACGTCGACGTGACGGGTACGCCGTTCGTCCGCCCCACCCCGCGTGCCACGACCGGCCGCCCGTCGTCGGTGCCCGCCGTCGCGCCGCCGTCGTCCACCCGCGGCCCGGCCTGGGGCCGCAGCTACGCCCCTGGCCGCAACCGCGACGCCGTGCGCCCGGTGCCGAAGGCGCCCAAGCCCACGGTGACAGCGCCGCCGAAGACCACCGCGCCGGCGCCCAAGGCCTCCCCGACGCCGACCCGGACCTCCACCGCGCCCGCGCCCGCGCCGAGCCCGACGCCGACGTGCACGAAGCGCGGCCCGGACCGCTGCCCGAAGTCCGCGCCGACCCGGGGGCCCTCGGACTCCTCCGACCCCTCGTACTCGGAGTCGTCGGAGTCCCGGACGTACTCCGCCTCGTCGTACTCCGGCTCGGCGAAGACGACGTCGAAGAGCGGGGCGACGCGGCAGCCGGCGCGGACCACGTCGGGCAAGAAGACCCGCTAGCGCGCCCGTCCGGACCGGCCCCCCGAACCCCGGCTAGTGAACCGCGCGCGTCATACGTCACAATGACGGCTGCCGCCGCGAGACCCGCGCGCGGAGCCGAAGCAGCACCCGCGCGTACCGGCGTTCCCGACGTCCGGTGCCCGCGCGGCCCCCGCGCTACGACGCACCGGCGACCCCGGACCCGCAGCGCGCTCGCGAAGGGAACGACGGACGCATGGACGACGGCGGCGCGGAGCTCGTACAGCTGCTCACGCCCGAGGGTGAGCGAGTCAGCCACCCCGACTACGACATCACGCTCAGCGACGAGGAGTACCGCGGCCTCTACCGCGACCTCGTGCTGACGCGCCGCATCGACGTGGAGGCCACCGCCCTGCAGCGCCAGGGCGAGCTCGGCATCTGGGCGTCGCTGCTCGGCCAGGAGGCGGCACAGGTCGGCTCCGGGCGGGCGATGCGGCCGACCGACTTCGCGTTCCCGACGTACCGGGAGCATGGCGTCGCGCTCTGCCGCGACGTGGACCCGTTGAAGCTGCTCGCGCTGTTCCGCGGCGCCTCGCACGGCGGCTGGGACCCGAACGAGAAGAACTTCGCGCTCTACACGATCGTCATCGGCTCCCAGACCCTCCACGCGACCGGCTACGCGATGGGCATCGCGAAGGAGGGCGGCGACCAGGCGGTCATCGCCTACTTCGGCGACGGCGCCTCGTCGCAGGGCGACGTCAACGAGGCGTTCGTCTGGTCGGCGGTGTTCAACGCGCCGATCGTCTTCTTCTGCCAGAACAACCAGTGGGCCATCTCCGAGCCGCTCGAACGGCAGACCCGCATCCCGCTGTACCGCCGCGCGCAGGGCTTCGGTTTTCCCGGCGTCCGCGTCGATGGCAACGACGTGCTGGCCACGCTCGCCGTCACCCGCGCCGCGCTGGACTACGCGCGCGAGGGCAACGGCCCGACGCTGATCGAGGCGTTCACGTACCGGATGGGCGCGCACACGACGTCCGACGACCCGACGCGCTACCGCCTCTCGGCCGACCTCGAGGCGTGGAAGCTCAAGGACCCGATCGAGCGCATGCGGTCGTTCCTCAACAAGAACCAGCTCGCCGACAAGGACTTCTTCGACGCGCTGGACAAGGAGGCGGAGGACCTCGCCGTCTACCTGCGCGAGGGGTGCCGGTCGATGCCGAACCCCGCGCCGATCGAGCTGTTCGACAACGTCTACACCGAGCCCACCCCGCGCCTGCTCCAGCAGCGCGAGGAGTTCGCGTCGTACCTCGCCGGCTTCGAGGGTGGTCACTGATGGCTCAGGTAACGCTCGGCAAGGCGCTCAACGAGGGCCTGCGCAAGTCCATGGAGAACGACCCGAAGGTCCTCGTCATGGGCGAGGACGTCGGCAAGCTCGGCGGCGTGTTCCGCATCACCGACGGTTTGCAGAAGGACTTCGGCGAGGACCGCGTCATCGACACGCCACTCGCGGAGTCCGGCATCATCGGCACCGCCGTCGGCCTGGCGATGCGCGGCTTCCGCCCGGTGTGCGAGATCCAGTTCGACGGGTTCGTCTACCCCGGCTTCGACCAGATCGTCAGCCAGGTCGCGAAGCTGCACTACCGCTCGCAGGGCGACGTGCCGATGCCGATCACGATCCGCATCCCGTTCGGCGGCGGCATCGGCGCGGTCGAGCACCACAGCGAGTCGCCCGAGGCGTACTTCGCCCACACCGCCGGCCTGAAGGTCGTCGCCTGCTCCAACCCGGTCGACGCCTACTTCATGATCCAGCAGGCCATCAAGAGCGACGACCCGATCATCTTCTTCGAGCCGAAGCGCCGTTACTGGGAGAAGGCCGATCTCGACATCACCGCGAAGCCCGACCCGCTGTGGTCGGCCCGCGTCCTGCGCGGGGGGCGCGACGTCACGCTGCTCGCCTACGGCCCGATGGTGAAGGTCGCCCTCGATGCGGCGTTCGCCTCGGAGAAGGAGGGCGGTCCCTCCCTGGAGGTCGTCGACCTGCGCTCTCTCTCTCCGCTCGACATGGACACGGTGCTGGCGTCGGTCGAGCGCACCGGCCGGGTCGTCGTCGTGTCAGAGGCGCCGAGCAACTGCAGCATCGCCTCGGAGCTGGCCGCTCGGATCACCGAGAAGGCCTTCTACTTCCTCGAGGCGCCGGTCCTGCGGGTCAGCGGATTCGACACGCCGTACCCGCCCTCGCGGTTGGAAGAGGAGTACCTCCCCGACCTCGACCGGGTGCTTGACGCCGTCGACCGCTCACTCGCCTACTAAGAGGGGCCCTGCCTCGTGTCGCGCATCAAGGAGTTCAAGCTTCCCGACCTCGGTGAGGGACTGACCGAGGGCGAGATCCTCAAATGGCTCGTCGCCATCGGCGACGAGGTCAAGGACGGCCAGCCGATCGTCGAGGTGGAGACCGCCAAGGCCGCGGTCGAGGTGCCGTCGCCGTTCACCGGGGTCGTCACCAAGCTCTACTACGACGAGGGCACGACGGTCGACGTCGGCCAGCCGATCATCGCCGTGGACACCGCCCCCGGCTCGGGCCCCGTCGACGCTGCCGACGACGTCGCGCAGGACCGCGCCCGCCAAGCGATGCAGACCGAGCTGTCGGGCACGGCTCCGCCCTCCACCGACGTCGTCGAGGACAACCCGGGCGACGCGATCGAAGAGGGCAAGATCGGCGGCAAGACGTCCAGTGGGCGCACGGCCGTGCTCGTCGGCTATGGCATCAAGGACACCAAGGCCGTACGCCGGCCGCGTCGCGACGCTTCGCTGGCCCCCGCGCCGGCAAAGCCGCGCTCCGACCGGGAGTCGGCTGTCCCCGTCGCGAAGCATGCCAGCGACGTCTCATTGCACCCGAGTGCAGGGGCGATCAAGGCCAAGCCGCCGGTCCGCAAGCTGGCCAAGGACCTCGGCGTGCACCTCGCGTCGATCGCGGGCACCGGCCCGCAGGGCACCATCACTCGCGATGACGTGCAGGCCGCCGCGTCCGGCGCAGCCACCAATGGCGCGCTCGTCGCCGCGGCTCCCGTCGTACGTCGATCCGTCGACGGCCCGCGAGAGGAGCGCATCCCGATCAAGGGGGTGCGCAAGCTCAC
>DATLNJ010000072.1:0-5932 GCA_035536815.1 Frankiaceae bacterium
GCTGGACATCCTCAACGACAAGGAGGGTGTCTGGCGCTGCCGGACGACGTTCAACTGCACCGAGGCGTGCCCGCGCGGCATCGAGATCACCAAGGCGATCCAGGAAGTGAAGCGCGCGCTGCTGTTCCGCCGCGTCTGACCGGGGGCATCCGAACGGCCGGTTCGCACGAAGCAGGCCGCCCGTCGCCGTTCCGCCGCTAGTCGCGGTTGGCGACGTACTGGCGCTGCGCCCGCATCGCGCCCGTGGTCCGGCGGCTGGCGCGCAGGCCGCGCCAGCCCAGCCAGCCGATGACCGTGCCGATCAGCAACGACGTCACGACGAGCACGAGGTGAACGAGGAAGAACGACGTAGGCCCGTCGTCGAACGACCGCTCGTCCTTCCAGATGTTCTTGAGGAAGTTCGGCCAGATCGCCCACGTCCACACGCCGACGGCGAGCAGGAACATCGACACGCGCCGGGTCATCACCACGTACGCCATCCTCGCACGCGCCGCGGGTCCGGCGGCCCGGCCGGCGCCGCCGACACTCCGATACCGGGTCCGCCCGCCCACGGCACCCGGTATCCTCCCCGCATGGGTTGGGCCGGGTTGCGCATGCGCGCGGCCGTCGTCGCGGTGGCCGCGGCCACGGCGTTCACGGGACCGATCGCCGCCGCGGAAACGCCGGACGTGGTCGGCGGTGGGCGGCTGGGCAGCAAGGGGACGGTGAGCGGCCGCGGCACGCCGAAGCTGCCGCCCGTCTCCGCGCAGGGCTGGCTGCTCGCCGACGCCGACACCGGCGCCGTGCTCGCCGCCCGCAACGCGCACGGCCGGTTCCTCCCGGCCAGCACCATGAAGATGCTGACGGCGGTGACGCTGCTGCCGGAGCTCGACCTGTCGGCGCGCTACGCCGCCACGGAGGCCGACGCGAACATAGAGGGCAGCAAGGTCGGCATCGTGGCCGGCGAGCGGTACCGCCTGGACAAGCTGATGGAGGCGATGCTCGTCGTCTCCGGCAACGACTCCGCGCACGCGCTCGCCGCCGCCAACGGCGGCATGGCCAAGACGGTCCGGCAGATGAACGCCACCGCGAAGCGGCTGCAGGCGTACGACACCGCCGCCCGCAACACCAGCGGCCTCGACGCGCCGGGCCAGCTGACCAGCCCGTACGACCTCGCGCTGATCGCGCGCGAGGGGCTGCGGATGCCGCAGTTCCGGAAGTACTCGGTGCAGCTGCGCGGGTACATGCCGGCGCCGGGCGGCAAGCGGTTCGAGATCTACAACCACAACAAGCTGCTGACCCGCTACCCCGGCGCGATCGGCGTCAAGACCGGCTACACGCTCAAGGCGCGGCAGACCTACGTCGGCGCCGCGCGGCGCGGCGGCCGGACGCTGATCGTGACGCTGCTCAAGTCCGAGACGCTCTACCCCGACGCGATCGCGCTGCTGGACTGGGGGTTCAAGGCGGGCGCCGCCGCGGCGCCGGTCGGCCGCCTGGTCGACCCCGTTCCGGCGGACCAGCCGGCCGAGGAGCGCGCCGACCGGTCGCGTACCGTCCCGATCGCCGCCCCGCCCGCCGAGGTGCCGGTGATCCGGTCGCCCGGGGGGCGTTCGGGCCGTGGCTACGTGCCGCTGGCCGGTGGCCTCGCCGCCGCCGGCGGGCTGGTGCTGCTGCGCCGCCGCTCGCTACGCCGCCGCCGCGGCTACGTCGGCAACGGCACCGCACCGCGCCTGAACCTGCCGATCCGCTAGCGCTGCACCCGGCCGCCGTGCACCGAGAGGTACGAGATGCCCTCGGTCAGCGGCCGCGGCGTGAACCCGAGCAGCTCGCGTAACGCGCGGTTGTCCGCCGGGCCGTCGACGTTGACGAAGTCCACGGCGCGCGGTGACAGCAGCCGCCCGGGCAGCCGGTAGAGCAGCGCGGCGCCGAGCTTCGTGACCGGCTTCGGGGTGGGCAGCACGATCCGGCGCTTGCCCATGACCTCCAGCATGATCCGGACGATCTGCCGGAACGACAGCAGCTGCGGGCCGCCGACCTCGATCACCTGGTTCTCGGTGGCCGGCGTCTGCAGGGCCCGCGCGACCACGAGGCCCACGTCCTGCACGTGCACCGGCTGCACCTTCGCGGTGCCCGGTCCGGGGAGCGGCACGAACGGCAGCACCTTGGCGAACAGCGCGAACCGGTTCAGCGTCTTGTCGCGCGGCCCGTAGACCCACGACGGCCGGATGATCGTGTACGCGATCCCGCTGCCGCTGACCGCCGTCTCAGCCCGCTCCTTAGCGACGAACCACTCCTCGGAACGTCCCTGGCCGACGTTGACGCCGGACAGGTAGACGAGGCGGCCCACGCCGGCCTTCTTGGCGGCGGCGACGAGGTTCTCGGTGCCCTTGCGGTCGTACTCGTCGTAGGTGAGGTTCTTCTTCGGGACCTCGACCGGGTGGCCGGGGAACTGCACGGCGATGACGACGGTGTCGCAGCCCGCGACCGCCTCGCCGAGGGTGGCCGCCTCGCGGACGTCGCCCTCGATTAGCGTGACCCCCGGGTCCCCGTGCCACGGGTTGTGGCCGCCGCCGCGGGTGAGCACGCGGACCTGATGGCCGTCGAACCGCAGCGCGGCGACGATGGCCCGGCCGAGGAAGCCGGTGCCGCCGGCGACGAGGATCATGGGCACGCCTTTCGGGACTGGGACGATCGACCGCCGCGATTCTGCCAGGGATCAGCCGCGGCGCAGCGACCGGATGCCCCGGACGCCGACAACGGCGACCACTGTGGCGACGAACCCCTGCACGGCACGGGCCGCGAGGACCGTCTTGCGCCGGGCCGCGGGCGAGCCGCCGAACGGCGCCGCCGCCGCCGGCCCGCTCGCGGCGGCGGCCGCGGCGGAGGTGGGAGCGTGCCCGGTGGCGGCTCCGCGGGTCGTTCCGGCGGGCCGGGCTGCCGCACCATCAGCCACGGTGACGGGTCTGGGGGCGGCCGCCTCGCGGGTCGCGACTGCGGCGTACGCGGGCTCCCGTTCGCGGGATCGGTCGGAGCCGCCGGCGCCCTTGGCCGCCGGCTCCTCGCGCGCGGACGCCGACCCGTCGCCGGAGTCGTAGCCGGAGGCGGCACCGTGGCCCATACCGACAGGATCCAGCCGGTGCGGGTTCTCCTTCATGGCCGGGTCGGTGACCGCCTCGACCGGGATGCCGGCCTCCTTCGCCGCTTCGGGCGACGCGGTGCCGGACGGCTCCACGTCGTCCCAGCCCGGCGCGGTCACGGTCCACGCGGCCGTGAAGAGGACGGCGCGGCTGACCAGGTACAGGCCGATGAGGATCGCGACGGCGGTGCCGATGGAGCCGTACAGGGCGGAGGACCTCGCGGCGGTGCGTCCGACGTACCAGGCGCCGCCGAGCTTGAGCAGCCCGAACACCACGCCGCCGAAGACGGCGCCGCGCGCCAGCCGGCGCCACGGCCAGTCCACCCGCGGCAGCCACTTGAACAGCACCATGAACAGCGTCGCGTCGATGGCGATGCCGACGAAGAACGTGAGGACGTTGAGGATGCCCTTGGCCGCGCCGCCGGCGATGCCGAGCGCCTCCAGCAACGCGCCGGCGCCGCCGGTCGCGAGCGCGGACACGACGAACGAGATCCCGAGCGTGACGGCCAGGGCAATCACCGTGACGAGGTCCAGCGCCTTCTTCTTGAAGAAGTTCCCGGCGTCCACGTCGTGGTGCCACATCAGCCGCAGCGCGTCGCGCAGCGCGTCGATGCCACCGAGCCCGGAGAACAGGAGGCCGCCGACACCGACGATGCCGAGCGTGCCGCGGTTGTCCTTCACGGTGGACATCGCCTCGGACAGCTGCCCCCCGACGCCGGGGATCACCGACGTGATCTTCTGGAACAGCCTCGCCTGCGCGTCGGGGTCGTTGGCGAGGACGTAGCCGACGATGGAGATGCCGAGCAGCATCAACGGCAGCAGGGCGAGGATCAGGTACATCGTCAGCGAGGCGGCCAGCCGGTCGCCGTGGTCGGCCTTGTACCGCTGGCCCGCGCGGATCAGGTGGTCGAACCACGGCCAGGCGTCCCGGCGGGCCTGGAACGTCGTCTTCACGCGCGCGAGCAGCTTCTTCACAGGGACGGCATACCCCGCCCGCCGCCCCGCTTACTCGCCCGGCGACCCCGCCTGCTGTCCGAACGGGAAGTCCCGCTGGGGCCGCCACACCTTGTCGGTCCCCTCCTCGAACAGCGTGAAGCCGCGCACGTCGAACGTCGCCTCGTAGTCCTTCAGCTCGACGAAGCCGCGCTCCAGCGCGTCCGCGTCCACGTCGTGCGCAAGGGTGACGTGCGGGTGGTAGTTGAACTTGGTCTGCCGGAACAGCGGCCCGGACCGCACCCGCGCCTCGAGCCGTTCGCAGCGCGAGATGCCCTCCGCGAGCTGCACGAACGTCACCGGCGACACCGGCCGGAACGTCCCTGTCCCCCGCAGCGTGATCGTGAACGGCGCCTCCTCGACCGCGATCCGGCGCAGGTGCTCCTCGACGACCGGGAGCCGTTCACTCGGGACCGCCGTCGGCGGGAGCAACGTCACGTGCGGCGGGATGCGCATGGCGGCCGGGTCGCCGAGCCGCCTGCGCCACGACTGGAGGTCCTTGCCGAACGGCTGCGGCACCGCGATGGCGACGCCGATGTTGCGGCGCGCCACGTCAGCCCTTCGCCGGGAGGAACCCGACTCGTTCGCGCACGTCGGCCATGGTCCGCTGCGCCACCGCCCGGGCCCGCTCCGCGCCTTCCGCGAGGATCGTGTCGAGCCCCTCGGGGTCCTCTGACCACCGGCGGTACCGCTCCTGGAACGGCTCCAGCGCCGCGACGACGACCTCCGCCGTCGCCTTCTTGAAGTCGCCGTACCCCTTGCCGGCGAACTCGCGTTCCAGCTCGTCGGCGCTCTTGCCGGTCAACGCCGCGTGGATGGTGAGCAGGTTCGTGATGCCGGGCTTGTTCTCGGGGTCGGCCACGACGCCGGTGCCGGTGTCGGTGACCGCCCGCATGATCTTCTTGGCGACCGACTTCGGCTCCTCGAGCAGGTCGATGACGCCGGCCTGCGTGGCCGCGGACTTGCTCATCTTCGAGGTCGGGTCCTGCAGGTCGGTGATCCGGCCGGTGGACTTCACGATGTGCGGCTCGGGCACCACGAACGTCTCGCCGAACGTCGCGTTGAACCGCTGCGCGAGGTCCCGCGTCAGCTCCAGGTGCTGGCGCTGGTCCTCGCCGACCGGGACGGCGTTCGCCTGGTAGATGAGGATGTCCGCCGCCTGGAGGATCGGGTAGCAGAACAGCCCGACACTGGCGACCTCCGCGCCGCCCTTCGAGGACTTGTCCTTGTACTGCGTCATCCGGCTCGCCTCGCCCATCCGGGTGAGGCACTGGAGCACCCAGCCGAGCTCGGTGTGCTCGCGGACGTGGCTCTGCACGAACAGCGTCGCCCGCTCCGGGTCCAGCCCGGCGGCGAGGTACTGCGCGGCGGCGATCCGCGTGCGGCGGCGCAGCGCCTCGGGCTCGTGCCCCGCGGTGATCGCGTGCAGGTCGACGACGCAGTAGAACGCGTCGTAGGCGTCCTGGAGCCCGACCCAGTGGCGCAGCGCGCCGAGGTAGTTGCCGAGGTGGAACGAATCCGCGGTCGGCTGCATGCCGGACAGCACTCGCGGTCTGGGTCCGCTCACTGGTGCACCCTCTTCCCGTCGGCAGTTCCAGAAGGACTGCTGATGCACCTGAGGTGCCGCCGGGTCATCGCCCTGCTCGCTTGACGCTTCGACGTCCGGCATGAGTTCCGCGAGGCCCGGCGGTCACCCAGGACGTGCCGACCGTCGACAGGACTGAGCGCCACCGAGCGCCGAACAGTGAGCGAAGCGGCAGCCGCGTCCTGGCACCGCAAGTCAGGTGCCTCCCCACTGGTGGAAGCAGCGAGGAGGCTGTGGTG
>DATLNJ010000073.1:0-52420 GCA_035536815.1 Frankiaceae bacterium
TTCGCCGGCGACAGCCGCCGCGCCAACCCCTGGGCCGACAAGCTCTACCGCGACGCCATCAGCCGCGGCCACGACCACCCCCACGCCGTCCGCATCCTCGCCCGCGCCTGGCTCTACGTCATCTGGCACTGCTGGCAAGACCACCAGGCCTACAACCCCACCCGACACGGAGGCGCCATGCGACTCAACGCAGCCTGAGGTTGACCTAGGGAATCTCATGCGTCCGGCCGCGCGCCGAGCAGCGCGCGGTACCGCGCCGCGCCGGCCTCGCCGGCCAGCTCGGTGGCGGGCGCCGCGGCGACCACCCGGCCGCCGCGCAGCACGACCGCCTCGTCGCACGCCTGGACCGCGAGCGCGAGCAAGTGCGTGGAGACGACGACCGCGCCGCCGGCCAGCCGCGACTCGCGGATGACGTCCATCGTGGCCTCGACGCCCAGCGGGTCCACGCCGTCGAACGGCTCGTCCAGCAGCAGCAGCGCCGGCGAGTGGAACACCGCGAGCACCACCGACAGCCGCCGGCCCATGCCGTGCGAGAACCCGGCGGTGACCCGGTGCGCCGCGTCGGCCAGGTCGAACCGTTCCAGCAGGTCCCTCGCTCTGCCTTCCCAGCCCGGAGCCATCCGGCGCAACTGGGCAGCGAGTGTCACGTGCTCCCACGGGGTCGCGCGCGGGATCAGGCCCCCGACGTCCGGGCAGTAGCCGACCCGGTTCCGTACGCCCGCCGGGTCGCGGCGCGCGTCGACGCCGCCGACGACGACCGTTCCGGCGCTCGGCGGCAGCACGCCCGCGAGCGCGCGCAGCGTCGTCGACTTCCCGGCGCCGTTGCGGCCGACCAGCGCCACGCCGGCTCCGGGCCGGACCGTCAGGTCCAGCCCCTCGACCGCGCGGACGGCCCCGAACTCGACGGTGAGGCCGGTGACCTCCGCGATGGCGGCGCTCAGGAGTAGATGGCCTCGACCTCGCGCGCGTAGTCGTCGAGGACGACGTTGCGCTTCACCTTCAGGCTCGGCGTCAGGTGCCCGGTCTCGACCGTGAAGTCCTCCGGCAGGATGCGGAACGAGCGGATCGACTCCGCCTTGGAGACCGCCTTGTTGGCCTCCTCCACCGCCCCCTGGATCACCGCGCGCAGGTCGGCGTCGTCGGCCAGGTCGGCCACCGTCGCCGACTCCGGCTTGCCGGCCTGCTTCTTCCAGGCGGGGAACGCCTCGGGGTCGACCGTGACGAGCGCGCCGATGAACGGCTTGTTGTCGCCGACGACGATGCACTGGCTGATCAGCGGGTGCGCGCGCAGCCGGTCCTCGAGGACGGCCGGGGCGACGTTCTTGCCGCCGGCCGTGACGATGAGCTCCTTCTTGCGGCCGGTGATCTTCACGAACCCGTCGGCGTCGATCTCGCCGATGTCGCCGCTGTGGAACCAGCCGTCCGCGTCGAGCGCCTCGCCCGTGGCCTTCGCGTTGTTGTAGTAGCCGCGGAAGATCTGCGCGCCCTTCAGCAGGATCTCGCCGTCCTCCGCGATGCGGACGCTGGTGCCGGGGATGGCGCGCCCTACGGTGCCGATGCGGATGGCGTTCGGCGTGTTCAGCGTCGACCCCGCGCTGGTCTCGGTGAGGCCGTAGCCCTCCAAGATGATGATCCCGATGCCGCGGAAGAAGTGGCCGAGCCGGGCGCCGAGCGGGGCGCCGCCGGAGACGCAGTACGTGACGTTGCCGCCGAGCGCCGCGCGCAGCTTCGAGTAGACGAGCTTGTCGAACAGGCCGTGCTTGAGCTTCAGGACGAGCGGGACCGAGCCCTTGTCGAGCGCCTGCGAGTACGCGATCGCGGTCGCCTCGGCGGCGTCGAAGATCTTGCCCTTGCCGTCCGCGTGCGCCTTCTGCTTCGAGGCGTTGTAGACCTTCTCGAACACCCGCGGCACCGACAGCAGGAACGTCGGCTGGAACGACGCGAGGTCGGGCAGCAGGTTCTTCACGTCGGAGGAGTGGCCGACCTTGACCCGGTTGTACGTCGAGCCGAGCTGGATGATCCGGCCGAACACGTGGGCGAGCGGCAGGAAGAGCAGCGTGCTGCCGGACTCGTTGTAGAACTCGCCGAGCCCCTCGGTGGTCGACGCGATGTCGAACAGGAAGTTGCCGTGGGTGAGCTCGCAGCCCTTCGGGCGGCCGGTCGTGCCCGACGTGTAGATGATCGTGGCGAGGGTGTCCGGCGCGAGCGCGGCGTGCCGCGCGTCGAGCGTGGCGCGGTCCACGCCCTTGCCCTGCTCGACCAGCTTGTCGTAGTCGCCGCCGTCGATGACCCACGTGTGGCGCAGGTCGGGCAGCCGCGAGCGCACGGACGCGACGAGGTCGGTGTGGCCGTCGTTCTCCACGATCACCGCGACCGCGCCTGAGTCGGACAGGATCCACTCGACCTGCTCGGCGGAGGAGGTCTCGTAGATCGGGACGGTGACGCCGCCGGCGGTCCAGATCGCGTAGTCGGCCAGCGCCCACTCGTAGCGGGTGCGGGCCATCAGGCCGACCCGGTCGCCGACCTGCACGCCGCTCGCGACGAAGCCGGCGGCGAGCGCGCGGACCTCATCGGCGAACTGCTTCGACGTCACGTCGGTCCAGCCGCCGGAGCCGCGCTTGGCGAAGACCACCGAGGCCGGGTGGTCGCGCTCGTTGGTCCAGACCATGTCGGTCAGGTTGCCGGTGGCCGGCTCGGCGATCTTGATCGGGCTCGTGAACTCCTTCATGCCTCGGGAACCTAGATGGCGCGGGCGGTGTGCGCCAGATCACATCCCGGCGCGTCCGGTTCGTCCGGGTCGCCGGTACGGCCCCGCAGCGCCCGGCGCGGCGGGTGCTGCGCCGCGCGCCGGTCACCGCGGGGGCGTAGCCGGGGCTACGCCGAGCGGGCGACGCCCGGGGTGAAGCGGGCGCGCAGCCACAGCCGCGCGAACCACGCCGCCGTCGCGATCCCGACCAGCGTCACCGCGAGCACTGCGGGGCCGAGGCCGACCAGCCGCAGGCCCGAGGCGGTGACGACCAGCATCAGCAACGGCCGCAGCCCGCGGGTCTGGTGCCGCGACGACAGCCGGGCGCCGACGTAGACGCCGGGCAGCGCGCCGACGAGCAGCGACGCCGTCAGCGCCAGCCGGAAGTCGCCGAACAGCAGGTGCCCGACCGACGCCGCGGCGACCAGCGGGACCGCCTGCGCGAGGTCGGTGCCGACGAGGTCGCGGGCCCGCAGCCGCGGGTAGAGCGCGAGCAGCAGCACGATGACGACCGACCCGGAGCCGACGGACGTCAGGCCGACGACCAGCCCGCCGATGACGCCGACCAGCAGGGTCGGGAGCCGGCGCACCGGTACGTCCGCCCCGTCGAGCTCGGTGATGTCGGGGTTCTTGATGCCGTGCACGGCCTTCGCCGCCATGCCCGCGGCGGCGAGCAGCAGCGCGTAGCCGAGCGCGACGTGCATCCGGTGCTGCGCCTCGGGGCCGGTGCCGAGCGCGCGCAGCAGCAGCACGCCGGCGAACGCCGCGGGGACCGACCCCAGGCACAGCCAGCGGACCATCCCGTGGTGGACGGTGCCGCGGCGCAGGTGGACGGCGCTGCCCACCGGCTTCATCACGGTGGAGGCGACGAGGTCGCTGGACACCGCGGCGAGCGGCTGCACCCCGAACACCAGCACCAGCAACGGCGTCATCAGCGCGCCGCCGCCCATGCCGGTGAGCCCCACGACCAGGCCGACGACCAGCCCGGCCACCGACATCCACGGGTCGACGCTCATGCCCAGGCCCTCGTCGTGCGGGCCGTGGCGGGCAGGTCGGCGCCGACCATCCCGGCGCCGGCGGTGGCACCGGTGAGCTCGTCGACGAGGATGAACGCGCCGGTCGCGCGGTTGTCCGCGTAGTCGTCGGCGAACAGCGGCTGCGCCGTCTTGAGCGTCACGCGGCCGATGTCGTTGAGCCGCAGCTCGGTCGCCGGCACCGGCTCGAACGTCGCCACGTCCAGCCGCTCGTCCAGCGTCCGGACGACCGCCTTCGCGGTGCGCGTCGTGTGCTTGACCAGCAGCCGCGTGCCCGCGCGCAGCGGCTCCTCGCTCATCCAGCAGACGGTCGCGGTGACGTCGTTGGTGACGGCCGGGCGACCGCCGGCGCCGACGAGCATGTCGCCGCGCGAGACGTCCACCTCCTCCGCCAGCCGGACCGTCACCGACATCGGCGCGAACGCCGCGTCCACCGGCCCGTCGTACGTGTCGATCGCCGCGATCCGCGTCCGCACGCCGCTCGGCAGCACCTCGACCTCGTCGCCTGGCCGCAGCACGCCGGACGCGACCTGCCCGGCGTAGCCGCGGTAGTCGCTGCCGTGGGCGCGGATCACGTACTGCACGGGGAACCGCACGTCGCCGGTGTGCTGCGGCGCCGCGACGTCCACCGTCTCGAGGTGCTCGAGCAGTGACGGGCCGTCGTACCAGGGGGCGTTGGGGGAGCGGTCCACGACGTTGTCGCCGTGCAGCGCCGACAGCGGGATCGCGGTCGCCTCGAACGGGAACTCCGCCGCGATGCCGCGGAACACGCCCTCGTCCCACCCGACCAGGTCCATCTTGTTGACCGCGAGCACGAGGTGCGGCACCCGCAGCAGCCGGGAGAGGAACGCGTGCCGCCGCGACTGCTCCACCAGCCCCTTGCGCGCGTCCACCAGGATCACCGCGAGGTCCGCGGTCGACGCCCCGGTGACCATGTTCCGCGTGTACTGCACGTGCCCCGGCGTGTCCGCGACGATGAACTTCCGCTTCGGCGTCGCGAAGTACCGGTACGCGACGTCAATGGTGATCCCCTGCTCCCGCTCCGCCCGCAGACCGTCCGTGAGCAGCGCGAGATTCGTCGCCTCCCCCCGCCGAGCAGAAGCATCCTCAACAGCAGCAGCCTGATCCTCAAAGACGCTCTTGCTGTCCCACAGCAGGCGCCCAATGAGCGTGCTCTTGCCATCGTCCACCGACCCCGCCGTGGCAAGGCGGAGGAGCTCCGTGGGGGTGGAGGTGGGCTCCGGGGAGGCCCCCGAGCGACTAAAGCGACGAAGGAGCCCTAGCGAGGGGGCCTCCCCGGAGACCGCCGACTCGGGTGAGGAGGTCATCAGAAGTACCCCTCGCGCTTGCGATCCTCCATGGCGGCTTCGGAGACCTTGTCGTCGGCGCGCGTAGCACCCCGTTCGGTGATCCGGGTGGCGGCGACCTCGGCGATCACGTCCTCGACCGTGGCGGCGTACGACTCGACCGCGCCCGTGCACGACGCGTCCCCGACCGTCCGGTAGCGAACCGTCGTGGTGAACGGCCGCTCCGACGGCCGCAGCGTCACGTACGGCGAGACCGCCAGCAGCATCCCGTCGCGCTCGAACACCTCGCGCCGGTGCGCGTAGTAGATCGACGGGACCTCGATCCGCTCGCGGGCGATGTACTGCCAGATGTCGAGCTCGGTCCAGTTCGAGAGCGGGAAGACGCGGATGTGCTCGCCGGGGTTGTGCCGGCCGTTGTAGAGCGACCACAGCTCGGGGCGCTGGTTCTTCGGGTCCCACTGCCCGAACTCGTCGCGGAACGAGAACACCCGCTCCTTGGCGCGCGCCTTCTCCTCGTCGCGCCGGGCGCCGCCGAACACCGCGTCGAACCGGTGCTCGGCGATGCCGTCGAGCAGCGTCACGGTCTGCAGCGGGTTGCGGGACTGGCCGGGCCGCTCGCGCACCCGGCCGGTGTCGATCGACTCCTGCACGCTGGCGACGACCAGCCGGGCGCCGAGCTCGGCGACCCGGCGGTCGCGGTAGGCGATGACCTCGTCGAAGTTGTGGCCGGTGTCCACGTGCATCAGCGGGAACGGGACCGGCGCAGGCCAGAACGCCTTCTCGGCCAGCCGCAGCATGACGATCGAGTCCTTGCCGCCGGAGAACAGCAGCACCGGCCGTTCCAGCTCGGCGACGACCTCGCGCATGACGTGGACCGACTCGCTCTCCAGCGCGTCGAGGTGGGAGAGCGCGTACGGCGCGGGCCGGGTGACCGGCTCGAGGGTGTCGAGGAGGGCGGTCATCGGGCGATCAGCTCCAGCACTCGGGCGGCCGACTCGGCCACGGTCTCGTCCTGCGTGTGGATCACGAGGTCCGGCGCGGCCGGCGGCTCGTACGGCGCGCTGACGCCGGTGAAGTCGCCGATCTCGCCGGCGAACGCCTTGGCGTACAGCCCCTTCACGTCCCGCGCGGCCGTCACGGACACCGGCGTCGCCACGTGGACCTCGTAGAAGTCCACGCCGGCCTCGCCGTGCAGGGCGCGGACCTTGTCGCGCGCGTCGGCGTACGGCGACACCAGCGACGCGAGGACCGTCACGCCGTGCGACGCGAGGGTCTTGGCGACCCAGCCGACCCGGAGCACCTGCGTGTCACGGTCCTCCTTCGAGAACCCGAGCCCCTTCGACAGGAACTCGCGGATCTCGTCGCCGTCGAGCACCTGGACGGCGCCGTCCAGCCGCTCGGCAACGGCGTACGCGATGGTGGTCTTGCCGGCCGACGGCAGCCCCGTCAGCCAGACCGTCCGGCCCGTCATCCCGCGCACTCGCCGCGGCCGAGGATGACCTGGAACGGGTTGGTGTCGCCCCAGTCGGTGAAGTCCTCCGGCGCCTCCTCGCGGGTCCGCTTCACGTCGAACGCCGCGAGCGACTCGCCGATGGCCTCCGCCCCTACCCGGTCGACCCACTCGCCGAACCGCTCGCCGGCGCGGCGTTCGTCCCTGAAGCGCCCGACCACCGCAACGACCGCCTCGGGCGTCCGCTTCGCGGGTGCCTTGGCGACGTACTGGCCGAACCGCGCGCCCCCTACGGTCACGCGGCCGCCGAGCAGGATGCGGTAGCCGGGCGCTTCGTCGGTGCCGACCCGCCGGACCTGACCGGACAGGCCGATGTCCGCCATCTGCTGCTGGCCGCAGGAGTTGGGGCACCCGGACACGTTGATGGACAGCGGCACGTCGCCGAGACCGGCCGCGCGCAGCGCGTCGATCGTGGCGGACGCGACGCCGCGCGAGGCGACGAGCGCCAGGTTGCACGTCTCGGCGCCGGGGCAGGCGACGACGTTCGACGCGCGCTCGGCGCCGTTCTCGTTCAGGCCGGCCTCGGCGAGGATGTCGTAGAGGCGGGGCACGTCGTGCGGGCGCACGTCGCGCGCGACGAGGTTCTGCCGGACGGTGGTGCGCCACTCGACGCCGAGCTCGCGCGAGGCCTTTGCCAGCGTGCGGAACTGCTCGGTCGTCACGTCGCCCATCCGCACCGACACGTAGGCGACGAACTGGCCGCGCTGGCGCTGCTCGATGACGTTGGTCTCGCGCCACAGCGCGAAGCCGAACGGGTCCTTCGTCTCGTACGGCGTCTCCGGCAGCGGCTCGGCGCGCGGCTCGCGGCGGGGGAGGAACGCCGCCGGGTCCTGCTTGCGGTAGTCCGCCGAGCAGCGCAGCTTCTCGCGCTCCGCGACGACCTTCTCCCGGAACGTCTCGATGCCCATCTTGGCGACGAGGAACTTCATCCGCGCCCGCGCCCGCTGGTGCCGCGGCATCTCGCGGTCCCAGACCCGCAGGATCGCCTCGGCGGTGACGATCAGCTCGTCCGGCGCGGTGAGCGGCTCGATCGGCTGCGCGGCGTGCGGGTCGGTGCCGAGCCCGCCGCCGACCATCAGCCGGAAGCCCTTCACGCCGTCCACCTCGGTCGCGAGGATGCCGATGTCGTGGATGCCGGTGAGCGCGCAGTCGATGGCGCACCCGGACGCCGCGACCTTGAACTTGCGCGGCAGGTTCTGCGCGAGCGGGTTGCGGAGGAAGTGCCGCGCCACGGCCTCGGCGGCGGCGTTGACGTCGAGCACCTCCATCGGGCAGACGCCGGCCAGGTGGCACGCGGTGACGTTGCGGACGGTGTCGCCGCACGCCTCGCGGCTGGTGACGCCGGCCTCGGCCAGCCGCTTGAGCGCGGCCGGCACGTCGGGAAGCGCGACGAAGTGGAACTGCACGTTCTGCCTGGTCGTGATGTGACCCCAGCCGCGCGAGTAGCGGTCGGACACTTCCGCCATCGCGTCGAGCGCGTCGGCGGTCAGCACGCCGCCGGGCAGCTTGGTCCGCAGCATGTGCACGTCCACGAGGTGCCGCTGGCCGTAGACGCCGTGCCAGAGCCGCAGCCGACGGAACTCCTCCGGGTCGAGCTGCCCGGCGAGGTACTGCTTCACCGCGGCCTCGAACCGGTCCAGCTCCACGACGTCGGCGAACGACGGCGCGTCGCGCAGGCTCGGCGCCAGCTCGTCGTCGGCGAGCAGCCGCGGCGTCTCGGCCACGTCCACCGCGCCGCCGAACGACGCGAACGTACGGACGTCGGTGTCAGACATCGTCTCGACTCCACTCGGGCGGGCAACCTCAGACATGGAGGCCACACTCGGTCTTGGCATTGCCGGCCCAGCGGCCGCTTCTGGGGTCGTCGCCGGGGGCGACGCGGGCGGTGCACGGGGCGCAGCCGATCGACGGGTAGCCGTCGGACAGCAGCGGGTTGACGAGGACGCCGTGCCGGGCGACGTACGCCTCGACGTCGGCCTGCGTCCACGCCGCCAGCGGGTTGACCTTGACCTTGCTCCGCTTGGCGTCCCATCCGACGACGGGTGTCGCGGCGCGCAGCGGGCTCTCGTCGCGGCGGACGCCGGACGCCCACGCGTCGTACGGCGCAAGCGCCGCGTCGAGCGGGTCAACCTTCCGCGCCCGGCAGCAGGCGTCCACATCGGACTCGTACAGCCGGTCGTCGGGGCGGCCGCTGGTAATGGTGACGACGTTGACGTCGTAGGTGGCGGCGACGGCGTCGCGGGTGCCGATGGTCTCGGCGAAGTGGTAGCCGGTGTCGAGGAACAGCACGTCCACGCCCGGCGCCACCGTGCTCACCAGGTGCGCGAGGACGCCGCTCTCCATCGACGACGCGATCGCGAAGCGTCCGGCGAAGGTCCCCACCGCCCACGCGAGCACGTCCTCGGCCCGCGCGCCGTCGAGGGCTCGCCCGGCGCGCAGGGCGACCTCGTGGAGCGGGGATGCGAACGCGAGCGACAACGCGGAGTCCTCAGGGCAGGGGACGCGCGCGCCGGGAACGCCACGGCGCGGCGGCCCGATCGGAACAACAGGTCTAGGAGGCGCTCAAGGGAGCGCGGGGTCTAGCCGTCCGACCGGGACGGCCGACACATCGCGGTCGACACGCGCTGCAGGTCTACATGCAGCCGCGCGACGAGAACCGCGGTACCGGACATGAGGCGAGGTTAGGGCCGGAAATAGTTCTTGTCCATCTTTCCGCGACTTCTTACCTGCCACCTCGTTGCAACTAGTGGACGTTCGAACCCCTACCGAATGGATCAACATGACCCAGCGCATCCGTACGAGCGTGGCCGCGGCCGCGCTCCTCGCCGGATCGGCCGTGCTCGGCACGACCAGCCCGGCCTCCGCCGTCCCGGCGTGGGCGCCGTTCGCGACCGCGACGGTCAAGCCCGGCGTGCAGACGCTCACCAACGGCGGGCAGTGCACCGCGAACTTCGTCTTCTACGACAACAACAACGACGTGTACATCGGCCAGTCCGCGCACTGCGCGTCGACCGGCGGGCCGACCGACACGAACGGCTGCATCACCGGCTCCCAGCCGCTCGGCACCAACGTCACGGTGCGCGGCGCGACGTACCCCGGCAAGCTCGCCTACAGCTCGTGGCGCGCGATGCAGTCCGCGTCCACGCCTCCGACCGCCGACCAGTGCGCGTACAACGACTTCGCCCTGGTGAAGCTGGACACCCGCGACTACGGCAAGGTGAACCCGTCGATCCCGAAGTGGGGCGGCCCGGTCGCGCTCAACACGACCGGCGCCGGGTGGCTGTCCAGCGTGTACACGTACGGCAACTCCAGCCTGCGCTTCGGGATCAGCCAGCTCAGCCCGAAGACCGGCGTCATGCGGCTCGGCGCGACCGGCTCGGTGTGGAGCTACCGCGTCTACACCGTCACCCCGGGCATCCCCGGCGACTCGGGCAGCGCGTTCCTCGACTCGGCCGGCAATGCGCTCGGCACGCTCTCCACGGTGTCGGCGGACGGCAGCAACGGCGTCGCGAACCTCAACCTGGCCCTGAACTACATGCGGGCCAACTCGTCGTTCACGACGGTGCAGCTCGCGATGGGCACGCAGGCGTTCAACCCGTCGCTGGTCTAACTCCGACCCGACACGCCGGCCTGGGCCGCCGCTGGGTGATACTCGGCGGCGTGCCCATGGTCGACGTCATCGACGAGACGTTCGTCGTCGCGCGTCCCGCGGACGTCGCGGCGGCCGTGAAGGACCCGGGCTTCTTGGCCCGGGTCTTTCCGCGTCTCGGCCTCATCGTGTTCGAGGACCGGGGCGACGAGGGCGTGCGGCTCACGGTGACCGGAGAGCTCGTCGGCACGAACGAGTTCTGGGTCGAGCCGTGGGGCGACGGCGCGATCGTGCACTACTACCTGCGCGCCGACCCGACGCGGAAGGGGAGCGCCACCGAGCCGCGCACCGGCCCGCCGCGCCGGCTGTGGCGACAGGCGGTGCGGATGCGGACCGCACACTGCGCGCGGCTCAAGGCCGGGCTGAACGAGGTCAAGGACCGGCTGGAGGCGGGGCGCGCGCCGGGGATGCCGCCGGAGTGGGCAGTGCCGCCTGCCCCGGCCGCATCGGCGGCGACGGCGGCGAAGTCGCCGGCCAGGCGTCGCGCCGGGTCCGCCGGGTCGGGCTCGGCGCAATCGGCCTAAAGACGCTGCGCCGTTCGGCCGATGCTCCCTCTATGACGTCCGAACGGTGTCCGGCGTGCGACGGTGCCATCCGTCCCGGCGCTCCGTGGTGCACGTTGTGCTGGGCCGACCTGCGGCCCAAGCCCGCCCCGCCGCCGCCCCCGCCGCCACCTCCCGCGCCGCCGGTGCCGGCCGCCCCCACGTACCCCGCCGGCTACCCGCAGGCAGCGGTGCCCGGCTACCCGCAGGTGCCGGCGCCCGGCTACCCGCAGGGCTACCCGGCGGCCGCTCCCGGCTGGCCGCTGGCCGGCGACCTCGGCATCGCCGCGGAGGCGGCCGCCGCGACGCTGCTGACCGCGCCGCCGTACGCCACCCCGTACGCCCCGCAGCCGGGTGCCGCGACGCCGTACACGGGCGTCCCCGGCATCCCCGCGCCCGGCGTGCCGATGCCGCCGCCCCCGCCGGTGGACCCGCTGACCGCCCCGCTCGGCGCGGTGCTCGGTCAGCCCGTCGTAGGTGACCCGAACGCGCCGGCGCTGGCGACCTGGCCGTGCGTCGAGTGCGGCTCGCACAACGCGATGCACCTCGACGCGTGCCACGTCTGCACCGCGCCGTTCGGCGGGAAGATCGCTCGGCTGCACGACGTCAAGGGCACGCGCCGCCGCTACATGCTGATGATGCTCGGCGGGATGCTGCTGTTCCTCATGCTGCTGTCCCTGCTGACCTTCGCCGGCACGGACGCGACCACGGTGCCCGACGGCGTCGACCCGGCGCTCGTGGACTCGCCGATCGACTACTCGACGCTCCCGCAGGAGTGACGGCTCAGCCCCAGTCGATGTCGTAGGGCGGGCAGTCCCATTGCGGCTCGCCGGCGACGTACACGTCGCCCTCCTCGTCGATCCCCGGCACCCCTGCTGCGCGCGCCGCGCGGAACGCCGGGCAGACCGCGGCATCGACCGGCTCCCAGAGCGAGTCCAGGACCTCGTTGACGAGGTCGAGCAGCACCGTGACGGGGTCTGGGGGCGGCGGCTGGTTCGATGGCCGGGGCAGCTCCCGGCACTCGTTGTGGACCTCTCCCGCGACGGTCACCCGTTCGCACATCTCCACGAGGTCGTCGTCGTCACTCGGAAACGCCACCGACGCCACGCCCGCCGCGAGGCCGAGTCCGGCGGCGGACACCGAGCCCCGCACGACGCCGTTCACCCGGACGTCGCAGGTGGCCGAGATCGGCGCCTGGGGGGCGGGCAGCGAGTCGGCCGTGGTCGCGGCGTACGCGACTGCGAGGACGCCGACGAAGTGGATGCCGGTCGCGTCCCCCTGCTGCACGGACCGCAGCCAGCAATCGCCCTGGTAGTGGTGCGTGGGGTGCGCGGCGGCGGGCGCGACCGCCGCGACGGCGACGGCCGTGACGAGCGCGGCGACGGTCCTCGTTCGGGTCGGCATGGTCGATCCCCCTTCGTCGGAGGCCGCCACGCTAGCCACGACGACGCCGCCCGGCACGACCCGATCCCGCCATTGCCGGAAATCCGTTACGCCGCCCGGCGGCGCGCGACGCAGGCGACCTACGCAGCCCGCCGTGCGGTGCACGCGGAAGCGCGTCCACGGCGCTCGTCTGCCTCGGCGACCGGATCCACGTCGTCGACCACGGCGACTACTCCGGGATCATGGCCTACCTGGTCGGCGTGCCCGCGGTGCACGCAGGTCGCGCTGCGCACGGCAGGCCGCTTCGACCCACGCGCGCGGGTTCCTCGCAGGAGCTGTGGGCCGGACGGCTCAGCCCCAGTCGATGTCGTAGGGCGGGCAGTCCCACCACGTCCCGCCCTCGATCGTCACGTCGCCGTCGGCGTCGATGAACGGGACCCCGGCCGCGCGCGCGGCCTGGAGCGCCGGGCAGACCTCGGCGTCGACCGGCTCCCAGAGCGGGTCCAGGACCTCGTTGACGAGTTCGATCAGCACCGTGACGGGGTCAGTGGGCGGCGGCTGGTTCCATGGCCGGGGCAGCTCCCGGCACTCGTTGTGGACCTCGCCCGCGACGGTCACCCGCTCGCATACCTCCAAGAGGTCGTCGTCGTCACTCGGGTACGCCACCGACGCCACACCCGCCGCGAGGCCGAGTCCGGCGGCGGACACCGAGCCCCGCACGACGCCGTTCACCCGGACGTCGCAGGTGGCCGAGATCGGCGCCTGCGGGGCGGGCAGCGAGTCGGCCGTGGTCGCGGCGTACGCCACCGCGAGGACGCCGACGAAGTCGGCGCCGGTCGCCGCCTCCTGCTGCACGGACCGCAGCCAGCAATCGCCCTGGTAGTGGTGGGTGGGGTGCGCGGCGGCCGGCCCGACCGCCGCGACGGCGACGGCCGTGACGAGCGCGGCGACGGTCCTCGTTCGGGTCGGCATGGTTGATCCCCCTTCGTCGGAGGCCGCCACGCTAGCCACTCGACACCGCCCGGCACGACGCGATCCCGCCATTGCGGGAAATCCGCTACGAGCCGGCGACGACGTACGCTGCCCGCCATGCGGGTGCACGTCGTGAGCGACGTCCACGGCGCCGCCGGCGCCCTCGCCCGGGCCGGCGACGGCGCCGACGCGCTCGTCTGCCTCGGCGACCTCATCCACTTCATCGACTACGGCGACTACTCCGGGATCATGGCCGACCTGTTCGGCGTGCCCGCGGTGCGCATGCTGGTCGAGCTGCGCACGGCCGGCCGCTTCGACGACGCGCGGGCGTTCTCGCAGGAGCTGTGGGCCGGGCTGCACGAGGACCGCTGGACGGTGCTCGAACGCGCGATCCGCGCGCAGTACGCCGAGCTGTTCGCGGCGTTCCCCGCTCCGACCTACCTGACCTACGGCAACGTGGATGTGCCGCACCTCTACGCCGACTACCTGCGCGACGGCATCACGCTGCTCGACGGCGAGACCGTGGAGATCGGCGGGCGGACGTTCGGCTTCGTCGGCGGCGGGTTGCGCACGCCGATGCGCACCCCGATGGAGATCAGCGACGAGGAGTACGCCGCCAAGGTGGCCGCCGTCGGCGCCGTGGACGTGCTCTGCTGCCACATCCCGCCGCAGTGGCCGTCGCTCGTCTACGACACCGAGGCGCGCCGGTTCGAACGCGGCAGCGAGGCGGTCCTCGACGCGATTCGCGACACGCAGCCGGCGTACTGCCTGTTCGGGCACGTGCACTCGCCGCTCGCGGCGTCGATCCGCGTCGGCCGGACCGAGTGCGTCAACGTCGGTCACTTCCGCGGCACAGGTACGCCGTACGTCCTCGAGTGGTGACGCCTTGCCGCGCCCGGCGGCGCGCGCGCCGTTAGGCTCGCTGGCATGGCGGACCAGGCGAGCAGCGAGATCACGATCGACGCCACCCCGGCCGAGGTGATGGCGGTCATCTCCGACTACGAGCGCTACCCCGAGTGGGCCGGCTTCATCAAGACCGCCGAGGTGCTGTCCACCGGCGCGGACGGGCGGCCGGACAAGGCGCGGTTCGTCGTGGACGCCGGCGTGATGAAGGCCGACTACACGCTGAACTACACCTACGCCGGCGACGAGCGGGTCGAGTGGACGCTGGACTCCGGCTCGCTCAAGGAAAACCACGGCTCGTACGAGCTCACGCCGCGCGGCGACGCGACGCACGTCCGCTACTCGCTGACCATCGACGCCGGCATCCCGATGCTCGGCATGTTCAAGCGGAAGGCCGAGAAGGTCATCATGGACACCGCGCTCAAGGAGCTGAAGAAGCGGGTGGAGGCAGCCCGCTAGTGGCGATCCCGGTGCCCGAGGCCGGGCGGAGCGGGCTGGTGTCGTTCCGGCTCTTCGGCTTCCCGGTCACGATCCACGCGAGCTTCCTCGTCATCGTCCTGCTGCTCGGCTACTCGGCCCCGACCGGGTGGCAAGGCGCGGTCACCTGGCTGGTCGTCGTCACGGTCTCGGTCATCGCGCACGAGCTCGGCCACGCGTTCGCCGCGCGGCCGGTGGGCGGCGAGCCGCGGATCGACCTCTACATGATGGCCGGGCTCACGACCTGGCAGCCGGGCGGCGCGAGCCGCGGCCGGCGGGTCGGGGTGAGCGTGGCCGGGCCGTTCGCGGGCGTGCTGCTCGGCCTCGCGCTGCTCGCGGCGTACGCGGCGATGTCGCCGATCGAGTCGCCGCTGATCGACGACGTGCTGGTCGACAGCATCTACGTCAACCTCGCGTGGGGGCTGCTGAACCTGCTGCCGATGCTGCCGCTCGACGGCGGCCAGGTGGTGCTCGCGTTGATGCCGGGCCGCGACGAGCTGGTCCGCATCCGGCGCACCAGCTACGCCTCGCTCGGCGTCGCGGCGGCCGTCGCCATCGGCGCGATCCTGGCGGGGTACGCCCTCGCCGCCGCGCTGGTCGTGTTCTTCGCGGCCGGCAACCTCCAGCGCATCGTCGCGCTGCGGCAGGGCGTCGGGCCGGCCGCGCGCACGATCATCGACGCGGAGGCGGCGTTGCAGCGCGGCGAGCCCGAGCAGTCCTTGCGCATCCTGGAGAACGACGTCCCCGAGACCTACCGCGTGCACGCCGCCGTCATCCGGTCCGCCGCGCTGCTGCGCCTCGGCCGTGCGCGCGAGGCGCAGGCGGCGCTGGTCGACCTGCCGCACGGCGTGCTCGACCCGGTGTTCGAGGGCGCGGTGCTGCTCGCCAACGGCCAGGAGCAGCTGGCCCGCGAACGCCTCCAGCCCGCGCTCGCGGACGAGCCGGCCGGCTGGGCGGTGCGCGAGCTGGTCCTGCTGCTGCGCGCGCGCGACGAGGACATCCTCCCGATGGTCGGCAACGTGACCGGCGGTGGCGCCGCCGGCGTGCTGGACGCGCTGTGGTGGACCGGCGACTACGCCGCCGCCGCGGCCTGGGGCGAGCGCGCGCTGGCCACCGGCTCCACCGATCCGAATGTCGCGTACAACACCGCGTGCGCGTACGTCCGCGCCGGCGACCTCGACAAGGCCGCGCGCGCGCTCGGCTACGCCGCCGAGCTGGGCTGGGACGACGTCGAGACGGCCGACGGCGACGACGACATCGCGCCGTTGCGCGGCCGCGCGGAGTGGCACGCGGTGCGCGCGCGGATGGCCGCGAACGCGAGCGCCGCGGGCACCGCGGGATTGGGCGCGTCGCGCGCGGGCGGCTAGCCTCTGCCTGGTGCGAGTCGTTCTCTTCACCGGCAAAGGCGGCGTCGGGAAGACGACGGCCTCGGCCGCGACCGCGACGCTCGCCGCCGGGCGCGGCCTGAAGACGCTGGTCATCTCGACCGACCCGGCGCACTCGCTCGCCGACACCGTGGACACCCCGCTCGGCCCCGAGCCGACCGAGATCGACGGCGGCCTCTACGGCCAGCAGATCGACGCGCAGCGGCAGTTCGAACAGTCCTGGCGCGAGGTGCAGGACTACCTGCGCGGCCTGCTCGACCGGTCCGGCGTGGACCCGATGGCGGCCGAGGAGCTGACCGTGCTGCCCGGCGCCGAGGAGGTGCTGGCGCTCCTCGAGGTACGCCGCCAGGTCGTCTCGTCGCGGTGGGACCTCGTCGTCGTGGACTGCGCTCCGACGGCGGAGACGTTGCGGCTGCTCGCACTGCCCGAGGCGCTGTCCTGGTACATGGACCGCGTGTTCCCCGCGTCGCGGCGGGTGGCGCGCGCCATGCGGCCGGTGTTCGGGCGCGGCGGCGCGCTGCCGAGGGACTCCGTCTTCGACGCGGTCGAACGCCTGCACGCCGAGCTGGCCGAGGTCCGCGCGCTGCTCACCGACCAGGCGACGTCCACGGTCCGGCTGGTGCTGACGCCGGAGGCCGTCGTCGTCGCCGAGGCGCGGCGCACGTTGACGTCGCTGTCGCTCTACGGCTACCGCGTGGACGGTGTCGTCGCGAACCGCGTGTTCCCGCCGGGCGGCGACGCGTGGCTCACCGGCTGGGTCGCCGCGCAGCGCATCCAGCTGGCCGAGGTGGAGCAGTCGTTCGCGCCCCTGCCGATCTGGCGGTCGCCGTACCGCGCGGGGGAGCCGGTCGGGCTGGGGGAGCTGGCGGCGTTCGGGGCGGAGGCGTACGGCGCCGACGACCCGCTCGCGCTGCCGCCGCCGCAGGACCTGCTGTCCGTCACGCGCACGGACACGGGCTTCGACCTCGCGCTCGACCTGCCGCTCGCCGACAAGCGCGACCTCGACCTCGTGCGCCGCGGCGACGAGCTCGTCGTCACGGTCGGCTCGCGCCGCCGGGTGCTCGCGCTGCCGAGCGCGTTGCGCCGCTGCGTCGTGTCCGGCGCCGCGCTGGCCGGCGGCCGGCTGGTCGTGGCGTTCGTGCCCGACCCCGACCTGTGGAACGCGTCGCTGTGACCGAGCCCGTGGGCAGCCTCGCCCAGGAGGCCGCGAAGCTGCTCGGCGCGGCCGACGCGTGGTGGCGCCAGCACGTGCCCGCGGCCGAGCCGGCCGAGGCAGCCGCGCCCGCCGCGCCGGAGTGCAAGGTGTGCCCGTTCTGCCAGCTCCTCTCGGTGGTGCGGCAGGCGCAGCCGGACCTGGTCGACCGCGTCTCCGAGGCCGCCGTCGCGCTGCTCGCCGCGCTGCGGCCCGAGACGCCCGACCACGCCCCGCAGCGGGCGGACGTGCCGGTCGAGCGGATCGACATCGCCTGAGATGTACGCGGTCGGCGTGGACATCGGCGGCACCAAGATCGCCGCGGGCGTCGTGGACGACGCCGGGCGGATCGTCGCGGAGACCCGCTGCCCCACGCCGGACGACGCGGCCGGCGCGCTGGACGCCGTCGTCGGCGCGGTCGCCGAGGTGCGCGAGTCGTACGACGTCGGCGCGGTCGGCCTGGCCGCCGCCGGCTACGTCTCCGCCGACCGGTCGCGGATGCTGTTCGCACCGAACCTGCCCTGGCACGACGTGCCGGTGCGCGACCTGCTCGGCGACCGGCTCGGCGTTCCCGTCTACGTCGAGAACGACGCCAACTGCGCCGCCTGGGCGGAGTACCGCTTCGGCGCCGGGCGCGGCGAGAGCCACCTCGTCTGCCTCACCGTCGGCACCGGCATCGGCGGGGGCATCGTTCTCGGCGGGCAGCTCTACCGCGGCTGGTCCGGCACGGCCGGCGAGCCGGGTCACCTCGGCGTCGTCCCGGACGGCATCGCGTGCGGCTGCGGCAACGCGGGTTGCTTCGAGCAGTACGCCTCCGGCACCGCGCTCGTCCGCTACTCCGCCGCGCGCGGCCTCGACCTCGACGGGCCGGCGGTGACCGACGCGGCCCGTGCGGGGGACGAGCGCGCGGTGGCGGCGTTCGCCGAGGTCGGCTACTGGCTCGGGCGCGGGCTGGCCGACCTGGTGTCGGTGCTCGACCCCGGCGTGCTCGTCGTCGGCGGGGGAGTCGCGGCGGCGGGCGAGCTGCTGCTGCGGCCGGCCAGGGAGTCGTTCGCGCGGCACCTGCCAGGACACGACCACCGGCCGGTCCCTGAGATCAGGCCGGCGACGCTCGGCAATGCCGCAGGCCTGGTCGGCGCCGCCGACCTCGCCCGCTCATGAGAACTACCCCACGACGCCGCTCGCTGCGCTCGCGCCGCCGCGGGGGCCCCGAATGAAGATCGGGACGGCGCTGCCGCAGCGGCGGGTGGATGCGACGTTCCTCGACGCCGCGCGAGAGTGCGAGGACCTCGGCTTCGACAGCGTCTCCGTCTACGACCACCTGGTCCCGCTCGGCGCGCCGGACGGGACGCCGGTGCTGGAGGCGTTCGCGGCGCTCACCGCCGTCGCGGCCGTCACGTCGCGGGTGCGGCTGGTCACGCTCGTCGTCCGCGCGCCGATGCGCCCGCCGGCGATGACCGCGCACCTCGCCCGCACGGTGCACGCGGTGGCCGGCGAACGGTTCGTGCTCGGCCTCGGTACCGGCGACGCGAGCAGCGCGCGGGAGGACGCGCTGCTCGGCGCGCGGCCGCTGGACGGCGCGCGACGGCGGGACGCGTTGCGGGCGACGGTGGCGGCGGTGCGCGACGCCGTACCCGGCCTGCCGGTCTGGGTCGGCGGCAACGGCGCCCGCACCCGCGCGCTGGCCGCCGAGGTCGCCGACGGCTGGAACGGCTGGGCGCTGCGCCCCGACGAGATCGAGCCGCTGCCCGTGACGCTGACGTGGGGCGGCCAGGTCGTCCTCGGAGCCACACCCGAGCAGGCAGCCGCGCGGCTGGCCGGCTGGTCGCCAGGGCGCGACCCGGCCGAACGCGCCCGCGCGCTAACCGGCACGCCGGCGGAGGTGGCCGACCGGCTGCGCGCGCTGGCCGCCGTGGGGATCGAGGAGGCGTTCGTCGCGTTCGTCGGGGGCGACGCGGCCGAGCAGCGCGACACGTTCGCGCGGCAGGTGCTGCCGCTCGTACGCCGCTAGCCTCGGGCGGCGGTCATGGCAACTTCCAGTGTTGCTGGGCACGAGCAGGGTTCCCCGGCACTGGAAGTTGGCGCGGCCGGCAGCCGGGATGGCGGTTCGACATGCCCTAGGCTCGCGCGGGTGCGAGCCGTGGTCGCCCTGGGAGGCAACGCGCTCTCGCCGCCGCGCGCGACCGGCTCGGCGGCCGAGATGCGCGCCGCCCTCGCGCGCACCTGCGGCTACCTCGCCGACCTCGTGACGAACGGCGTCGGCCTCGTCCTCACCCACGGCAACGGCCCGCAGGTCGGCCGCATCCTGATCCAGCAGGAGGCCGCGGCGCCGGACATCCCGGCGATGCCGATGGACGTCTGCGGCGCCGAGTCGCAGGGCCAGATCGGCTATCTGCTGGCCCAGGCGCTCGACAACGCGCTGCGGGCGCGCGGCTCCGACGTGCGCGCCCTCTGCCTCGTGACGCAGGTCGTGGTGGAGGCGCGCGACCCGGCGTTCCGCCGCCCGTCGAAGCCGGTCGGCCCGTCGTACGAGCGCCCGGAGGCGCAGCGCATCGCGGCCGAGACCGGGCACGTGTTCACCATCCAGCCGGACAAGCGGTGGCGCCGGGTCGTCGCGTCCCCGGAGCCGGTGCGGTTCGTGGAGGAGCGCCCGCTGCTGCAGGTGATCGAGGCCGGCCACGTCGTCATCGCGGCGGGCGGTGGCGGCGTGCCCGTCGTAGACGTCGACGGCGAGCTGCACGGCGTGGACGCGGTGGTCGACAAGGACCGGTCGTCGGCGAAGCTCGCGCTGCTCGTCGGCGCCGACCTGCTGCTCGTCCTCACCGAGGTGGAGGTCGTGCAGCAGGGGTTCGGCACGTCGCAAGCGCGGCCGCTGCGCCACCTCCCGGTCGCCGAGGCGCGCGCGCTGCTGGCGGCGGGGGAGTTCCCCGAGGGGTCGATGGGGCCGAAGGTGCAGGCCGCCTGCGACTTCGTGGAGAACGGCGGCCCGCGCGCGGTGATCACGTCACTGGACAGGGCGGCCGACGCCGTCGCGGGCAACGCCGGCACCGAGGTCACCGCCGGATGACCAGGCTGCGGGTGCTGTCGTACAACGTCCTCTCCCTCCGGCTCGGCACCGACCGCGTCGCCGCCGTGATCCGCGCCTGCGACCCCGACGTGGTGTGCGTGCAGGAGGCGCCGCGGTTCTTCGGCTGGCGGCGCAAGTGCCGCGCCCTCGCCGACGCGGCCGGGCTGCGGCTGGTGACCGGCGGCCGGCCCGCGGGCGCCGTGCTGCTGCTGGCCAGGCCGTCGTTGCGGGTCGTCACGACGCGCGACGTGAAGCTGCCGTGGCACCCGCCGCTGCACCGCCGCGGGCTGGCCATCGCCGTCCTCGACGCCGGCGGGCGCGAGGTCGTGTTCGCCTCGATGCACCTCAGCCTCGACGACGCCGAACGCCGCGCGCAGGTGGACCTCACGCTGCGCGACCTCGCGGCGCTCGCGGAGCCCGCGGCGCCCGCGGCGCTCGACCGGCCCGTGGTCCTGGCCGGCGACGTCAACGAGACGCCGGACGACGAGTCGTGGCAGGTGCTCGCGGAGGCGTTGCAGGACGCTTACGCCGTCGCCCCGCGCGGCGACGGGCTGACGATGAGCGCGGCGACGCCGCGGCGGCGGATCGACGCGGTGTTCGTGGACCGGCGGCTGCGCGTGGTGTCCTGTGGCGTGCCCGACGTGGCCGGGCTCGCGGAGGCGAGCGACCACCGGCCGGTACTCGCGACGCTGGAGATCACGTAGTCGGGTATCCGACACTTCCGGCACAACCCGCGCCGGGTCCGGCACGATCACGTGGGGCCGTCCCAGCGGACTACCAAACGGAGGAACACGTGGACGCGTACGTCTTCGCCAGCACCGCCAGCGACACCGCCGTGGCCGTGCTGAGGGCCGCCGCCGGAGCCGGTGGGCCGATCCGCGCCGTGTTCCCGCTCGAGGGGGACCGGGCGCTGTACGTCGCCGTCTTCGGCGACGACGCCGCGACGATCGACCGCGGCATCCGGTCCGTCCTCGACACCCCCGGCGTCGGCGACACCGAGACCTACCGGCGCGCCGACCCGGGCGGGGCCGCGGCCGCGATGGCGTACCCGACGCACTGCGCGGTGAACGCCTGGGTGGGCTTGGCGGTACTGCCCGCGACCGGCCAGCCGCCCCCCGGGGTCAACGGCGTCGTCGGCTTCGCGGTCGTGGAGCGGGACGGCCAGACGCACGCCATCGTCGAGGTGCACGGCCCGCGCAACGACGTCCTCGCGGCGTTGCAGCAGCTCGGCGGCGGCGCGACGCCGCCGGTGTTCAGCGCGTACGGCGACACCTCCCGCGGCACCTGGCACCCGGCCGGATAACGACGTGAACGCCCGCGCCGACGACTCCGCGAGCTGCCGGTCGTGCGGCTCAGCGGTGGTCGACGGCGCGCCGGCGTGCGCGGTGTGCGGCGAGCCCACCGCGCCGCCCGAGCGCAAGCTCGTCACGCTGCTGTTCGCCGACCTCACCGGTTACACCGAGCTGTGCAGCCGCCTCGACCCCGAGGACGTGCACGACTTCGTGCGGCCGGCGATGACGGCGTTGCGGCGGGTGGTGGAGTCGTTCGGCGGGACGGTGCCGCAGCTGCAGGGCGACGGCTTCATGGCGGTGTTCGGCGCGCCGGTCGGGCACGAGGACGACGCGGCGCGCGCCGCGCTCGCCGCGGTCGCGTTGCACGCCGAGGTCGACGCGATCAACCGCACCAGCGAACGGCTGCGCATCCCCGCGCTGCACATCGGCATCAACACCGGCGAGGTGTTCGTCGCCGCCAGCCGCGAGGCGTCCGGGTTCTCGGTCGCGGGCGACCCGGTCAACCTCGCCTCCCGGCTCTGCTCGCTGGCGGAGGAGGGCGAGACGCTCGCGGGGGTCCGCACGGTGGAGCTGGCCGGCCCGGGGCTGCGCCTCGGGCCGCGGCACGAGCTGAGCGTGAAGGGGCACGCCGAGCCGGTGCCCGTGCACCAGCTGATCGGGCTCGACCCCGCGACGCCGGCCCGCGCCCGGCCGGACGGCGGGGCGTTCGTCGGGCGGTCCGACGCGATGGCGGTGCTGCACGCCGCGCTGGACGCGATGGTCGCCGGGCGGGCGTCCAGCGTCCTGCTGCTCACCGGCGAGGCCGGGGAGGGGAAGACCCGGCTGGCCGCGGAGTTCCTGTCCCGGCGCGCGGGCGTCACCGTCCTGCGCGGGCGCTGCACGCCGTACGGCCGCCGCCGCCCGCTGCAGGCCGCGGTGGACGCGGTCGCGACGCACCTCGGCGTGCCGGCCGGCGCGCCCGCGGGGGAGGTCGCGGCGGCCGCGCGGGCGGCGTTCGGGACGAGCACGCCGTCGCTGGTCGCGCAGGCCGTCGCGCTGGTCGGCCCGCTCGCCGACCACCAGCCGAGCACGCCGGGCAGCGACCGGTTCGCCGCCGACCTGGCCGCGCTGCGTTCGATCCTCGCCGCCGTCGCGGCCGAGCAGCCGGTCGTGCTACTGCTCGACGACCTGCATTGGGCGGACTCGGAGCTGGTGAGCGTCGTGGCGGACCTGCACGCGACGCCGCTGGCCGCGCCGGTGCTCGTCCTCGGCCTGACCCGGCCGGACGCCGACCTGCCGGCCGAGCTGCCGCGCCGCGAGCTCGGCGCGCTCCCCGACGACGACATGCGCCAGCTGCTCGCCGACCTGCTCGGCGAGGAGCCGCCCGCCTGGCTGGCCGCCGACCTGCTGACCCGCGCCGGCGGTAACCCGCTGTTCCTGGAGGAGTGCACGCGGATGCTCCTCGACACAGGCGGCATCTCGCGCGGCGCGGACGGCGTGGACGCCGACCGGGTGCAGGTCCGGCGCGTCCCCAACTCCATGCGGATGTTCATCGCCGCGCGGCTGGACAGCCTGGCGCCCGCGGAGAAGCGGCTGCTGCAACGCGCCTCCGTCGCCGGCGACACGGTGTGGGCGGCGTTGCTCGTGCAGATGGCCGACGAGCCCGACCTCGACGTCACGCTCGGCTCGCTGGTGGACCGCGGGCTGCTCCGGCGGCCGGCCGCGAGCAGCGTCCCCGGCGAGGACGAGTACGTCTTCAAGCACGTCCTGATCCGCGACGTCGCGTACGAGTCGCTGGCCCGGCGCGACCGGTCGGCACTGCACCGCGTCGTCGGCACCTGGCTCACCGACCGGTCCGCCGAGGGCGGCCCGGCGGCGCCGCTCGGGCTGCTCGCGTACCACTTCCACCAGGCGTTCGCGCTCGCCCGCTCGGACACCGCGGGCGTGCAGCCGTCGTGCGACCTGGCCCGGCTGGCGGTGCGCCACCTGCTCTCGTGGGGGCGTTCGCTGTACCGGTACCAGGCGCGCGAGGCGGAGGCCGCGCTGTCGCAGGCGGTGGACGTGGCGCACGCCGCGCGGCAGTGCATCCCCGACGAGACGTACGCGACGCTGCTCGTCGAGCGGGCGCACGCCCTCAACGAGCTCGGCCGGTTCGGCGAGGCCATCGAGGACTGCAACACCGCCGAGGAGGTCGCCACCACGGCCGGCGACGATGCCCTGCGGGCGCGGGCCCTGCTCGCGCACTCGGGGTCCTTGTCGCACCTCTCGCGCATCCACCGGGCGCGCGAGCTGCACGCCGAGGCGGTCGAGCTGCTCGAACGCGCCGGCGACGCGACGGAGCTGGCCGCCGCGACGTTCCAGGCCGCGGAGAACCTCCGTTACGACGACCTGCCGGCCATGACCAGGCTGCTGCGGGAGGCGTACGACCGCTACGGCGACGCCGGCGACGAGGCCGGGCAGGCGATGGTCGCGCGGCACCTCGCGTACCTGCTCAGCCCGGCGGGCGGCGCGGAGTTCCGCCGCTGGTACGAGCTCGCCGAGGAGTCGGCACGGGACGAGTACGAGCTGCGCGGGCGGGCGTCGGTACGGGTGGCGCTGGCGTACCACGAGTTCCTCCGCGGCGACCTGCCCGCCGCGCTCGACACGGCGCGGCTGGCCAGGCAGGACGCCGCCGAGGCCGGCGCGCGCGTCTTCGAGATGCACGGGCTGCTCATCCAGCAGGAGTGCCTGTCCGCGCTCGGCCGCGCGGAGGAGAGCGACCGCGTCCTCGACGACGTGCTGACCCGCGCGGAGGCGCTCGGCTCGCGGCGGTGGCGGGCCATCGGCCTGGTCAACGGCACCCGCGCGGCCGCGCGGCGGCGGCGTTCGGCGCTGGCCGGCCAGCAGCTCGGCGACGCGCGCCGGACGCTCGCGGACATCGGCGAGCAGAACGCCGCGCTCGGCGTGCTCGTCTACGAGGCCGAGCTGCTGCTCGACTCCGGCCACTGGGCGGATGCCGTCGACGCGGCGGACCGGGCGGTCGACCGGGCCGAGTCGCTCGGGTGGAGCCTCGCGGCGACGTTGCCGCGGCTGATGACCGCCCGCGCGGCCGTCGCCGACGGCAGCGACCGGGCCGGGCGCCTCGTCGCCGAGGCCATGGACGCGGCCCGCCGGCACGACGCGCCGCGGTACGGCGCGCTCGCCGCCGCCTGCCTCGAACAGCACCAGCTGCTGCGCGGCGAGACCTCCTCCGCCGCCCTCGCGCCGAACGGCGGCGACCTCGCCGAGACGCACGCCACCGCCGCCGAGAACGACGCCCTGCGCGCGCTGCGTTCCGGCAACGCCTTCGAAGCGGCCGTCGCGCTGGAACGCGCCGCGGCCACGTGGGCGACGCTCGGCGCCACGGTGTGGCTGGCGCGGGCGGTGCTGTGGCAGGGGCAGGTGCTGCGCCGCCTCGGCGACGAGCCGGGCGCGGTGCGCGTGGAGGAGCCGGTCACCGACCTGCTGCGCGACCTGGACGCGCCGGACGGGCTGGCCGGGCGGCTGCGGGCGGCCCTGCCCGGCTGAGGCGCGCGGTCGCGCCGGCCCGTGGCAGGGTGGCGCGCATGGACCTCGCCGCCGCCTACCTGGACGGGCGGGACCGTTTCGCCGCGCTGGTCGCCACGGCCGACGCCGGTACGACCGTCCCGCTGACACCGGACTGGCGGGTGCGCGACGTGCTCGCGCACCTGGTCGGCGTCGCGGAGGACCTGGTCGCGGGCGGCCTCCCCGACTTCTCCGAGCCCAAGACCAAGCCGGAGCAGGCGGTGGCGCGCGAGGAGTGGACCGCCGCGCAGGTGGGCCGCCGCCGCGACTGGCCGGTCGCGCGGCTGCTCGCCCACTGGACGGCGATGGAGGCGGGGCTGGTGGCCGCGCTGGCCGACGAGCGCATCTCCGTCGCGTCCCGGGCCGCGGCGCCGTACGACGTCGCCTGCCACCTGCACGACGTACGCCACGCGGTCGGCCACCCAGGCGACCGGGACGCGCCGGTGACCCGGCTGGCGTTCGGCGTCGCGCGGGCCTGGCTCGGCAACCGGCTGGCCACGCTCGGGCTCGGGCCGTTGCGGCTGTCGGCGGGGGAGCGGGAGTGGACGCTCGGCGACGGCGAGCCGGTCGCCACCGTCAGCGGGCCGGCGTTCGAGCTGTTCCGGGCCGTCAGCGGGCGGCGCAGCCGGGCGCAGCTGCTCGCGCTGGACTGGACCGGTGACGCGGCGGCTTACCTCGACGTGCTGTCGCCGTACCCGCTGCCGGACTTCCCGGTAGTCGAGTAGCTACCCGCGCGGCGGGTAGCCGGGGCAGAGCTCGGTGGCGAGCTGCTCCAGGAACAGGCCGATGTCCGTCACGATGCCGACCGCCTGGGCCGAGCCGCGGTCGGCCAGCTTGGTCACGGTGGCCGGGTTGATGTCGACGGAGACCAGCGGGATCGACGCCGGGAGGATGTTGCCGGTCGCGATCGAGTGCAGCATCGTCGCGACCATGATCGCGTAGCCGACGTCGAACAGCTGGGCGCGCATCGCGCGCTGGCCCTCGATGACGTCCGGGTACACGTCCGGCAGCGGCCCGTCGTCGCGGACCGACCCGACCAAGACGAACGGCTTGCCCTCCTCGACCAGCGCGTGCATCACGCCGCCGTTGAGCACGCCCTGCTTGACCGCGTCGTCGATCGAGCCGGCCCGGCGGATCGTGTTGATGGCGCGGATGTGGTGCTCGTGGCCGTGCTCGACGCCGGTGCCGAGCGTCAGGTCGACACCGAGCGACGTCCCGAACAGCGCCGACTCGATGTCGTGGGTGGCGAGGGCGTTGCCGGCGAACAGCACGTCCACGAAACCCGCCCGCACCAACGCCACCATCGCCGGCGACGCGCCGGTGTGCACCACCGCGGGGCCGGCGACCCAGAGGATGCGCTTGCCGTCCGCCTTGACCTGCCGCAGGTGCCCGGCGAGCTGGCGGACGAGCAGCGCCTGCGGCTTCTCGCTCGACACCGTCGAGGCCATGAACTCGAAGTGCCCGGACGTCTTCGCGGAGTGCGCCTGGTGGGGGAGGACGACCTTGACGCCGTTGGCGCCGCAGACGATCTGGTCGCCGGCCCGCACGTCGGAGACCGGGAGGGTGCGAACGCGGCCGTCCGCGTAGACGAGGCCGCAGTCCATCTCCGGCTGCTCGACGCGCAGCCAGCGGCCGTCGATGCGGACCATCGTCTCGAGGTTGGTGGTCGAGTAGAAGTCCTCAGGGAAGACGCCGTCCCTGTCGGCCGGCCGCAACGTCGCCTCGCCCGGGTCGACCTGGTTGACGCCGTGGATCTGGATCCGCATGAGGATGCGGTGCAGCACCTCGTCCGACTCGGCGCCGACGCGGATCTTGGCGTGCGACTCGTCGTCGTGGGTGCGCCCGATGTCGAGGTGTTCGATGACGTAGTCGCCGCCGTAGTCAAGGACGTCGTCGAGGACCCTGGCGAGCACGCCCGAGTCCATCAGGTGACCGGTGATCTCGACCGTCTCGTTGGCCTGCACGGCAACGAACCCTAGACCACGGCCCCGTCGTCCGGGCCGTCGTCGACCGAGGGCCCGTCGCGCATCGTGTAGATCAGCGTGCCGAGGCCGGCGAGGACGGCGATCGCGCCGAGCACCTGACGCCCGGTGGACTGCTCCCAGCCGACCAGCGGCAGCGCCACGAGCACGACCAGCCCCAGCACGACGCCCGCGATCGCGAACCGCTTCGCCGGGTGGGCGGGCAGCGTCACCGGCGGCGCGGGCGGGGGGACGTAGTGCTCCTCCTCGACGCGGCGCGGCGGGGCCGGCTCCTCGTCGGGGAACGTCCGCTCCACCCGCTTGGTGGGCGCGACGTCCTCCGCCTCCGGCCAGGTGGCCGCCTCCGGAACGGCGTCCCAGCCCGCCACGATCGCGTCGAACGGGTCCACGTCGCCGGCCGGCCCGAGCTCGGCCAGCAGCCCGGGCAGCTCGGCGGCGACCACGACCTCGGCGGCCTCGCGCCGGGTGGCGTCCACGTGGATGCGGTCGAGCGCGGCGGCCTGCGTCCGCGGCTCCGCGTACGCCGCCACTCCGGCGTCCTCCAGGCTGTCCAGCAACGGCTGCGACACCCGCTGGTCCACCTCGACAAGCAACGTCCACGCGGGCGGCGGCGGCACGGCGTTGGCGCGGGCGCCCTGCGGCGCCGGGCGTACCGGCCCGTCGGCGTCCCAGGAGTCGGTCACGTCAGGCCCTGCACCGTCGTGTGCGCCCGGACGAACGCCAGGCTCTCCCGGAAGATCAGCTCCGCGTCGTTGTCGAGCGTCGCGACGTGGTAGCTGTCCTCCAGCACCACCTCGCGCACGTCCTCGGACCCGACCGCCGACAGCAGCAGCCGGCCGCTCGCCGCCTCGACCACGTGGTCGTTGGCCGAACGGAACGTCAGCAGCGGTTGCGTGATCTTCCCGAGGTCGGCCGCGGTGACCCTCCAGAGGTGCGCGAGCGAGACGGCCGCGCGCAGCGGGGTCCGGTCGTAGGCGTGCTCGGTGACGCCCGGCTTCTTGACGTCGTCGCCGATCGCCTTGATGGACGGCACGACGTTGGCGACCAGCGGCAGCAGTTTGGCGTCGCGGCGGAGGGTCAGCAGCGACGGGTTGACGGTCACGATGCCGGCCACGTCGTCGCCGCGCTCCTCGGCGAGCCGCAACGCCAGCGTCCCGCCCATGGACAGGCCCATCACGAAGACCTGCTCGCAGGCCGAGCGCAGCCGGTCGAACCCGCGCTCCGCCTCGCCGTACCAGTCCTGCCAGCGGGTGAGGTTCATCTCCTGCCAGCGGGTGCCGTGGCCGGGCAGCCGCGGGCCGAGGACGGTGAGGCCGTTACTCGCGAGGTACTCGCCCCAGGGGCGCATGGAGAACGGCGACCCGGTGAACCCGTGCACCATCAGCGCGCCGACGTTCCCACCCTCGAAGGAGAACGCCTCGCACCCCGGCTTCACGGGCACCTCGCCACCTCCAGACCGTTCCTTCGCCATCGTCGCACGCGCCCGGCGCCCGTGCGACGCCGATCCCCGCCCGGTGCCGTGGGCCGACACGCGCGGCAGATCGGGCACGGATGGACGTAACCCGGCCTGCTTCCGTAGGGTCGGTCGCTACGACGACCAACGGAAACGGGGCACCTCGGGTGTGGTACTGGGTAGTCAAGGTGATCTTGACCCCGATCCTCCGGGCGCTGTTCCGCCCCCGTGTCGAGGGGCTGGAGAACATCCCGGCGGAGGGCGCCGCCATCCTGGCGGGCAACCACCTGTCGTTTTCGGACTCGATCTTCCTGCCGTTGGTCGTCACGCGGCGGATCACGTTCCTCGCCAAGAGCGACTACTTCACCTCGGGTGGCCTCAAGGGCCGGCTCAAGGCAGGGTTCTTCAAGGGCGTGGGCCAGGTGCCTGTAGACCGGTCCGGCGGCCGGGCCAGCCAGGCCGCGCTGGAGACCGCCAAGCGCGTGCTCGCCGGCGGCAACCTGCTCGCGATCTACCCGGAGGGCACGCGTTCCCCGGACGGGCGCCTCTACCGCGGCAAGACCGGTGTGGCGCGGATGGCCCTGGAGGCGAACGTCAAGGTCATCCCGTGCGCGATGGTCAACACGTTCGACATCCAGCCGCCGGGCAAGATCATCCCGCGGATCATGCCGGTGGTGATCAAGATCGGTAAGCCGCTGGACTTCTCGCGCTACGCGGGCATGGAGGACGACCGGTTCGTCCTGCGCTCCATGACCGACGAGATCATGTACGAGCTCATGATGCTGTCCGGCCAGGAGTACGTGGACACCTACGCGACCAAGGCCAAGGCGGAGATCGAGGAGGCCAGGGCGGCGGCCGCCGAGGCGATGGTCTCCGCGGCGCCCGGGCCGCAGCGGCGCGCCGGCTGACGGCCGGCGAGCAGGGACGAAGCGACCCGCGCCGCGCGCGGGCTAGGGTTCGTCTGACGACGGACGAGGGAGGGGCCACGCCCATGGACCAGGAGCGTCGGATCGGTCTGCTGATCGTCGACGACGACCCGGCCATGCGCGACCTGCTGCGGCTGACGTTCGAGCTCGACCCGCAGTTCGACCTGCTGGCCGAGGCGACCAACGGCGACGACGCGGTGGCGGCGGCGAGCACCCACCAGCCGGACGCGGTGATCCTCGACGTGATGATGCCGGGGACCGACGGCCTGGCGGCGTTGCCAGGCATCCTCGAAGCGTGTCCGAGCGCGAAGATCATCGTGTTCAGCGCGTACGCCACTGTCCCGATCGTGCAGCAGGCGCTCGAAGCGGGCGCCTCGCTGGTGCTGGAGAAGACGGTCCCGCAGCGCGACGTGGTCGCGGCCGTGCTGGACCTCGTTCCGGCGTCGCGCGCGTCCTGAGCGGAGCGCCGGCGGCCTAACCGAGGCCGGCCCGGCGGCGCAGCTGCTCCGGCCGGCTGACCAGCACGCGGCGGCCGTGCACCTCGACGTACCCGCGCTGCTGGAACGACTGCAGGATCTGGTTGACGGACTGGCGCGAGCCGCCGGCCATCTCGGCCAGCCGCCCCTGGGTGACCGCGACCTCCACCGGTACGCCCGCCACGGTGGGCCCGATGTCCTCGGCCAGCCGCAGCAGCGTCTTCGCGACCCGCCCGCCGAGGTCGAGGAACACGAAGTCTGCCGCCTGCTCGGACAGCCGGCGCACCAGCCCGCCGAACGATCGCATCAACTGGTCGACCAGCGACGGCTCGTCGCGCAGCAGCTCGAGGAACGCCGCGCGCGACAGCGTGAGCGCGGTGGTCGCCTCGACCGCCTCGGCCGACGCGGAGCGGGAGCCCCCGTCGAGCAGCGCGATCTCGCCGAGGACGTCCGGCGCGTGCAGCGTCGTGAGGACCATCCGGTCGCCGTTCTCGCTGGTCACGACGACGGCGACGGAGCCGTCCACGAGCACGTAGAGGCTGTCGCCGGGGTCGCCCTGGTGGAACAGCGGCTGCCCCCGGCGGTACGTGCGGCGGACCAGGCGCTTGGCCAGCTCGTTCGCCGCCGTCTCGTCGATGCCGGCGAACAGCGTGGTCTCCCGGAGCAGCCGCGCCGCGTCATTTTCCACGGCCCCGACGATAGCGCCGCGCGGGACCCCGAAACGCGCCAATTTCGCGCCCTGACCTAAACGGGTGCGGCTTCATCCGTGCTGTTTCGGCGGGAGGGACCCGTTGTGGGACGGACCGAGGACGTCACGCAACGCGGCTAGGCCCAGCCGCGGGCGCGGGCGACGGCGGTGCGCCACCGGGCGTGCCGCCCGTCGTCCCGCGCGCCCGGCGCCGGCTCGAACCGCCGATCCAGCGCCCAGGTGTCGCGCAGCTCGTCCGTGGACGACCAGACGCCGGCGCCGAGGCCGGCCAGGAACGCCGCACCCAGCGCGGTGGTCTCCAGCACCCTGGGCCGCCGGACGGGGACACCGAGCTGGCCGGCCTGCAGCTCGCACAGCAGGTCGTTCGCGCTGGCCCCGCCGTCGACCGACAGCTCGGTCAACGGCACGTCGAGCGTGTCCACGACGTCGCGCACCTGGAACGCGATCGACTCCAGCGTCGCGCGGGCGAGGTGCGCGGCGGTCGTGCCGCGGGTGATGCCGACGATCGCGCCGCGCGCGCCCGCGTCCCAGTCGGGCGCGCCGAGGCCGGTCAGCGCGGGCACGAAGTACACGTCGCCGGTGTCCGGAACGCTGCGCGCCAGCGTCTCCGACTCGGCGGCGGTCGCGATGACGCCGAGGCCGTCGCGCAGCCACTGCACGGCGGCACCGGTGACGAACACCGCGCCCTCCAGCGCGTAGACCAGCCCGTCGCCCAGGTCCCAGGCGACCGTCGTCAGCAGCCCCGCGCCGGAGCGGACCGGCTCGCGGCCGGTGTTGACGAGGACGAACGAGCCGGTGCCGTACGTGCACTTGCTCTCGCCCGGCTGGTAGCAGGCCTGACCGAACAGCGCCGCCTGCTGGTCACCGGCCATCCCGGTCACCGGCAGGTCGAGGCCGAGGAAGGTGGCCGGGTCGGTCCGGCCGAACTCGCCCGACGTCGGCCTGATCTCGGGCAGGCAGGACAGCGGCACCCCGAGCAGGTCGCACAGCTCCGCCGACCACGCGCCGGTCGTGAGGTCGTAGAGGAGCGTGCGGGAGGCGTTCGACGGCTCGGTGGCGTGCACCGCACCGCCGGTCAGCCGGGCGAGGACGTACGAGTCCACGGTCCCGACCGCGACCCGGCCGGCGGTGACACCGGCCCAGGCGCCCGGGTCGTTCTCGGCGAGCCAGGTGAGCTTCGTTCCGGTGAAGTACGGGTCCAGCCGGAGCCCGGTCAGCTCGCGGACGCGCGGCTCGTGCGCGCGCAGCCGGTCGCAGATCGCCGCGGTCCGGCGGTCCTGCCAGACGATCGCGCGGCGCGGCGCGGCCAGCGTCTCGCGGTCCCACAGCACAGCCGTCTCGCGCTGGTCGGTGACGCCGACCGCGACCGGCGGCTCGGGCGCGGCGGCGAGCGCCTGGCGGCAGGCGGCGAGGACGGCGTGCCAGATGTCGTCGGGCTCGTGCTCGACCCAGCCCGGCTCGGGGAAGTGCTGCGCGAACTCGCGATAGCCGCGGGCGACGACGGTGCCGGTCTCGTCGACGACCAGTGCGGTGACGCCGGTCGTGCCGGCGTCGATCGACAGGACCGCGGTCACCGCTCCTGAGACCGCATCCGCTCGAGGACGACGGTGTCGATCTTGCCGGGCACGTGGCGTTCCTCGTAGTTCTCGGTGCCGATCCAGGCGTCGTACGCCTTGTCGAAGTCGCTCACGTCGTAGCCGAGCCGGGCGAGGTGGCCGCTGACCTCCGCACGGACGTCGTCCATCGACAGCAACGTCTTCGGGTCGGGCCGGCCGAAGTACACCTCGTGCAGCTCGAGCAGGCGGCGCACCTCGGGGATCGGTGCGGCGGAGTCGTCGCAGCGCAGGTCCACGATCACGTCGGTGAACCCGCCGTACCCGGCGCCCTCCTCGACCACGAGCAGCGCGGCGGCCTGCCGGCCGCGCTTGTCGCCACCGGCCGCGTCGCCGGCCTCCAGCGCCGCGAGCAGCCGGTGCGCCAGCGGGCCGGTCGAGCGGAGGAACGCGCGCTCCGCCTCCTCGACCACCTCGGGCCCGACCAGGATGTTGCCCTGGATGGCGTAGTCCTCGCCGGTACGGCCGCCGCACCACGGGTGGCACTCGGCGCCGGTGTACGTCGCGGCGTTGCCCTCGCGGTCGACGACCCCGAGCTGGCGGTGCCCGCGGTCGTCGTCGTGCGACACCAGCGCGTCGACCACCGCTGCGGCCTCGCGCCCCTCGGCGAGCAGGGCGAGCCCGGTCCCGCGGTACGACAGGTTCGCCATGGCCTGCGTCGCGAGCGCGCCGGCGCCGGCGCGGGCGGCGGGGACGAACGCCCCCACGGCCAGGAACTTCGACGCGACGGCGACGCCCCACTGCCCGCCGTCCCTGCCCACGATCGAGAACGTCATGTGCGGACCCTAATAGGGTCCGGACATGCGCATCGGAGTCCTCACCGGCGGCGGTGACTGCCCCGGCCTCAACGCCGTCATCCGCGCCGTGGTCCGCAAGGGCGTGGAGCACTACGGCCACGAGTTCGTCGGGTACCGCGACGGCTGGCGCGGCCCGCTGGAGAACGAGGTCTGCGAACTCGGCGTGCCGCAGGTGCGCGGCATCCTGCCGCGCGGCGGGACCATCCTCGGCTCCTCGCGGACGAACCCGTTCAAGATCGACAACGGCGTCGAGAAGATCCGCGACAACCTGGCGGCCGGCGGCGTCGAGGCGCTCATCGCCATCGGCGGCGAGGACACGCTCGGCGTGGCGAACAAGCTGCACGCCGAGGGCGTGCGCGTGGTCGGCGTGCCGAAGACGATCGACAACGACCTCAACGCGACCGACTACACGTTCGGCTTCGACACCGCCGTGAACATCGCGATGGAGGCGATCGACCGGCTGCACACGACCGCCGAGTCGCACCACCGCGTCCTCATCGTCGAGGTGATGGGGCGGCACGCCGGGTGGATCGCGTTGCACGCCGGGCTGGCCGGCGGCGCGAACGTGATCCTCATCCCCGAGCGGCCGTTCGACATCGGCACGGTGTGCGAGTACATCGAGCACCGCTACCGGACGCACTACGCGCCGATCGTCGTCGTCGCCGAGGGCGCGACGCCGGTCGAGGGGACGATGGCGGTCAAGGAGGGCGAGCTCGACGCGTTCGGGCACGTCCGGCTCTCCGGCATCGGGCAGCGGCTCGAGGAGGAGATCCGCGCGCGCACCGGCCACGAGGCGCGGGCGACCGTGCTCGGGCACGTGCAGCGCGGCGGCACGCCGACGGCGTACGACCGCGTGCTCGCGACCCGCTTCGGCCTGCACGCGATCGACGCGGTGCACGACGGCGAGTGGGGCACGATGACGGCGTTGCAGGGCACGCGGATCGTGCAGGTGCCGCTGGCGGAGGCCACCCGCGAGCTGAAGCTCGTGACGCCCGACCTCTACGCGGAGGCCGAGGTCTTCTTCGGCTGACCCGCGCTACGCGCTCCCCGCGCTCCTGCCGCCGTCGGGGAGCGGCGGCTCGCGCGCGGTGATCGCCAGGTCGGCCGTGACGAGCAGCAGCGCGACCGTGAACGTCACGGCGGACGCGAAGGCGACGCGGCCCTCGTAGCCGGTCGCGGCGGTGGTGGGGACGGCGAAGACGACGCAGGTCAGGGCGAAGACGGTCCAGTGCGCCCAGATGAGCGCGTGCCGGGCCGGGGTCAGCACCCGGCGCCGGACGACGGCGGACGCGGAGTGCGCGCACAGCAGCGCCGTGCTGGGCAGCAGGTCGCCGCCGCCGAGCAGTGCGACGAAGCCGAGCGCGCGGCCGTCCTTGGTCCAGGTGAAGGCGGCGAGCAGCACGAACGGCGCCAGCGCGGCCACCACGCTCCCCGCCACGTCTCTCCCGCGCACGCCGCACCTCCGCTGCCTGAGCCGGTGCAGCCAGCACAGCATCGGCGCCACCTCCGTTCCAGATCCGCTCCCAAATCTGTGGATAGCACCGTTGGGGGCTGGGGATGCGGCGCGGTCGCGCCCCCGGCGCGGGTACGTCAGCGGACGGCGTGCGGACACGCGAACGGCCGGCGCCCCCGAGGGAGCGCCGGCCGTCGTGGGTGCGGGTCGGCTAGCTCGTGGTGCCGCCGGTGCCGGCCATCGAGCCCTGGCCGACGTTCTGCTGGTCGGTCGGGTACGGCTCGGCCGTGCCGCCGCCCATGCCGCCGGTCCCGGTCCCGGTGCCGGTGCCGCTGAGCTGCGCGAGCAGCCGGTGGCAGGTCTCGGCGCGCTGGATGTCCTGCTGGCGGACCTGCTCGAAGAACTGCACGATCTCCTGCTGCCCCTGGGCGTCCTCGATGTACTTGGCGTACACCTCCTGCCCCTTCAGCGCGTGGTACTGGACGCTGACGAGGTCGTAGAACAGGTCGGTCGTGACGTTCGTGCCGGTCATGTGTCTCTCCTCCACCAGGGTGTGTGCTGCTTCACGTTCGCCGATACCCGGCGTCGGGGTCGGCACACGTAGGCTCGGAGGCGTGACCGTGTCCGAGGCGCCCGCGCAGCAGCCCGTCTGGCCGGACGCGGCCGTGCTGCGCGAGGTCGTGGCGACCCTCGAACGCGTGCCGCCGCTGGTGTTCGCGGGGGAGTGCCGGACGCTGCGGACGCGGCTCGCCGCCGTCGCGCGCGGGGAGGCGTTCCTGCTGCAGGGTGGCGACTGCGCGGAGACGTTCGCGGCGCTGTCCGCGGACGGCATCAGGGACAAGCTCAAGACCTTGCTGCAGATGGCCGTGGTGCTGACGTACGGCGCGTCGGTCCCGGTCGTGAAGGTCGGACGGATCGCGGGGCAGTTCGCCAAGCCGCGGTCGTCGCCGGTCGAGGTACGAGACGGCGTCGAGCTGCCGTCGTACCGCGGCGACGCCGTCAACGGCCTCGAACCTACCCCCGCGGCGCGCACGCCCGACCCCCGTCGGCTGCTCACGGCGTACCACCAGGCGGCGTCGACGCTGAACCTGCTGCGCGCGTTCGCCACCGGCGGCTTCGCGGACCTGCGTCAGGTGCACGCGTGGAACCAGGACTTCGTCCGCCGCAGCAGCGCCGGCCAGCGGTACGAGGCCGTGGCGCACGCCATCGAACGCGCCCTCGACTTCATGCGCGCCTGCGGCATCGACCTGTCCGCCATGCCGATCGCGCGGGAGGTCGAGCTGTACGCCTCGCACGAGGCGTTGCTGCTCGACTACGAACGCCCGCTGATCCGCAAGGAGCAGGCCAGCGGCGAGTACGTCGCCACCAGCGCGCACATGCTCTGGATCGGCGAGCGCACCCGCGCCCTCGACGGCGCGCACGTCGAGCTGCTGACCGGCGTCCTGAACCCGATCGGCGTGAAGCTCGGGCCCACTGCCACGCCCGCCGACGCCGTCGCGCTCGCCGAGCGGCTGGACCCGGACAACGAGCCGGGGCGGCTGACGTTCGTGACGCGGATGGGGGCGGACCGCGTACGCGACCTGTTGCCGCCGATCGTCGCCGGCGTGCGCGACGCGGGACGGACCGTCGTGTGGGCGTGCGACCCGATGCACGGGAACACGTTCGAGTCGTCCAACGGCTACAAGACGCGGCAGTTCGAACGCATCCTCGACGAGTGCCGCGGCTTCTTCGAGGTGCACCGCTCGCTCGGCACGTGGCCGGGCGGCGTGCACGTCGAGCTCACCGGCGAGGACGTCACCGAGTGCCTGGGTGGCGCGGAGCGGATCGCCGACGCCGACCTGTCCGGCCGCTACGAGACCGCATGCGACCCGCGGCTGAACACGTCGCAGAGCCTGGAGCTGGCGTTCCTCGTCGCGGAGATGCTGGCTGAGGGCCGCGCCGACGCGTAGCCGAACGAGCGTCACGTGCGGCGGCGAGCGGTGCTCCGTCGAAGCAATTCATTCTGCTAACGCCGTCTCATGCCGGCGGACCGATCACGGCCCACTTCCAGTCCACCCCCCGAGGCCACGCGACACACGGCCGCCCGGGCATCGCCGATGCCTAGATACCTGGTGTACTTCCTGACGCAGTCGACGGCGAGATCCTCCACCCATTCGCCAGTCCACTGACGCGGACCCGCCTTGAACTCCTCTTGCTTCGCGTTCGCCTGCCGCTTGAAGCGCGCGTACTCGAGCCGGTCAGCGGTCGCGCGCGCCACTCGTCGCCCGGCTGGACCCGGCGAACGAGCCGGGGCGGCTGACGTTCGTGACGCGGATGGGGGCGGACCGCGTACGCGACCTGCTGCCGCCGATCGTCGCCGGCGTGCGCGACGCGGGACGGACCGTCGTGTGGGCGTGCGACCCGATGCACGGGAACACGTTCGAGTCGTCGAACGGCTACAAGACGCGGCAGTTCGAACGCATCCTCGACGAGTGCCGCGGCTTCTTCGAGGTGCACCGCTCGCTCGGGACGTGGCCGGGCGGCGTGCACGTCGAGCTCACCGGCGAGGACGTCACCGAGTGCCTGGGTGGCGCGGAGCGGATCGCCGACGCCGACCTGTCCGGCCGCTACGAGACCGCGTGCGACCCGCAGCTGGCCGAGGGCCGCGCCGACGCGTAGCCGTGGTGTCGCCCGGAGGGAGCGCCGACGGGCCCTTGCGGCCCGACGTGATGGGCGCGGAGAACCCCCACCGGGATGCGCGTCCGAAGCCGCTCATTTGCGGCGGCGGCAAACGCTAACGACGGTCCAGCCAGACGGTGATCTGGTTCTGGAAATCCGCGCTCGCCACGTGCTCGTGCCTCGGCTCGGCGTCGCCGAGCATCGCTTCCAGCTTGTCGCGCAGTTCGCGCGCCTCGGCCTCGGTCAGCCGAAGTTCGACCTCGTCACGGACGGCGCCCGACACGGTGATTCGCATGTGTTCAGACTGGCACCACGACGGGCTGGCGAGCGCTGGACGTCATGGCCCGTCAGCGTGAGATCGCCCGCCGACGGCGGATCAGCAGCTCCGTCTCCGCGTCGAACGTGACGCGAAACAAGCCCCCAGGGCGGTCCGCGTCATCGCCTCGGTGCTCCGGCGCCCGCGCGAGCGTCGCGTGACACCGCCGGTGACGAGGAAGATCCGCGAGTCCCAGCGCACCCGCTTGGTTCCGGTCTGCGTCGAGCGCGCGGCCTGGGTGACAACGCGTCCTGCAGTACGGCGTAGCCACCCTCGGCGCGCGACGCGTCGAATCCTGCCTAGGCCGCGCCGCACCGACCAAGGGGACCGATGGATGAAACCGGCAGCCGGCGTCCGTCGGCGTCCCAGACGACTGTCTGGGCCTCGGCCCACGCGCCGACGACAAGTCGGTCGGGTGCATGCGCGACCTCGACCAGTCCGCTTCGCGAGTCGCCTGCGCAGCCGGCCAAGCGGAGCCTCACCGGCGGCAGCCCGTCATACGTCACGCCGGCGCAGCTAAGCGCATGAGCCACTCTTTCGCCGTCGCCGGAGTCAGCGTCCGGGTTAGTTCCGGCGTCCCGATCTCGAACAGGAACTCGACGAGCGTCTCGTCGTCGTAGTCGAGGTCGTCGCGCCCTTCCACCGCGTTGGCCCACGCGTCACACTCCTGCGCGGTGACGACCCCGTTCAGGAACGCGAGCAGGAGCTTGCGCGCGTCCGCCCGTGTGAGGGGCATGACGGGTTCCATCGACTGGGGGTACCCGCGCAGCGCGGCGATCGCCTGCTGCACGGGGGTCCGAAGCTCGACAAGGTCGCGCAGCGCATCCTCGTAGCTCGAAACGCTCACTTCGGCTTCACGTGCACAATCCTACCGTCAGGTGCATAAGTGACCTTGACGTAGGTGATCGTCTTCCCCGAGGGATCGACCACCTTGATGTACGTAGCGTACGAGCCTGGGATATTTGTCGCCGGGACCTCCGCCATGTACGTCACGTTCCCATCGGAGTCACGCATGATGCGCGCCGAGTCCTTGCCGCCCTTCGGCACCTTGCTCATGTATCGTCGGTAGTTCGCCATTTGGCCGGCGTTGAGCTGCGCCTGCTCGATGACCTCTACGCCCGGCCGCTCGGCGAACCGTACGGGATTCAGCCTCGCGCCTGCCGCGTCGATCGACTTCCCAAGCTTCATGCTCAGCGCAAAGATCAACACGGTGGCCGCGGTTTCGCCTTGGGCTCGCGCTTCCATGGCGGCTTCGTAGCAGCCGCTCTTGCCCTGCACCTGGCACGCAAATGTCAGTTGCGTGTTACCGAGGCACATCTCTCGATCCGGGTCGTCCGGTGCGCAATTCGATGCGAAGAACGCGTCCCGCAGCACCGCCTTCTCCTCTGAGGTCCACCGCATTCCGTGAACCACGGTGTCGTCGGTCGGAAGGCCGACGGTGACGTTCGTGAGAAATTCCTGGAACCTCGCGTGCCGCTCGATCTCAACCTTCTGCGTCAACACCCGGCGCTCACGCTTGTCGGCGTCGCGTCGCGCGGCGGCTTCTGGCGTACAGTCGCCGGTCGAGCAGCCGTTGCCGGCCCACCCGATGCGCTTGTTGTTGCGCCTGACCTCGCGCGGCTCGTGGCCGGAGGGGTCGACGTAGTTGATCGGGTCGCCGTTGACGTACGAGTACGTGTTGCGGGTGAGCGGGTCGATTCCCACGCCGAGGTTCGCCTCGGAGGACCCGGTGCGGTACGTGTCCGGCGTGAGGAACGACGCCTTCGCCGGGTCGTAGGTACGGCTGCCGAGCTGGTACTGCCCGGTTGTCGCGTCCTTGCGGTTGCCGCGGTAGAAGACGTCGGACGCGGTGCTACCGGTGTTGCACGCGCCGGTCGGCGGCACCTGCGTGTTGCCGTCCGAGTTGCCGAACGCGTCGTAGCGCGCGGTGCACGCGACACCACCGGTGGCGTTCGTCACGAGCCCGGTCGACCCGGTGCCGTCGTCGGCCAGGTGCTCGACCGCGGTCCTCTTCGCCGCCTTGACCGCGCCGCTCGGGTCCACCGCGAAGCGCAGCTCGCCCGCCGGGTCGCCGCTCTGGCGCAGCACGGTCTGCGACGTGGCGTCGTAGTCGTACCGCACCGTGGTCGTGCCCGCGGTGCGGCGCACCTGGCGGTCGAACGCGTCGTAGGCGTAGCCCACGGTGCCCGTCGGGCAGCCGGCCCCGCCGCTGCCGGTGACCGTCGCGAGCCGGTCGAGGCCGTCGTACGCGTACGTCGAGCACCCGTCGCTGGTGACGCCACCGAACGGCTGGGAATACGCGTAGGTCCGCGTCAACGTACTGGTCGTGCTCGACGAGATCGAGTCGTCGGCGCGGTACGTGAACGTCGTCGCGTCGGGCTGCACGCCGTCGCCGTACTTGAGGCGGTTGCTGTTGTGGTCGAACGTGAGCGTTCGCGTGCCGCGCGCGTCGGTGAAGCTGCTGAGCCGGCCCGCCGCGTCGTACGCGTACGAGTACTGCACCGGGGCAGACGACAGGACGTCGCCGATCGGGCTGCTCGCCGACTTGCCGTAGTACGACTGGCTGAGCTGGCGGCCCAGCTCGTCGTACGAGTACGACCAGCTCGCGAGGTCGGCCGGCACGGACCCGCTCCTGACCTGCTCGGCCAGCGTCGCGCTGGATGCGACGGCGGTGCGGTCGAGCAGGTCGTCGTTGCGGTACACCCACACCTGCGTGCGGGCGCCCCGGGTCTCGGTGACGGGCTGGCCCAGCTTGTTGTAGACGAAGCCGATGGTGCCCGCCTCCGGCGACGTCATAGAGGTCGGGAGCCCGGCGTCGTTGAGCGTGTAACGCGTGATGCTCAACGCGCCGCCGGCGGGACCCTCACCGAGCGCCGTGCGCGCGGCGGTGCCGTCGAACGCGTGCGCTGTGGCGCGCCCGTCCGTCACGACCTGCCGGGGGAGGCCGTCGAGGTAGTAGTCGACCGTCGTCGACCGTGACGTCGTGCCGTCCGACGCGACCGCCGACACGACGGCGCCGGTCGCGTCGTACGCGTTCGTCGTCGTGTCCGAGCCGCCGCGGCCGGTCTCCTTCTTGAGCAGGCCGTTCGGGAAGTACGTGAAGGTCTGCGGCTGCCCGTCGACCGCGGGCGAGCCGGTGAGGTCGACGTCGACGCTCGTCTTCTGTCCGGCCGCGTCGTAGCCGTACGTCGTCACCCGCGACTGCACCACGGCCGTGTCACTCACGACGACCGGCTGGGTCGTGGTGAGGACGAGGTTGTCCGGCGTGTACGTGTGCCGCGTCGGGATGCCCGCCTTGTTGTTGGCGTCGCCTGCGTTCGCCGACGGCGAGAAGACAGCGGTCGGGTTGCCGTTCGCGTCGTACTCATAGCTGGTCTGGATCGGGCCGCGCACGCCGTTGTTGCCGCCCGCGTGGACCGCCTGCACGCGGTTGTCCGCGTAGTACGTCGTCTCAGTGAACGGTGCGTCGCTGCTGCTCGGCCGCGGCGTGGTCTCCTTCGTGGGGTTGCCGTTGAGGTCGTACTCGAACGAGACCTCCTGGGTGAGACCGGACGGGTCAGTGCTCGACCGCGGCAGGCGCGCGACCTTCGCGACGAGCCCGTCGGCGAGGTATGTCGTCAGCGTCGCGCGCCCCTGCGCGTCCACCGACCGCACCGGACGGCCGCTGCCGTCGTGGAGCACCTCGGAGACCTTCGTGAGCGTGTTGTCGGCAGCCGGGTTCGGCGCCTGCGTCTCGCGGACGAGGTTGTCCTTCGTGTACGCGTAGACGAGCTTGCGCTGGTCGCCGGAGGCGCCCGGCAACGTCACCTGGGTGGCGTTGCCGACGAGGTCGTACGTCATCGTGCTGGTGCAGATGCCGGTGCCGGCCGGGTAAATGAGGCCCGTGGTGGGGCCACCCGTCGTCGGGCAGTGCGCGGCCTGCGTCGGGTCGTCGGTCAGGTCGTCAGCGATGGTGCCGTCCGAGCGCGGCGACCACTGCTTGGCCGGCCGCCCGCTGTCGTCGAAGTCGGCGCGCAGCATGAACCGCGCGTCGGGCGCGGTGAGCGGCTTGCCCACGAACGCGCGCGGGCCGTACCGCGCCACGACGTTGCCGTCGGCGTCGTAGACCGAGCGGGTGCGGACGTTGGTCTGCGCCTGCTCGTCCGTCACCGCGGACGCCACCGCGGCGGCGACCGTGGCGAAGTCGCCGGCCGGGTTGGCCGACGCGACCTGTAGCGCGGTCACCGTGTCGAGCGTGCGGTGGTCGCGGTCGTAGGTGTGGCCGGTGATCCGCACCGCCCGGCCGGACCCGTTCAGGCCGGCGTTGTCGGTGGGTCCGCCGGGCGCGACGACGGCGAGCACGTCGCCGCTCGCGGTGTACAGCGTCGTCGTGCTGCCCGCGCGCGGCACGTCCACCCGCGTGCGGCGGCCGACGAGGTCGAACGTCTGGTCCACGGTGTGGTCGCCGGACTCCTTGTCCTGGCGCGGGGTCGCGACGGCGATCGGGTTGCCCTCCTCGTCGTACGTCGTCCGCGCCGTAAGGGTCGTGATCGGACCGCTCGCGACGCGGTACGTCGTCGTGGTGACGGCGCGGCCCGCGACGTCGTACGCGGTGTGCGCGGCGTTCACCGACGTCGCGGTGCACGTGCCGCCGTTCTCGAACTGGCGCGGCGCGCACGCCGTGAGGACCCGGCCGTCGAGGTCGTAGAGCCACGCGGAGCGCGGGTTCACCGTCGCCGAGCGCGGCCGGACCTGGGCGGTCCTGCGGTGCAGCGAGTCGAACTCGGTCTTGGTGAGCTGGCCGTCCGCGTCGTAGGTCGCCACGGCGTTGTCGACGGTGTCGTACGCCGTGATCTCGTAGCAGATGAGCTGGTTGCTGCCGAAGGTCGGGTCGTTGTCGGCGCTCTTGTCGCACTTCGCCGGCTTGTCCGCCGCGACGGCCGGGAACGGCCCGCGCAGGAACGTCCGCTTGGTGCGGCGGTTGACGAGGTCGTAGGTGAACAGCGTCGGCGTGCCGGCCTGGTCGAGCTGCTTGCTGACGTTGCCGAACGCGTCGTACACGAGCGTCGTCTTGACGCCGGTCTTGAAGTCCTCGCCGCGCTGGATCGTCAGCGGCTTGTTCTCCGCGTCGTACGTCGTCACGGTGCGCAGCGGGGACGTCCAGCTGCCCGCCGCGCGCGGGGGCAACGCGGTGAGCACGTTGCCGTGCGCGTCGACGTCGAAGTAGGTTGCGCGGTTCTCTGCGGTGACCTGCCGGCGGGCGTACCGCCACGGCTTCGCCGCCGCACCGGCCAGGGTCGTGTCGTCGGCGAACCACTGCTCCGACGCGCCCGCCTGGCCGAGGCCGAACGCCTCGATCGCGGTCACCGACGAGGCTGGCGGGGCCGTGTCGCCGTCGAGCCGGTCGGTCGCGTCGCGGTCCCACGTGCGGACGACGTTGCCCGCGCGGTCGTAGCCGAACACGACGTACTTGCGCGCCGGGTCGGCGACGCCCTTCAGCCAGCCGGCGGCGTAGACGCCGCCGGAGAGGTCCTTGTCGCCAGGGAGGTAGTAGACGTACTCGTAGAGCCCATTGCGCGGCGTGCGCTTGGCTGTCTTCTGGCCGAACGCGTTGTACTCGTACCGCGTCGTGGCCGACGTCGTGGCGCTCTCCGCGCCGTACGGCGCGGTCTCGGCGCAGACCAGTCCGGTGTTCGCGGTCGCGTTCGTCCCGCAGACTCCCGCCGTCAACGGCGCCGACGGCGTCTTGGACACGTCGCTGTCCACCGTCCAGGTCGTGCGGTAGCGGTTGACCCGCGTGGTGTACGACGCGTCGCTCTCGCCGGTGGTGCGGGCGAGCGCGTTGCCGCGCGGCGTCAGCGACTCCACGCGGTCGGTGACGGCGTACAGCGTCGTCATACCGGTGAGCGCCGCGGGCTTGGTCGTCGTGACGGCGCCGAGCGGTGCCACGGCGTCGGTTGCGACCTGGGTCGAACGGTTGCCGGCTGAGTCCGAGCCGAAGTGCTGCGTCCGGTAGCCGAAGGTCGCGTCCACGTACGCCGGCGTGGCCGACGGCGCCCCGGCGGGCCGCAGCTCGCGGCGTTCGCGCAGGACGTAGCCCTGGTCGTTGTAGCGCCAGGCGGCCACCTCGTCCGGCGTCGCGACGCCGGAGTTCGCGGTGTTCGCCGAGCCGCGCCGGACCTGCTTGCAGAGGTTGTTGTCACGCGGCCCGGTGCCACCGTCGCAGTCGGTCGTGCCGTCCCACGTGCGCTCCGTGACGTGCAGCGCGGTGTAGCCGGCGAGCGTCGCGTCGCCCGTCCCCCCGTCGATCACGCGGGCCGCACGCCCGTACGCGTCGATGCCGTCGAACGTCCGCTGCTGCTGCCCGCCACGCAGCGACACGACGCGGTCGGCGGCCGGGTACGTGATGCTCGTGGTGGTGAGGCGGCGGTCCGTGAAGCCGGAGACGCGGCCGATGCCGGCCAGCAGCGGGGTGGCAGAGGTGTCGTACGCGAACGTCGTGCGCTTGCCGCGCGCGTCGGTGACGGAGCACAGCTGCAGCTGCGAGCCGCCGCAGGACGTCGGGCCGTACGCCGTGTCGGAGTCGCCCTGGTACGAGTAGTCGACGCGCTCGACCTCGACGCCGCCGACGATGCTCTTGACCCGGTGCAGCACGCGCACGCCGAGCGGCAGCCCGGCGATGGCGGGCCGGCCGAACTCGTACCGCGTCACGCGCCGCGCCGAGTCGGTCACCTCGATCGCGGTGTCGCCCTCGTACGCGAAGCGGAACTGCCGGCAACGCGTGGAGTCGTCCACCGCGTCGGTGCAGCCGGGCTCGGAGACCCGGGTCAGCTTGCCGGTGACGACGCCGAACGGCGCGCCGCCCTCGTACTCGTAGCGCAGCGTCGTGCCGGCGCCGTCGCGCATCTCGAGTAGCTGGCCGGTGGCTGCGTACTCGGTGCGCAGCCGGTCCGGCCGCATCGCGGCGTAGCCGAGGACGACCGGGCTGGTCGTGTCGGACGTGTCGTCGGCGCACGCCGGGCCGTTCGCGGCGGGCTTGACCGCGAGGTAACGCCACAAGCCGAGGTGCACCCCGGCCGGCGCCTGGTACGCGAGGTCGACGCAGACGTTGGTGCCTGCCGGCCCGGCGAGGACGGCCGGGTTCAGCGCCGCCGCCGTGCCGGTCAGGGCCGACACGTGCACGCTCGGGAGACCCGCCTTGGGCTTGAACAGGTGCCGGGTGCCGTCGCGATCGACGAGCGTGACGGCGAGCGGGTTGGTCAGCTCCTCGACGAGGTCGCCGATGCGCGGGACGTGCAGCCCGGTCGGCGTGACGCCGCCGCCGGCGGCGTCGTCGCTGTGGCCGAGGTTGAGCGACCAGCCGGCGCCCATCGACCCCGGGAGGTCGAGTGCCGAGGCCGGGTCCTGGCTGTTGTACGTCCGCCGCAAGACGTACGCGAGGCGGCCGCGCGCCTGGATCGGGGTGCTGTCCACCGCCTGCACGACGAGGTTGCCGTTCGCGACGTTGACCGACGCGGTGGACTGCGCGCCGACCTCGGTCGCGACGTAGGACCACCACGGCTCGAGGCCGAGCGCCGACGCGCACGCGTTGGTCGCGCGCGCCGCCGACTGCAGGCCATACGGCGTCCGCGCGGTCGCCTGGTTGACGACGTCGAGCAGGCAGTTGCGCTCGCTCGCGGTGAGGACGGCGACGTACGAGAACGTGCGCGTGGCCCCGGGCGCGAGCGTGAACTGCCCCCCGAGGGTGAGGGTCTGGCCGGTGAGCGCGCAGCTCGACCCGCAGGACGCGCCGTCCACGGTCACGTCGTCACCGGTCGCGACCGCAGCGACGACACCGCTCGGCAGGGTGTCCGTCACCGACGTGATCGTGAGGTCCTGCGTCTGCTGGTTCTTCACGGTGATCGTGAACCGGACCGCGTCGCCGCGACCCGCGAGCGGGCGGCCGCTCGCGTCCTTGAGGTGGGTGGTCGTGGCCGTGTCGGTGACCGTCTTCGTCACCTGCGGAGGCAGCCGCAACGTGCGCTGCGGAGACTCGGCCTCACCGCTCGCTCCCGCGATGTTCCGCGCGACGACCGCGTAGACGTACGTGCGGCCCGGCTTGAGGCCGTCGATCCGCTTCTCCAGGCAGAGCCCGCAGGCGATCTGCGGCTGGGCGTACACGGCAGTACGGGCCGGCATCTCGTACGCCTGCACCTGGTACTCGAGGATGCCGGCGCCGTTGAGGTTCTCCGGCTCGCGCCACTTCACCGTGACGCTCGCGGTGGGCAGCGGGTTGGCCGGGTCGTTCACCACGTCGTTCGGCCGCTCGATCTCGGTCCCGTCGACGTCCCTGGGCGCGGTCGGCGAGCCCGCCGGGACGGCGTCGTTCGACAGCCCCTCGGCGTCGCCACCTCGGACGTTGTACGCCGTGACCCCCCAGACGTAGGTGGTGCCGTTGGCGAGCTGGTCCTTCGTCGCCTCGCGGGTCGCCGTCACGAGGATCTGCGGGCTCGTGTAGATGGGCGTGGTGTTGCCCTTCACGTACAGGCGGGCGACGTAGTAGTCGACCGAGTCGCCGCCGTCCGACGCCGGCGGCTCCCACGTGACGCGGGACGCCTGGTCGCTCGCGGTGGCGAGGACGGTTGTCGGTGCGGACGGGCGACGCGACGGGATGACGTCGGCCGAGTCGCGCGGGGTACCGTTCCCGACCGAGTTGATGGCATAGACCCGCCAGAAGTACGTGGTGCCGTTCTGCAGGTTGTTGACGGTCGCGGTGCGGATCAGGTCGTCGACGGTGCCCTGCGCGACCAGCGTCTCGGCCGCGTCGGCCTTGCGCAGCGACCAGTGGTACGCGGTGACGGCAGCGCCGCCGTCGCTGGTCGGCGGCGTCCAGTTGACCGTCGACGTGGCGTCGTCGGCCGTGGCCGTGACGCTGGCCGGCATGCCGGGCGGCCCGAGGTCGACCGTGAAGGACCGGTACGCGGTCGCCGCGGAGCACTCGGTGGCGTCGCACCCGCGCATCGCCCACGTGTACGTCTGACCGTCGGCGAGCTTGCCCGACTCCACGGTGTACGTGATGCGGCTGCCGGCGCTGCCGCTGCGCAGCGCGCCGTTGCTGATCAGGGTCCCAGCCGAGTTCCGGATGTAGAACTGACCGTTGACGGTGCCACCGTCGGCGTCGCCGACGATGCCGCTGAGGTTCGGCGTGGCGTCGGTCAGGACCGCACCCGCCGCGGGGCTGAGGCTCGACACGGTCGGCGTCGAGTTGTACGACACCACCATCGTCGGCACCGTCGTGCTGCCGGTGTTGCCCGAGTAGAACTTCTTCCACGAGAAGTTGTCGGTCTCGCTCGTCGCCTTGAGCATCAGCGCGGACTGCGTCTGGGCGAAGTCGGCCCACGCCTGCACGAGCTCCTTCGCGTCGATCGCGACCATGCGCGCGGAGCAGGTGCTGGTATTCAAGTAGCCGTACGCGAACGACGGGTACGGCGCGTCGAACACCGTCGACGACGTCGTCGGCTTGTTGGTCCACGTCGTGGACGCGTTCGTCGGCGCGGTCGACCGGAAGACCTGCATCTCCCTGGCGCTGCACGACCAGGAGTGGAAGTTGTAGATCTTCAGGTCGGCGTCGAGGATCGTCTTGTTCGCGATCGCGGACGTGCCGAACGTCAGGTACGAACGCAGCTTGTTGATGCCGAGGTTGTGCGTGCCGACGCGCAGCTCGCTCGACCCGGCGTACGGCGTGTCGGGGAACCCGCTGTCGACCTCGGTGTCCGAGACGATGCCCAGCGTCGCCGGGGGGTCGATCGTCACCGGGTAGACGGCGTCGGCGAGGAACGTCGCGTCGGGCGCGTAGCGCACGGCGTAGCCGTCGTCGCGGCGCACCAACGTCGTCTCGACCAGCACCTTGTTCGCGGGCTCGTCGGCGCGCGGGTCGCGCACGCCGTCGTACATCACGGCCTGCGGCAGCATGCCGACGACCGTGCCGTCCGCGTCGGTCAGCGCGACGTTGCCGCCCGACTGCCGCGCCGACTGACCCTTCGGCAGCGTCAGCGGCAGCTCGTACGACAGCGGCCCGGCCGGGCGCTCGTGCAGCACGACGCTCTGCTCGAAGCCGTAGCGCAGCGCGCGCACGACGAGGTCGCCGTCCGGCAGCACGCCCTCGTACGTCGCGGTCGAGCCGTCCACGCGCGGCTCGGGCAACGTTCCGTCCCATCCCAGCTCGAACGAGTGCCGTCCCCGGCCGAGGGTGAGCAGCCGGCCGTCGCCGCCCGCCGACAGCGTGAGGTCGCCGTCGATCGCGGCGGCGGCGAGCCGGTTACCGCGCCGGACGAGCGTCGGGTCGATGTCGGCCCAGCCGTCGCCGCGCTTCACGCGCTTCGGTCCGGCGGTGAGCTCCAACGTCGTCGTGCCGTCGGGGTTCGCGTACTCGGTGGAGTCCGCGCGCAACGTGCCCGTCACGAGGACGCGCTTGCCGCTGCCGCGCGCGAGGTCCTCGGCGTCCGCCTTGGTGCGGCGCGACTCGGCGTGCGTGTCCCACCTCGGGCCATTGCCGCCCCCGTCGTCGGTCCCGGCGGCCTCGGCCCGGCCGCGCGCCGGCGACCGGTCGTTGCCGGGCAGCGTGATCGTGCTGTTCTCCGGGCGCCGGCCCGGCTCGAGGAAGTCCGGGTCGCGATGGACCGACTGCCGGACCGGAGCCGGGGGCTCCGCCAACGCAGTGGGCTGCACGCCGGCGACGCCGACGACGGTGGCAACGGCGACGACCGAGGCGCGCGAGAAGAGACGCGTCGCACGAAGTGCATGCATGTGAGAAATCCCCGCTGGGAGTAGGGCGGTGTCCGGCAATCCAGTTGGACACAAAGACACCGTGGGTCCGTGCGCGGTTCGGCCGATGACCGGAAATGGGTCAAAAGCAGGCGCGGTGGTGAGAAGTCGCTTACTGTCCGGGCCCGTCAGCGCTCCGAGGTCCGGACGATCTCGGTCGCCTTCGTGTCGTTCACCCACGGAAGCCCACCCGCGGCCTCCTGCTGCTCGTTCTCGATCGCGAGCAGTGCGGCGGCGCATCCAGTACGGCTGCCGAGTCGTGGACGACGACGCAGAACGGCGTGCCGACCGTCCGTCACCGGTCGCAGATGCCCGTCAGGACCGAGACGAGCAGCTCGAACGTGCGCGGGGCGGTGCCCGCCGAGCGTGCCGAGGAGGCCGAGGCGCAGCAGGTAGCCGGCGTCGTGGTCGAGCCACTCGAGGTTCGTGTGCAGGCCGATCAGCGCGTCGTAGCCGACCGCCGCGATGGGAAGTCCCAGTCCGCGGTGAACGCCGCGAGGACGTCGGCGTCGCCGCACGCGCCGGCCAGGTCTCGTGCGACCACCAGCCGGCCGTCGCGCCGCACGAGCGTGACGAGCGCCCCGGCAACGGCGGCATCCGGGACGAGGTAGACCGCGTGCCCGCGCCGATCGGGACGCTGCGATCCCGCGCCCCCGCCGCCCGTCACGACGCAGATGCTGCGCAGCGCCGTTACGGCTGCGCCTGGAAGTACGCGTCCTCCTGCTGCCCGGAGAAGTTGCGCGCGCGGATCGTGTGCTGCCCGGGGATCGCCGCGGGGTCGAACGCCACGATCGTGGCCGCGAACCGCCCCTGGTCGTCCGGCGTCGCCGTCGCGCGCTGGTCGGTCGACCCCCCGAGCGCGTTGAGGTACTCGATCGTCACGCTGCTGCCCGGCCGCCAGCCGGTGCCCGTGACGCGCACGGTCTCGCCGTTGCGCCCCTCGTCGGGGGAGATGGCGAGCCGCTCGCCGCCCGCGAACCACTGGAACGTCGGCGACGGCGTCGGCGTCGCGGTCGGCGTGGGTGACGACGTCCGCGTCGGCGTGGGCGTCGCGGTGGGGGTCCGCGTCGGGGTCGGGGTACGGGTCGGCGTCGGCGTGGCGGTCGTCCGCGTCGGCGTCGGCGTGGGGGAGGACGGGTCGATCGTCGGCGCGCCGCCGGCCCGTCCCGACAGCGACGTGTCGTCGCCTGAGAGCGCCACCAGCCCGCCGAGCACCATGGCGCCGATCAGGCACGCGGCGGTGAGGCCGAGCGGCGGCAGTACGCGCGACGGCTCATCCGCCGCCGCCGCCGCGGCCGCGGCGACCTCCGCGGTGCTCGGCAGCACCCGGTTGGCCACCGCCGTCGCGCGGGCGATGAGGCCGTCGCGGTCGGTGTCGTTCATGGCGAGGATGGCGAGCCCGGACAGCAGCCGGCGAGCCTCGCGCATCGCCGGCACCGCGGCGCCGCAGACGTCGCACCGGGAGACGTGGCGTTCGGCGGCACCCACCGCCTCCAACGGCAGCTGGCCGTCGGCGAGCCGCGCGGCGGTGCCGAGCTCGGTGTTGTGCTCCGCGGGCTCCGGCGGCGCCTGCCCGACCAGGCCGACGAACCGCAGCCGGGCGCGGCCGAGGACGCACGCAGCGGCGTCCTGGTCGAGCCCGAGCGCGACGCCGACGGAGAGGTACGGCAGGTCGTACGCGTCCCTCAGCAGCAGCGCGACCCGGTCACGCTCGCCGAGCTGGCTCAGCGCCTCCCGGGCGACGACGTCGTCCTCGGACCGGTGCACGATGCCCTCGCCGGCGACGAGATCCTCCGGCTCGACGCCGGAGCCGACCCGCTCGGCGTAGACGCGGGCGTCGCGGTACCACGTGCCGACGAGGTCGCGCACCTCGTGCGGGCGGACGCGGAGGCGTTCGGCCAGGCCCAGCGCGCTCGTCTCGACGACCTCGGCGGCCTCGGTGGGGGTGCAGCCGAGGCGGCGTACGTCGTCGTGCACGCGGTCGGCGTACGCGCGCACGACGGCGACGAACACCTCGGCGCTGACGCCGCTGCGCGCGCGGGCTGGGGACATGACGAAAGAGGCCTTCCTCTAGGCACGTACTACCTTAGATCGGGTGAGCCTCGTTGACCTGCGTAGTGACACGATCACCCGGCCGAGTCGCGGGATGCGCCACTCGATGGCCGCCGCCGAGGTCGGCGACGACGTGTACGGCGAGGACCCGACGGTCCGGGCGCTGGAGGAACGCGTCGCGGCGCTCTTCGGGCACGAGGCGGCGCTGTTCGTCCCGAGCGGGACCATGGGCAACCAGCTCGCCATCCGGCTGGTCGTGCCGCCGGGGGAGGAGCTGCTGCTCGACGCCGACGCGCACGTCGTGACGTACGAGGCCGGTGGCGCCGCCCAGCACGGCGCGATCCAGACCCGGACGATCACCGCCCCGCGCGGGCTGATCGAGCCGGCCGCGCTCGCCGAGCAGCTCAGGCCGGCCGGGTACGGCACCGTCGTCACCCGCGCGGTGGCGGTCGAGCAGACCCACAACCGCGGCGGCGGCGCGGTCTACCCGCTCTCCACGCTAACCGCGCTGCGCGACGTGACCACGGCGGCCGGGGCGGCGTTCCACTGCGACGGCGCGCGCATCTGGAACGCGTCGGTCGCGTCCGCCACGCCGCTGGCGGCGTACGGCGCGCTGTTCGACACGATGTCCGTCTGCTTCTCGAAGGGCCTCGGCGCGCCGGTCGGGTCCGCCGTCCTGCTCCCGGCGAACGCCGTCGCGCAGGCGCGGGTGATCCGCCGCCAGCTCGGCGGCGGGATGCGGCAGGCGGGCGTGCTCGCCGCGGCCTGTCTCTACGCCCTCGACCACAACCTCGACCGGCTGGCCGACGACCACGCGCGGGCCCGGCGGCTCGCGGCGGCGTGCGCTGAGCTCGCGCCCGACGTGGTCGACCCGGCGCTGGTGGAGACGAACATCGTGTCGCTCGACCTCACGAAGCACGAGCTGGACGCGCGGGCGTTCGCGGAGCGCGCCAAGGCGGCAGGGCTGCTGATGGGGGTCGTCGGGACGCGGCGGGTCCGGATGGTGCTGCACCTGGACGCCGACGACGCCGCGGTGGACCGCGCGGTCGACGTGCTACGCGGCCTGCTGTAACGGCGGTGCCCCGCTCCTAGGGTGTGTCTCCCGATCCCGCAGCCTGCTGCGCGTCGCGCAGCACGGCGCCTCGCGGCGTTGTCGAAGGGCCCGATAGCGCTGCTATCGCACCCTTCTCCGCCTTGCGATGCACCATCCTGGACGCCGCTCGCGACGGCCGGGGATCGAGAGACACGCCCTAGAAGGCCGCCGTCCCCGACTTCGCGTGTTCGACAGCGGCGAAGAACGCGTCGATCTCGGCGCGGCGCTCGTCGGCGACGCTCAGGATCATCACGCCCTGGTCGATGTGCATCAGGATCCGCCAGTACGGCCGCTTGGCGCCGAAGAGGACCCACTTGCGCCGATGGCGCCGGGAGATGCTGACGTGCCGGAAGTCCCTCGCGAGGAACCGGCCGAGCTCGTTGCCGCCCCGCAGCTTCAGCACCCACTGGCCGTCGAGCACGAGCCGCTCGGTGCCGCTCTTGTCCTCCAGCACCAGCATGGCGCGACTCTAGCGTCCGGCGCCGCTACGCCGGTGGTGTCGCGACGCGCTTGCCGAGCAGCGGCGGGATCGTCCGCATCGCCTCGCCGAGCAACGCGAGGTCCTCGGCGACCAGCGCCTGCGGGCCGTCCACCAGCGCGGTCTCGGGGTGCGGGTGCACGTCCACGATGACGCCGTCGGCCCCGGCGGCGAGCGCCGCGCGGGCGAGCGGCACCACGAGGTCGCGGCGGCCGGCCGCGTGCGACGGGTCGACGATGACCGGCAGGTGCGCGAGGTCGTGCAGCACCGGTACGGCGCTGACGTCGAGCGTGTTCCGCGTGGAGGTCTCGAACGTCCGGATGCCGCGCTCGCACAGCACGATCGACAGGTTGCCGCGCTGCGCGACGTACTCGGCCGCCATTAGCCACTCGTCGAGCGTCGACTGCATCCCGCGCTTGAGCAGCACGGGCCGGTCGGTCGCGCCGATCGCCTGCAGGAGCGGGAAGTTCTGGCTGTTGCGAGTGCCGACCTGCAGCATGTCGGCGTAGGACGCGACGAGCTCGACGTCGGCCGCCTCGACGACCTCGGTGACGACGGGCATCCCGGTCTCGGCACGGACGTCGGCGAGGATCTTCAGGCCCGCCTCGCCGAGACCCTGGAACGCGTACG